>JAJCXQ010000577.1 GCA_029263355.1 Acidobacteriota bacterium | reverse complement strand
AAAGAGCAGGCCATTAGATCCGAGAGATACACCTTGGCTTGCAATCCGTTCAATGCCACTGGAACTATTGTCGCACCCATCAGGAACAACTGGTCCCCATGCCACTGAGCCGTCACTCGGATCGAACGCAGCTGGCCCTTGCACCGCTGCGATCGATTTGTCACAGACCGATCCGGCAGCAGCATAGAGCATGCCATCTGCTCCAAGAGCCGGTCTCGTGTACATACAGAGATCGGTTGCTACGGGCGGGAAGAGTGGACGCGGTGCGGAGTCTCCCTCCGACGCTGTCACGATAAGGTCATCAACTAACTGCTCATGACCAGTCCACCAACCCCACGGCACAATCTGAATCTTCGCCCTTGGAGGGGTCGCACCGCCAGCCGCGACCGGCCCGACGTTCCATTGCAGCTGCAGGATGTCGTTGATGTAGTAGTCAATCGCACCGGTACCGGGACTGTATTCGAAACGCTCATCAAACCACGTGTCCCAAATTGGCGCGATCATCGGGCTGATGTTGGGACCACCAGCCTGATCACATTGATGAGGCGTGTTGTTGTTTCGCACCATGTAGATACCAAACACAGGGCAGTGGATACTGCTTTGGTACTGCATCTGGCCGTACTTCACTCCCCATGTGTAGTCAGGCTCGTTCTCAAGCACGAAGCTGAACGTACCGATGTAGTAGTTGTTGCCGTAGTGGTGCCTGACCCGTCGCTTAATCGTGAGGATGACATCTGGATTGACGTCAAACCACGCTGTCTCGGCAACACCGTACTGATCAGTGACGTCAGCCCGAGTCTGGAGCACGCCGTCTAATTCTGAGACCGTATGCCCATCAAATCGAGTCCACCTCTGACTGTCGATACTGTTGTCGTTGAAGTCGTCTTCGAACAAGACGATTGGTCCGGATCCGTGAACAACGGATATCGGTCCTGCGCACGCTACTCCAAGCGGATTGACGCCATCGTTGATCGTGGCACGAACATAGTAGTCACCCTCAGGCAGCTCTGACGTATCCCACACCCATTGGTCTGTTTCCTCATCCTCGAGGAGGCCTCTCTCGATGAGGTTACTCGGTGTGCAGTCCGCCTCAGGACTCCATTTAAGGCGGATTTCTGCATTGCTGTCAGGGTCGCTGTCGTTCCACCGGATCGTAAACGACGTGTCAGCAGTGTCACCCGAACCATCGGGCTCAAGAAGCGTGATCGAAGGTGCAACGTTCACTGGGTTGGCTGTCACTGCGACAGGCCCCGAGCAATCGACGCCAAGTGGGTTGACACCATCATCAATCGTAGCACGGACATAGTAGTTACCCTCACCAAGCGCAGAGGTGTCCCACACCCACTGATCCGTCTCGTCGTCTTCCGAGATGTCCTTCTGTATGAAGGCACTTGGCGTGCAATCAGCCTCCGGACTCCACTTCAGACGGATCGCTGCGTCATCGTCTGGATCGCTGTCGACCCACTGGATCGTAAAGGATGCATCGGCACTATCACCTACTCCGTTGGGCTCAAGAAGCGTGATCGAAGGTGGACTGTTGCCTGAACCCGTCGTCTTCGTGACTGGCCCTGAACACGAAATGGCTATGGGACTGACCCCATCGTCGATCATCGCTCTAACGTAGTAGTCACCTGGCGGGAGCCCAGACGTGTCCCAGAGCAGGGAATCGGCTTCATCGTCTTCCGAGATGTTCTTCTTGATCAGGTTGTTGGGTGTGCAATCAGCCTCCGGACTCCACTTGAGCCTGATGAGTGCATCGTCGTCCGGGTCATCGTCGATCCATCGAATCGTGAACGAGGTGTCTGTCGTGTCGCCTGATCCGTCCGGCTCAATCAACGAGATCGTCGGCGGAGTATTGGAGCAGGTGTTCGTTGTACAGCTCCCGCTACAGGAACCTGGGCACTCGCCATTTTCTCCTCCAAGGTCACAGTCCTCTCCGGTCTCAAGTGTGCCGTTGCCACATACAGGATTGCTTCCTCCACTACTACCAGACCCTGATCCGCCATACGATCTCCCGTCGTCGACATCTTGTCGAAGCGGCGGGAAATCTGGTTCGTCGCAGACGTTATTGGGCACAGTGATGGTCTCAGTGTTTGAAGGGGTATATCCACTATCGTTATGGGCAACAACCATGTACTGGTACGTGTTTCCTTCGACTAGCCCAAGGCTGTTCAGGAAGGTGTTACCGACGATGCCCACACCGTTCGGGTAGATTGCTCCATCTCGGTAGAGAGTGTAGGTATTTGCTCCGCTGGATGTGGTCCAGTTGATCCGTATCGCGGGACCTTCTGGGTCGTAGCGGTCACAGAATGGCTCATCAAGAGCCATCGTGAATTCGCCGGGATGGCCTGCGCAGGGAGCTGTCGTAAACGTGAGAGGATTGTCGATGTTGTTATCTTGGCCGCCATCACTGACCGCAACAAGATAGAAAGAGTACTGAGTCCCACAAGCGAGGTCCGTGATGGGCACCGGAACTGACACGGGGTTTGTACCGGATCCTGCAATGCCAGCAGGAATTGGGGCGGATATTGACGGCTCACCGGAATCCACGGCGATATAGAGATACGAGTAGACCGTCAAGAGACCATTGGGGTTGACGTTTCCTTTGAGTGTCGCGGTCGTCGCAGTGATCTCAGATGCCGCCAATGTAGTAGCTGAGGGCGGCTGAACACACGGAAGTGTACTGAACGACTCGACATCGTTGTCGTGATCGACGCCACCAGCGTTCTCTGAGAACATCTCGTAGTAGAGCGTCTGCCCACACGGCAGATTCGTGTATGTGTATTCGAAGTCTACCTCTGAGTTCCCCGACCCGGCCGGCTGACGACCGACTTCAGTGTTGAGGGTGCTGGGACTCCCGCCGACCATGAACCATCCATCGGTTGGACAGCCGTTGGGATCAACATCACCATGTAAGGTCGCGCTCGTTTGTGAAATGTTCTGTGGGTTGTTGGTATCCGAGTCGGGGCGACTGCATTCTTCAACGTTTGCCAACAGCGACACGCTATCAATCCGGAATGTTGTTGGCTCAGTACTATTGGTGTCTCCTTCGAATTGAATGCGGATGGTCTGCCCTATGTAGTCATTGAGGTCTCCGTTCCAAAAGACGTAGGTAAGGCCCGGGATCGGAGTATCTCTGTTGTCAAGCTCTACCAGTTCCTCTAAAAATGAACCTGAAGGAGTGCGTACCGTCACCTTCAACTCGTCTGGTGAACCCGAGGTTTCAACCGTCGTTATGTAGTACCAAAACGTGAAGACTGTTGTCGGCAGCGTGTTGGCAGGAATAGTAAGTTCTTGATAAAGCTTGCCACCGAGGTCGTTACCTGGAGAGCCGTCGGATTCTGAGAGGTAGGCGTATCCAGGAGCTGTGTGAGCGTTAGGGAAGCGGTTGTCAGCATAGAAATCGTCCTCGAGTGTCCATCCACTGCTATTGCTGGCGAAGTTGCCGTTTGTGATGAGCTGTTGGATATCTGCTTCTAGACTAGGAGTGAGGCAGGCCCCAAAGAGTATCGATGCAACGAGAACACGTAGTACGTATCGCAAAATTAGCCCCTTATTCCGCAAGTTGTTCGTTGCAATTGTCACTGTTCGCGAAAGTTTGCTGCGCGAAATCAAGCGTCACACTAGGAGTTGAATAGACCCTCCCAGGAGCTACAGGCGACCAAAGTTCATCCCGAGCCCCCGACGATGGTTCGACACGCCGCACACACCGAAGGAGCGGGTTCTCCCGATGAGATGCGTAGAGAAGATCCCTACTCTGGCTCGCACCTTCAGAGTCGATGATCTTTGCCTTCATACTCCACATATCCCAAATGTCGCTGCCTGCAAACGGCGACGAGCGCTTTTTAAAAGTTCTATTCTCGACAAGTGAGAAACAAGAGTTGTTTCTTGAAGCGCTGCAGGCATCCAAGTTCGCTAGCTGAATCATTTCCATCCGAGCCCGAGCATCTCGCTGCTCATGGCTTGGAACAGGAATAATGAGGTGCCAGCTGCCTTCAGGCAGAGTGCCAGCCCGTATCCTATAGATAGTCTCTTGAGAGAAGAACGAAAGCGAGCTATGGAACTGCCAACGCACCCAGGACCCGGTCTCGTCCATATACTCAATGTCAACCACTAAGGCATCTTCGTACGCTTGAGAGAGAGGTACCAAGGATGTACCTGTACCAGTGCTTTCCTTGAGATACGCCAACGAATTCGGAGAGAAACCAGACACAGTGAAGCTCTCACTCCAATCCCCATCAACTAATCGAACCGATACCGCCTCGTGGCCTCGATCAGAGAGAAAAAGAGACGGTGTCCCGTAGGTTGCGAGGCCATTCTTAAACGTAAGTCGTTTGCGATCACTATCATCGCCTATACAGTTCTGACGGGCTTCGTCTAACAGGGAACATCGAGTCCCTTCAAGCCAAGGATTTGACAACGAGAAATTCAAACCGAATTCTCCCTCATAGTGGTTCAGCTCCCAGTGCATGTGGCAGGATCCCGTCCCAGTCTTGCCGACCTTACATATAGTGTCGCCCTGATCAATCGGCCCCATTGGCCAGCGAGAGTCCGGATCATCCTGGCAGTGGTGAAATGTCATATAGATATTACCCTCCAAGAGAGGGTACTTGACAACGATCGCATAACTGCCAGAAAAATCAGTCTCATACACAACCTCACCATCGTATGGCGAGGCAATTGGCTCACCACAGTCATCAGTCCCGCTCCAATCTTCTCCAGCATGGTAGCCACAATATCGCGGCGCCCTAATTCCCACCCCATCGTAGTCACACTCCAGGTCGTCGATATATGGATTTGTGAAGTACCAGACGTATGATCCCTCATTTATACCGAAGCCACCTCCAAGTGGCCACTCGAACACCTGAGCACTCGACGCCGAGGCGCCTCCGCAAAGCGCGAACAAAAAACCAATCGCTCGACAGTTTCTCATTATTCCTCCAATACGCGTTATTCGATCTATTTGTCAACAAACGGCGGCAGCTTGACCACAAGAAACAAAGGAACTTGCACAACAACCTCAAACCTGGGCGGCCTGCTACTGAGACAAAAGCTGCGTTTCCAACCAATATGCGAACGAACTACTCAAGAAAAGAAAGACTTTGAAGAACAGAAGCTGCTATGTGGCTATTCTCTGGCGCCGAGGCCAGGAACAAGCTTTCATCCGAGACAAAATAAACAAGCTGGTGTTCTCGCTCTAACAACACACTCTCGTCGTAGCTATCAAACCAACCGGATACTTCGAAGGCAAGGGCCTGTTTACCGCCCATCTCAATCGTCCGGAGGCCGCCTACACGCTTTGTTGGGAAGCTACCGCCAAAGTCGACTCCATGATCTTTCTTGTTCGCTTCCCAAACCGCAGTTGCGTAGGAAGCAAGTGTGTCTGCATGAGGATCAAAATCGGTAACTAGCTGGATCTCCAAGAAGTCACCATCTCCACTGATAGTTAGGCGCATCGGTGCAGAATCAGCTGGCACGCCATAGGAATCCAGCATTTCTACCTCTAGATGACGAGGAATTCGAAGAGAGAAACCATGAACGAGAGATTCTAATAGAAGCATTTCATCACCTTCCATTGAAATGTCCCCGTCAAACACTACTGGCCCTTCTGAATCTCTGCCTTGCATCGCCAGGTAAACCAATGCAACTGCAAACAAAGCCAAAAGTCCTATTCCCAGTTTTCTTTTTTGAAAATGATTTTTCATGCCCTCTCAAGAAGTTCTGCGAAGCAAAATCTACGCCAATCTATATTAGTAACTCTACACAAACAGGCGCTTGTGAGCAAGTTGCCTTCATTTGAGCCTCTACAGTGAGAAGCGAAAAGCGGCCGTCAAGAGCTTCACGGAATTTAAATTTTCCAACACGCCTGGTCCACCCGACCCACCGCAAACCACCCGCAGCACTCGGCGAGCTCTCTTCGCCTCTTTCTCTACAGCTGGGGAGTAGGACTGAGTGCCTTGTAGCAATCCGTCTAGGTGGTGTGGATCTTGACACTCATCTAGAGCTGTGCCCGCGCAAGTCCTAACGAGACATCGGCCTCTACGACCCAAGCGTGCCCCTCAGGAAAGAGCGCTCTAAGCGTTGAAAGGGCACTTTCTAGTTCCTGGACGGCCATGAGCGGCTCACCCTTGTTGATATGGATTCTTGCGGAAGTAGAGAGAAGTACAGCGTTGTAGTAGTGGTCAATGTCAAGAAGATCATGCGCAAGGCCTTCTGCCGTGTCGAGCTCGTCTTGAGCTTCCAAAACCTGCCCCTGTTCCAAGAGAATGAGGGACAACAACTGGAGATAATTGATTCGTGAGAAATGTGCAGGTCTCTTCGCTTCAATCGAAAGCGCCCGTCGAATCAGCATCTCAGCTGCACTATACTCTTTCCGAGCTCTGAAGAGTCTCGCTTGAATCGCGAGAGTTCCACCAACACTAGGATGGTCCGATCCATATGATTTCTCCTTGATTTCAAGGGCTCGTGCTAGCAAGGGATCAGCGTCATCTAGTGCATCTCGATCTATATAGACTCTCGCAAGATTCCCTAGGCTCTCAGCTACATCTGGGTGTTCTTCACCTAGCGCACTCGTTCGAAGGTCGAGCGCCTCCAGATGCAGTGCCTCTGCCTTGTCGAGATCGCCGAGGCGTCGGAGGGCAGCTCCGAGATTGTTTATGCTCTTGCCAAGATTCTTGTGCTGTGCAGGGAGTATCTGTCGTCGTAGGTGGAGCGCTTCTCGCTTCAGCCTTAGAGGCTCCTGCAGTCTTCCTTGATTGTCGAGTACCCGAGAGAGGTTGTTCTTCGACGCTGCTACCTTGTCGTGCTTGTCACCGAAGAGCTCAATGCGCATCGCAAGAGTCTTTCGGTGGAGGTCCTCGGCTTCTTCGTATCTGCCGGTTAGGTTGTAGAGTGTTGCGAGATTGTTGTAGCTCGATGCCAAGCTTGAGTGGGGAGGCTCCAAGAGCTTGTGACGTATCCCAAGGCTCTCTTCATAGTGTTGAAGTGCCTCGTTATACCGACCAAGGCGGACGAAGAGTGTTCCGAGATTATTATGGGTCGTCGAGAGATTGAGGTCATCTTCGGACAAGATCTCCTGCTGAATCCGGAGCGCTCGTGAAATAGAATGCTCTGCTTCCTCGAAACGACCGAGATTTGTGTAGAGCTTTCCGAGATGAAGAAGAGTCACGGCCACAGATTCATGCAGTTCCCCGTATCGCTCTTCTCGGATCTCGAGCGCTTGACGAAGCAGCGACTCGGCTTGGTCAAACAATCCGAGGCTCGTATGAGTTTTCCCGATTATTGCAAGAAGAAGAGCCTGAACACCGCGATCACTGGTGAACTCGTCAGCGATTCGTTCCGCGGCACGCTCAAGTATGTCTCGTGCGAGCAGATCTGGCCCTCCACCGTTCTCAGGGTCGCTTTGTTCGAAGAGGCTTGTTAAGAAGTTCGCGACTGCCTGACCTCGACGTGCATGGGCGAGTGCCCTATCACGCTGTTTTTGTGTTTCAAGCAGAGAGAGCCCTAGAGCAACTACGAGCACAGACAAGATCGAAATGACTCCAGAAGCCACAAGCACGAGTTTCCGATATCGCTTCAGAAATTTTTTGACTCGATATCGATGTGTCCCCACACGAGCAGTCACCGGCTCGTCATCAAGATACCGTCTGACATCTTCGGAAAGTTTCTCTACTGATTGATACCGCTCTGAAGGTTCTTTCCGAAGTGCTTTCAGCGCAATCGCGTCAAGGTCACCGGTGAGCTTCTCAGAGTTCTGAACTGGATTCAACTCTCCTGCCCCAGGAGCAGGGTATTGATTACTACGGCTGTTTGCCAAGATTTCACTTGGAGCACTGGGCTCCAAGCTTCTTATTGCCAGAGGAAGGTCCAATAGACTCTGAACAGGATAGGGAAGTCTTCCAGTGAGAAGCATGCACAGGATGACTCCGAGTTGGTAGACATCGGTTGTCGCGTCAGTTGACTCACCATTCAGTTGCTCGGGGCTTGCAAAGGCATACGTCATCGGCCTGTGCTGGTGGCTCGTGACGGTCGCCGCCTCAAATCCACTCGGAAGCTCCTTCGCTATGCCAAAGTCCAGGAGCTTAGGTTCACCATTCCCCGTCACGAGAATGTTGGAGGGCTTGAGGTCACGATGGATTATGAACTTCTGATGGGCATGCTGGAGTGCCCCACATATCTTGCGGAAGAGGGCTAGGCGCTCTCTCAGGGAGAGGCCTTGACTAGCAGCAAACTCCGTAACCGCGACCCCTTCAACGTACTCCATCACAAGATATCGAAAACCAACATCAGTATCTCCAGAAGCATGAAGCAGGGCGATATTGGGATGATTGAGCCGAGCAAGGAGTTGGTGTTCTCTTGGACTGAATCGGGTCTTTCGCCTGGGGACGATCTTGAGTGCCACCTCTCGTTTGTTGGTCTCGTCGTAGGCGAGGTAGACCTTTGCCATACCGCCTTCGGCGAGCTTCCGGCGAATGACATAGCCTTCAAATGTGTCCCCAGTCGATAGAGCGATATCGCGAAGGGACTCTGGCCCGAGCCGAAGTCCTTCGAACCAGTCCGCTTGGCTCGTCGAGACCGCTAGGAGTCCTTCGACTTCGTTGCGCAGTTCCACATCAGTACCGCATCGATGGTCGATGAATGCAGGACGCTGCCCGGCCGAGAACTCAAGTGCCGCTTCAACAATCTCCTTAATCGTGGTCCAGCGTTCCTGATCCATCAGCTTCTCCTGAAAGTCTGCTTGCGAGCCACCGTTTTGCAAATCGCCAGTCGCGTTGGACTGTTGCACGGGATAGTTCCAGCGCCTCGGAACACTCTTCCTCTGTCATACCCGCAAAGAAGCGAAGTTCGATGATTTTCACCATCCTGGGATCACGCTCCTCGAGTAGCTCAAGTGCTTCGTCAAGTGCGAGCACATCGATAGTCTGAGTCGGTTGGTCAGCAAGGTGGGCAAGGTCGAGATCAATCCGGCTGGCTGCCCCTCCACGCTTGAGAGCGCTAAGAGTTCTGGCGTGCTCGACCAGAACTTGCCGGATGAGTCGGACAGAAAAAGCAAAGAACGTAGCGCGGTTTGTCCACGAAACTCTCTTGAGAGCTGCGAGCCTGAGGTACACTTCATTGAGGAGGCCTGTCGGAGCTAGCGTGTGGTTGGGTCGCTCCTTAGAAAGAGCTCGTCGGCACCGCTCGTACAACTCGGTGTAGACCAAATTCACCAAGTCTTCAAGCGCCTCTCCATCGCCCCTATTCCAAGCCTGAAGTACATCTGTTACGTGTGTCTTACGGGCCACTGCTTCTTCCTCCCCTGGTTACGTGACTTTAGAAGCGTAGAGTAGCGGAAAAGAGCTTCACTGTGTGACTCGCTATCCTCGTCCGGAAAGTCGATCACTGAGTCGGCTGGTCCAACCTACATGAGGTAGTTATCGCTCTCGGATCCTTTTCAACCGGCAGCCGCCGACCAAGACTCGTGAGCAGCGTGCAACGTGATTATTCTTGAAGACGCTGTGTTGTGGTCACATGAGTTTGCGAGGATCGCCTGGGGCCAGAAGGTGCCTGCATGGCTTCTTGGCGTGCTGCCGGCGAGCAATTGGCTTCTTTGGCGGGTTTGCTGTCGCAGCGCATCATTTATCTGCTCCTTTTCAAGTTGCCAAGGAGACCGCTAGAGCCTTTCCCTATACACCTTCGCCTTTAGCGGCGATCCTAGATCTTCGTAGAAATTCACGAGGAACTCTAGTGCTGTTCTTCTTGTGAGGGCAGCATCCGGACCATGTGAGCGAAGCGTGTTAAGCGCACTTGTAAGAAGTCGCTCACCCTCCTCGACATTACCGGCACCAATTAGACTCATTGCCAGGGTGATTTTCGCAGACGCCACTAGTCTGTGGTCTTCTGGGAAGTGTTCCTGGAGTATCTTGATCGCTTCAAGGCATCCTTTCTTTGCAGGTTCGTACTCGCCTTGTCCCACTAACACTGCCGCTTGGAGATTTAACGTAGTTCCAAGCAACCAATGCTCTTCCGAGAAGATGCTCGTAGCAATGTCCCGGGCTTCGGCCAGGTGGACTTCAGCAGCAGACAGGTCGCTTCTCAGGGCAAGAAGCCGACTAAAATTTATGAGCGTCTCGAGCATTTCTCTATTTGGGCTGGGGAACGAAGCGCGCTGAATCGTCAACGCTTCCCTGAGATTGTTCTCTGCCTCTATTAGATTTCCCCTTTGCCATCGTATGGCTGCAATGCCACTCAGTGAAGAGGCCTCTGCCGGATGGCTGGGGCCGAGTAGGTCTCGTTGGATCTCGAGAGATTCAAGATAGAGTTCTTCCGCCTCCTCCAAGCGTCCCTGTCTCTCGAAGAGAGCAGCTAGGTTTCTCTTGCTGTTGGCAACCTTGGGGTGTTCCCTCCCAAAGAGCGTCACTCGCATGTGAAGTGCCTTTCGGTGCAGGGCTTCAGCCTCTTCGAGAGACCCTTTTCTGGCGAGCACAGCTGCAAGATTGTTAGTGATATCCGCAGTCCGCGGATGCGCTGTACTGAAAAGCTTCCCAAGAATTCTCAGTGCCCGACGAAGAAGCTGTTCTGCCGCATCAAGATTCGATCGATTGCTCTCGACACGTGCCAAGTTCTGAAGACTTGTTGTGACTGAGGAGTGCTCTTCCCCGAGCAGGCGTAGGCGCATCTCAAGCGCGCGTTTATGTATTGCTTCTGCTTCATCATATCGACCCAGTTTGTTAACGACGATACCGAGATTGTTGAGTGCGTATGCAGTTTGCGGATCTCCGTCCGGATAGATGCGGTCGCATATCTCAAGTGTTTTTTGGAGATACTGGATGGCCTCATCGTATCTAGCCATTTTCAGATAGATGGCGCCCAGATTGGTGTAGGTGATCAAGATATGCTCATGGTCTTTACCGAGGGAGGCCTTGAATTTTCTTAGCACCTGTTTGTAGATATGCTCTGCTTCGCTGTACCTTCCCATTTCCGAAGATATTTGCGCCAACTCTGCTTGTGCTAGGGCAACCAATTCGTGTTCTTCGTTCAGGTGCGCTCTGCGGATTGCTAGGACTGTTTGTCCTATTGCTTCAGCCTGGTCGTAGATGGCCAATTTTCTGTAAATGTCCGCAACTACCTCAAGTAGATCGGCGCGCACGAGCGGTTCGTCTTCAAGATCAGTAGTAAGATCAAAGGCGGCTTTATCGAGGAGTCGACGTGTTGAAATCGGATCCTCTTGTTTCTTCCATGGGTCGGACGACTCAAAAATGCTCCTCAGGAAGTTGACGACTCGAAGAGATTTTGTAGCCTCGTTTCTTGCCTTGTCTCTCTCTTCCTCCGCGCCTCGCTGTTGGCTCAGGACCGCAAATATGGATATCACGAGGATGAGGAAGATCGTCGCGAGGCTGAACACTGCAACTTTGTTTCTATTAACGAACTTCCATACATAGTAGCGACGAGAGCCTTTTCGAGACATAACTGGTTCATGAGCAAGATAGCGTCGGATATCTTCGGAGAGCTGCTCGACTGACGAGTATCGGTGCTGTGGCTCTTTCCGGAGTGCCTTAAGGACTATTGAATCCAAATCACCCTTGAGTTGGTTTTTGAAGAGCCTGCAGGCGTCGCCGATTGGTCCGAGTTGCATTGGATGTTGATGTGAGTCTCCTAACATCTTGTTGGTGACTTGGGCGAGGTCACTCATTTTTATCGGCTCTAGGTCACGTATCGCACCGGGGA
>JAJCXQ010000576.1 GCA_029263355.1 Acidobacteriota bacterium | reverse complement strand
GGGTTGGTGGTCGCCGGAGTACTCGTCACAGCCACCGCCACGGCGCAGGAGACGACTGTCCCGGCCACTTCATCTTCGGACGAAGCATCGTCGGACGAAGCGCCAGTTGACGCAGAGCCATCCACGCCAAATCAGCAGACGCTGACCCCGGAGTGGGCCGCAGAACGCACCAACCTCGGCAATGCGCTCCAAGAGCAGGCTCGCCAGGTGCAAGGTGAGTCCAGCCGGCAGCTGCTCGCGCAATCGATTATCGCCTACCGCTCTGCTCTCGAGGTCTTCAACCGTGATGAGCATCCGCGGCTTTGGGCCGCGACGCTCAACAATCTCGGCACGGCGCTCGAGGCCCTGGGCGCCATCACCCCAGGGGAGGCTGGCGAGAAGTTGTTGGAGTCGGCGGCGGCAGCCCACCGCTCATCTCTCAAGGTCTTCACCCGCGACGCGACACCGCAGGACTGGGCCATGACCTATGATCACCTCGGAATCGCTTTGCACTCACTCGCTCTTCGCGCCGAGCCTTTGACTCGCCCATTGCTGCTGCACGAGTCGATCTCGGCCCATCGGTTGGCCCTCGAAATCCTCACCCCCGAGGGATCTCCTGAACCGTGGAGCCTCGCCCGGCTCAACGAGGCACGGGCGCTGCAAGCTGCTGGCAAACCGATGGACGCAGCCGAAGCGCTGCAGGAAGCCTTTGCCAAGAATCCAGATGACCGGGATACTCTGCTGCAACTCATCGAGGTGCTCCAAGACGAGCTGTACGATCACCGCGGCGCCCTTCAGACCGCCACGGGCTGGTTACAACGCTTCCCTGACGATACCTTCGTTGCAGTGCGCTCAATCGAGCCACTCTTCGCCCTCGGCCGAGCTGATGAGACGATCTTTCTCTCCCGTCACCTACAACCCCGGGCGGCAGAGTCCGGCGAGTTGCTGGCTATTCTCCGCACCTACGAGGTTGCAAGCCTGCTGGCTCGTAAGCAACCCGACGCCGCCGCTGTCGCTCTGGCGGAGCTGCGGCGGCTCGTCGAGGCGCGACCCGAAGCTTGGCGGCCAACCTGGTCCCACGCCGGCGCCCGTCGTTACCTGGCCAATGCGGATCTGGTCGACCAACGAGCGATCGTTCGCCTGTTCGAAGCTGTCGGGAAGAAGGACCAAGCAGGCGCACTCAGCGACATCGATCTCATCGCCAGTCAGCTGTGACCTCTTTCGCCGAGCCCTGGCAAACTGAGCCCGCGCGGACCAGTGATCACGCTGGGCTGTGCGCGATCAACGGAGCCGCAACGGCTCGCGCGGTTCAGCCCGGCGGTAGATATCGGTCAACTGCAACCGACACCCAATCGTCGGCAGATCGAGAATACCATCCGCTCCTCGAATATCCGTATAGAGCCAGCCGGTTGCTTGTTTCCGGTACTGCTCCACCCGCCGTGCATCCTGAGTCACGAGTACATATTCAGCCAACGACTCGATCTGTTGATAATGCTGAAACTTGCGACCACGGTCATAGGCTTCGGTGGACGAAGACAGGATCTCGATGATGAGAAGAGGATTCAGCAACACATCGTTGCGATCGTCAGCGAAGAGCTCGGTACCGCAAGTGACTGTGATGTCGGGGTACGTGTAGAGGCCGGTGGGAGCCACCAAGACCCGCAAGTCGCTGGCATAGACATCACAATCACGACCCTCGAGCTGTCGATCCAACTGCGACGTGATGTTGGTCGAAATGCGGTTGTGCTCACGACTGGCGCCAGCTAACAAGAACACTTCGCCATCGTAGTATTCGCTACGTCTCTCCGCCTTCCGTTCGAGCGCCAGATACTCAGCAGGGTTCAGCTTGCTCTTGATCGGCTGTGCCATTGCTCGATCCTACTACGGACGAGGCGGCCGCGACACCGAGAGCGCGATCAACACGTTCTCGGCCCGGGGCCGCCCCAACTGTCTCCTGCCCTGTGGACTACCGACTCGACGACCAGGCCGAGGTATCCCCCGACTCGAAACCATCGTCGAAGATGACACCTGGCCGTAATAGCCTCAGATCGTCGACCCGGGCGTCGAAGCTGTCGCCGTCCGGGGTCGTGATATCGAAACTGCACAACGCCGAGCTGGCGCCAGCCGGTGACAACAGCTCGCTTTCGATCCGCGTCCAGGCGCCCGCCGTGTCGCTGACTGCGAAGGACTGGAGAGCATTCGAGATCACATCACCTGCACAGCCTTCGGCGAGGAAGAACTCACACACCAGACCGGCCAACACTTCGATACCGGGGCCGGCTGACACCTGCACCGCGGCGCTCGCCGTGAAACTCGTCTCACCGTTGACAGGTAGGCATTGGCCCATGGTGAAACCGGTGCTGGCGGTCAGGTTGGAGATCGCCGCCGAGCCCGAGATCAAAGCGTCATCAACATCGTCCTCTGAGTAACTGATCTCCTCTGGCTGAGTGGAGATTAGAGTCCATTCCTCGATGTCACAGTCAAACTGGCCGTTGAGGAACTGGTTCTCCCGCTCGACCCGGAAAGAACGGACGAAACTGCCACCATCGAGACTGTTTCCTGCCCCGTCGACAAGAGTGTCGCAGGCCAGGAAACGGAACGGGCCGCTGGTCAGCGCCACACCACCCTCGAGTTGAACCGATGCGGCGAAAGCACTGTCGTCGTAACTAACGGCGTCGATCATGATCGACGTATCGTCGCCGACCGGATCGCCACAGCTCTCGCTGTCGAGATCGTTGTTCGGTCCCGCCATGAAAAGGCGGTAGTTTTCCGGGTTGGTGACATCGTCTGACGCATCGTCACCCGCCGGATCGAGCATCGCCTGGTCGAAGGTCACTGTCAGCACGGTGACCGCCTGCCGCACCTCTTCACAGTCCTCCAAGGTGTTGTCACCTGAATCGACGCTGGCGACCGCGGGCGGCCCTTCGTCGTCGTCGTCGCTGATGGTGCCTACCCCACGGCTATCCGACAAGGTTGCACCGCTGGCCCCAGCCAGATCGACGAAGAAGTCCTCTGTCGCAGCCTCCTCTACCGCATCACCTTGAACGGTCACGTTGACGGTCTGTTGTGTCACCCCTGGGGCGAAGGTCAGGGTTCCACTTACCGACCCGTAGTCGCCGTCGCCGGTTTCGTCCTCCGCCGTGCCGTCCGCGGTGGCGTAACCCACCGTCGCCTCCAAGCTGCTCTCGTTCGACATGGTGACGGTGAACACAAACGCGGTCGCGCCACCTGTGCCCTCATCAAGGCTGACATCGTTGATGGTCAAAAGGGCTTCGTCATCGTTCTCGATCGTGCCGATACCACCTGTCCCAAGGGTGACCGCACGCCCACCCGCAACCAACGCTGACAGGGTGGTCGTAAACGTCTCGTCGGGTTCAACGGTGTCGTCGTCGTTGATGGCTACGTCAACCATTGCCGAGGTCTCGCCAGCGGCAAAGTTGACCGCCTGGCTATTCACCGCATCGTAATCGCCATCCGCTGTGGTTGCGGTGCCGTTGGACGTTGATACGTTGACTGACGTGGCGACATCCACCGGGTTCGACAGGGTGACCGTAAAAACCATCGGACTCAACGACTCGAGTTGACTCTCGCTCGACACCGAAAGCTCAGCCGTATCGTCATTGACGATCGTCCCGGTACCATCCGCCCCCAGGCTGACCGCGCGACCACTGGCGACGAGACTCGACAACACCATACCGAGAGTCTCGGTCAACTCAACGGTCGAATCGTCATTGACCGTGACCGAGAGCCCCTGCAACGTCGTGTTGGCCGGGAAGGTCACCGTTTGGCTGCTGATCGCGGTGTAGTCACTGTCAGCCGTCGTGGCAGTGTTGTCGACGGTCGACACGTCCACCGAGATGGCGACATCCAACGGATTCGACAACATGACCCTGAAGAACAGAGTACCGGCAGCCTCTGAGCGAGATGCATCCGAGATCGTGACTTCAGTGGAATCGTCGTTGAGGACGCCTCCCGCCCCAACGCCATCGCTGATCGTGCCAGCCACCGGGTTCGATAAGTTGACGGCAAACGCTTCGTCCAATTCCACTGTGGTGTCCCCCGTAACCAGCACCGTTACGGTCTGGCTCAAGGCGCCACCTGCTGTGAAGCTGACGGTCTGCAAAGGTGCCGCCGTGTAGTCAGAGCCCGCGACCGCGGTGCCATCCGCTGTGGCGACGTCGACCGACGCCGCGCTCAGGTTGTGACTCCGACTGACGGTGAACATGAAGCTGGTTGTGGCAGCGTCTCCTTCGGACGCCATCACATCATCGACCTGGAACACCGCTCCGGCATTGACCGCCACTTGATAGTCCTCAACTTCGCCATCCGGCGCGCGACCGTCGGGGTCGGCAACGCCAGCGCTGCTGAGACGGAAACGCGCGAAGATGTTGCCTACGCTTGCGTCCGAAGGTACGGCCACCAACAGGCTGTTGATGCCAGCGGCCAGATCCTCGCCGTCGAAGACCTTCTCGCCAGCGTCGAAGGCGCCATCAGCGCTCCAATCGATCCAGGCATCGAGCTCGCCGGCCGCCGACGCTTCGACGTCGACCGTTGCGGTCGCCCCCGCCACCAGGGCACCGAAGGTCACACCGTCCTCATCGTCGACGTTGTTGCCGTCATCGCCGGCCGCCGCCGCGTCTTCGAGGCCGTCGAGCTCAGCGTCGACCGCCGAGCCGAGGTAAAAGCCGGCTACTACGTCGTGACGGGCGCCGTTGCTGGCGAACAGCGTGGCGTAGCTGGTATCTGGGGCGTCGCCGTAGTCCAGGGTTGGACAGGCCCACTCCGCAAAGTAGGTTGAGGACAGACCACCGGCGGTGATGAAGTCACCACCGACATAAAGCGAGGCTCCGCTGCCATCGTCGAAGCCGGCCAACGCTTCGGCCCAGGGGTCGAACGTGTAATCGGAGAACGGATTGTCGACGCCAGCGTCCAGGGGGGACCAAGTAGCTCCGTCCCAGCGTGCGATCCGGCTGGCGGGCGAGCCCCCTGCCGCGGTGAAGAATCCACCAACATAAAGCTGTTCGCCATCCCCCGCATCAAACGGATACACGACGTTCACTTCGTCATCCAAACCGACGCCCAATGGTGACCAGGCCGTGCCATCCCACTTGGCGATGTAGGCTGCCGGCGCGCCGCCAGCCATCAAGAAATCACCGCCGACGAACAACGCGGCGCCGGCGCCATCATCGAACACCGCCAAGGTCTCGACTTCGTCGTCAGTGCCGAGGCCGAGGGGCGCCCAGGTTGTTCCGTCCCAGCTCGCGATGTAGTCGGCTGGAGCGCCACCGGCGGTGTTGAATTCACCACCGGCAATCAGCACTTCGCCGGTGCCATCGTCAAAGACACCGAGGGCCTCGACATCGTCGTCGGTGCCGAGGCCAACAGTCGACCACGACGTGCCATCCCAGCTCGCGATGTGAGGCGAGAGGATGCTGCCGTCAACAAAGTCGAACTCACCACCGATGTATAGATCTTCTCCCAGACCGTCGTCGTAGACCACCATCGACTCGACTAGGTCGTCGGTACCGTCGTCCAGCGCTGACCACGCCGTGCCGTCCCACCTGGCGATGTTGGCAGCCATCACGCCGCCGACAAAATCGAACTCGCCGCCGACGTAAAGCGCCGATCCGGTGCCGTCATCGTAAACGGCAAGAGCGATCACCGCAGGGTCGGTGCACCCTTCAGGGAGGATGATCCCTTTGTTTTCGCCGTCCGACGGTTGCAGACCGGGGATTTCGCCTCGACCTCCACCCAGGCACCCAACCCCTTCGCCAAGCGGCGACCAAACGCTGCCGTCCCACTTGGCGATGCCGTTGGCCACCACGCCGTCGGCGGTGAGGAACTCACCCCCCGCGTAGAGGGCTTCGCCGGACCCATCGTCAAAGGTGGCAAACGCCAGGATCTTTTCATCGAGGCCGTTGAAGGCCCCGACCGGCGTCACCGACGACCACACAGCTCCATCCCACTCGCCGATACCTTGAGCGGAGATCCCCCCAGCCACCCGGAAAAAGCCGCCGGCGATGAGATCTGTACCGCCACCGTCATCAAAGGTGGTGAGGGTCACGACCGGAGCCTGGGTCCCTGAGTCGAGGGCGAACCAGTCCGTACCATCCCATTTGGCGATGTTCGATGCCGGATCGCCGCCCGCCGTGGAAAACTCACCACCAACAAACAGCGCATCGCCGCTGCCGTCGTCGAACACCGTCATATCGTCGACAAGACCCGGGCCAAGAAACGGATCGAAGATCCCGCCGCTGAGCCCCGACCACGCGGTTCCATCCCAGCGCGCAACACCTGGAGCAACGACGCCAGGCATCGCACCGGCGAAGAAAAAGAACCCGCCGACGTAAAGATCAGCGCCGCCGCCGTCGTCGAAGACCGTCAACGCAAGACCAGGCGCATCCAGGCCTTCGTCGAGATCGGACCACACCGTGCCATCCCACCTCGCGATGCCGTAAACCGTGACGCCTCCGGCATCCATGAAAAATCCGGTGGCATAGAGATCGTCACCGCCGCCGTCGTCGAAAACGACCAACTCTTCGACATCGGAGTCGGTTCCTGAACCGAGGGCCGACCACGAGGTGCCGTCCCATTTGGCGATGTTGTCCGCTGGAGCACCACCCGCTTCGGAGAAGAATCCACCCGCGTAGAGGGCATCACCGCCGCCATCATCGAACACCGCCAGGGCATAAACATCGATGTCGATCCCCAACCCCAACGCTGACCAGGAGGCGCCGTCCCACTTAGCAATGCTCAGCGCTGGAGTGCCGCCCGCGTTGTCGAAATAGCCGCCGACATAAAGCGCGCTGCCGGTGCCATCGTCGAACACCGTCATTGCCCAGATGATGCCGTCGACGCCGCCGCCGACCGCTGACCACGCCGTGCCATCCCACTTCGCAATGCCCGAAGCCAGGACGCCGCCCGCGGTGAGAAAACGGCCGCCGGCATAAAGGGCTTCCCCGCTGCCGTCGTCGAACGTCTCGAGCGCAAACGCCGGGCCATCGAGGCCCGGAATACCGTAACCGGGTTGCCAGTCGCAGTCGTCCACTCCTTTGTCAAGCGGCAGAGCCAAGTCCGACCCTGTCAAACTCGACGGCAATCGGCTGTCGTCAGAGCGCAGCCCATCGCCCCACAGGCTCGGACCGCCGGCCGTGTCCGGCAAACCGAAACGCCGGGCATCCTTGGCCGCCAGGGCGCTGTGGGACGCGTGTTCACTCCACGCTGGAGCCACCCTCTGGGCCGCGATCGCTCGCGCCTCGGACCGCCTTGCGAGACGCGCTTGGCGAGAGTTGGTCACGCCCGACGATGGCTCCACGGAGGTCCCAGAGGGTTCCCCCTCCCTTGCCAACGGTGGAGTCGCACCCATCGCTTGCGACGCCATCATCAGCAACACGACCCCCAACGCCCACCTCCGAGGCGCGGCAGCACTCGTCATGCTCCGCGTCTTCTCAGTGTCTGTGGTATTTGAGCCCTGCGTATAACGATTTATGAAAAAACGAACTGGCAAGCTATGGTCATCATGAGCACGCGCGTCACGAGCTAACATCTAATGATCTCCTTCGACGAACTGTTCGCTGCTTCCCGGCGGATCGTAGCGCTCCTCCGCGCAAATCGACCCGCGAAACAAATCGAGCCTAGTGGTCCTCTACCCTCCCATGCGCAGGAATAGCAACGTAAGAGTCAAAAAAGTCTCAGATTCGAGTTCGGCTTTTTGGTCGGCCGACATCAGGGTCTGAGCAACGGCCAGCACCGCCGGCCACAAGCCCTACTTCGTCAACAATTGTGGCGACATCACCGGATCACCGTCGGTCTCCGCCGTGTACTGGCGATCGACCACAGGGCCATCCACCACACCCTGGAAAACTCGCAGCTCCAACGGAGCGTGCCCCATGCCGTAGGCGAGCTCCGCGGGACGATCGATCTGCCACAACGCCAGGTCCGCACGGTGGCCGACGACGAGGGTGCCGCGATCGCTGAGGCCGAGGGCTCGGGCAGCCTCACGAGTCATACCGGCGAGGGCTTCCGCCGGGGTCAGACCAAAACAGACACAGGCCAGGTTCATCGCCAACAGCGGCGAGGTCAACGGGCTGCTGCCGGGATTACAGTCGGTGGCGACGGCGATCGGTACTCCCGCCTTGCGCAAAGCCGCAACCGGTGGGCGCTGGGTCTCGCGCAGGAAGTAAAAGGCCCCGGGCAGCAGAACGGCGACGGTGCCGGCTCGAGCCATCGCCTCAACGCCGGTTTGCGAGAGGTACTCCAGATGATCCGCTGACAAACCCCGGTGACGAGCGACCAGCTCTGCCCCACCCTGGTCGGAGAGCTGCTCGGCATGCAGTTTCACCGGCAAGCCGCGTTCCCGGGCCGCAACGAACAAGCGATCGATCTGTTGCGGCGTAAAAGCGATAGTTTCGCAAAAACCATCCACCGCGTCGATTAAGCCTTCGTCGGCTAGCGCCGGTAGGACATCGTTGATCAGGTAGTTGATGAACGCGTCCGCCTGGCCGGCGTATTCTTCCGGCACGGCGTGCGCGCCCAGGAACGAAGTCCGCACCGAAACATGTTGTGATTCCGCCAACCACTGCGCGGCACGCAACATCTTGCGCTCGCTGGCCAGATCGAGACCGTAGCCGGACTTGATCTCGACCGTGGTCAAGCCCTCTGCCCGCATCCGCGCCAGTCGCGGGGCGCTCTGGTCAACAAGCTCTTCGACACTGGCGGCGCGGGTGGCGCGCACCGTCGAGCGAATGCCTCCACCCTCGCGGGCGATCTGCTCATAACTGACGCCTTCGAGTCGACGCTCGAACTCCTTGGAACGATTGCCGCCGTAAACCACGTGGGTATGGCAGTCGATCAGGCCGGGGGTCAACCAGGCGCCTTCACAGTCGATCTCACGGACGGCGGAGGCGCCGGCTGGTAGATCACTTTCCTTGCCGATCCAGGCAATATGACCGCCGGCCACCGCCAGCGCCCCATCACCGTGTTCGACGCCGATCTCGTCGCCTTCGACGCCAGTCAAGGTCGCGATTCGGGCCCGATGTAAGAGCAGTTCCCATTCGATTCCCATATCAATCACCGCCCGCCGTCCCAGCCGTCAGCATCGGTAGGTCGAGCTCAACCTCTCGAGCGGTCTGCTGCGCCAGCTCGTAGCCGGCGTCGGCGTGGCGCATGACCCCTGACGCCGGGTCGTTGAATAGCACCCGACGCAACCGGCGGTCGGCGGCCTCGCTGCCGTCACAGACGATCACCAACCCGGCGTGCTGGCTGTAACCCATACCGACGCCGCCGCCGTGATGGAACGACACCCAGGTGGCGCCGCCGGAGGTGCTGAGCAGGGCGTTGAGCAGCGGCCAGTCGGAGACCGCGTCGGAGCCGTCGGCCATCGCTTCAGTCTCGCGATTGGGACTGGCCACCGAGCCGGTGTCGAGATGATCGCGACCGATGACAATCGGCGCCTCGAGCTCTCCGGTCCGCACCATTTCGTTGAACGCTAGGCCGAGTCGGAAACGGTCCTTGACCCCAACCCAACAGATGCGCGCCGGCAAACCCTGGAAGGCGATCCGCTCCCGCGCCATGTCCAACCAATGATGGAGATGCGGGTCGTCCGGAATCAGTTCCTTGACCTTGGCGTCGGTGCGATAGATATCCTCAGGATTGCCCGACAGGGCGACCCAACGGAACGGCCCGTAGCCTTTGCAGAATAGTGGTCGCACGTACGCCGGCACAAAACCGGGGAAGTCGAAGGCGTTGTCGACACCAACGTCTTTGGCCATCTGCCGGATGTTGTTGCCATAGTCGAGCACCGCCGAGCCGCGCTCTTGTAAGGTCAACATCGCCCGCACCTGCACCGCCATCGACTGTTTGGCCGGCTCGACGATCGAAGAAGGGTCGCTGGTCTGACGTTGGCGCCAATCGTCGAGACTCCAACCTTGTGGCAAGTAGCCGTTGATCGGATCGTGGGCCGAAGTCTGGTCCGTGACCACATCCGGAGTGATGCCCCGCGCCACTAGCTCCGAGAAAACATCCGCGGCATTACCGAGCAGACCGATCGACACAGTACTACCTTCCTGGCGTGCCGCGTCGATCATCGCCAGCGCTTCATCGAGATTCTGCGCCTGGCGATCGAGGTAGCGAGTGCGCAGCCGAAACTCGATCCGCGACGGATCACACTCCACCGCGATCATCGAGAAACCGGCCATCGTCGCCGCCAGGGGTTGAGCGCCACCCATTCCCCCAAGGCCGCCGGTCAGAATCCAGCGCTCCTCTGGCGAGCCACCGAAGTGCTGCTCACCAACCGCGACAAAGGTTTCATAGGTGCCTTGGACAATCCCCTGAGTGCCGATGTAGATCCACGAACCGGCGGTCATCTGACCGTACATCATGAGCCCTTTGCGATCGAGCTCGTGGAAATGTTCCCAATTGGCCCATTTGGGGACCAGGTTGGAGTTGGCAATCAGCACCCGAGGAGCGTCGGCGTGGGTGCGAAATACTCCCACCGGCTTGCCGCTCTGGACGAGCAATGTTTCGTCGTCTTCGAGGCGCTTCAAGGTCTCGAGGATGCGATCGAAGCACTCCCAATTGCGGGCCGCTCGACCGATACCGCCATAAACGACCAGGCTCTGAGGATGCTCAGCAACCTCCGGATCGAGATTGTTCTGGATCATCCGATAGGCGGCCTCGGTCAGCCAGTTTTTGCAACTCAGCTCGCTGCCCCGCGGGGCGCGGACAACACGGCTTTCGTCGAGTCGTGGATCGTTCATCAACTCTCCTTTGCCTTGAAGTGAATCTTAGAAGTGAATCTTAGAAGTGTCCCGCGAATCGATAACGCGATCCGGGGTGCCAGAGGCAAGCGATGGATGCCACCCGGTTCCGTGACCAAGTACGCCGCACCAAAACCAAGGCAGCTTCGGCGGGCGCCATGCGCAGCACCTGTGCCACCTCGGAGTCTGGCTGGCGAGCCTCGATGGTGTACTCCACCCGCGCCAAAGGCGCCTCGCGGACCAAAAACTCGTTCGGCGTCGCATGGTGGAAGTCTTGAGCCAAATAAGCATCAGCTAGCTCCGGGGACACCCAGCGGGCCTCCAGTTGGATCGGCACGCCATCTTCGAAGTGTACCAGGCGCGAACGCGCCAGCCGTCCGCCAATCTCGATCTCGAAACGGGCCGCCAGCTCGGCGTCAGCGATCACCGGTTCGAGGGTCAAGACTTCGGCGTGATGCACATTGCCCCGAGCTAGGATCTCGGCCGCGATCGAGCGAATCTCGACCAGGGTCGAGGTGATCTTGGGCTCGGCAACGAATGTACCTGCCCCCTTCACCCGCACCAACACCTGATCATCGGCGAGCTCTCGTACCGCTCGATTGACCGTCATGCGAGCAACCCCGAAGCTACGAGCAAGCTCGTTCTCCGACGGCACCAAATCACCTTGCGCCCACTGACCGTTACGGATGTTGTCGAGAATATGCTCTTTGATTTGCTGATAGGCCGGGGGGTTCATCCCCGCCCCCCGTCACCGGGACGGTGAGGTGAAAACTCAGCAAGGACTCCCTGATGTACAGCGATCCGGATCGCTTCGATGTCGGGGGCAAAGAAGCGATCTTGCTCGTAGAACGGCACCCGTTCTCGGATCGCTTTCAACGCCGGTTGCAACCGCCGACTGGTTTTGAGCGGAGCCCGCAGATCGACGCCTTGGGCCGCGGCCAACAGCTCGATGCCGACGATCGTCGCCGAATTGTCCGCCAACTCGTGGAGTTTGCGTGCCGCGAAGGTGGCCATCGACACGTGATCTTCTTGATTCGCTGAGGTCGGCAACGAATCGACCGATGCAGGATGGGCCAAGGTCTTGTTCTCGGACGCCAGCGCCGCGGCGGTGACCTGAGCGATCATAAAACCGGAGTTGAGGCCACCTTCCTCGACCAGGAACGGCGGCAGACCCGAGAACGACGAGTCGATCAGCAACGCGATGCGGCGTTCCGAGAGGGCGCCGATCTCGGCAATCGCCAGGGCCAAGTTATCAGCCGCAAAAGCCACCGGTTCGGCGTGAAAGTTGCCACCGGACAGCACTTCGTCCGTCTCCGGGATGATCAGTGGATTGTCGGACACGCCGTTGGCTTCGATCAACAGGACGTTCCGCGCCTGTTCCATCTGTCCCAGGCAGGCACCCATCACCTGTGGTTGGCAACGCAGCGAATAGGGGTCTTGCACCTTGCCGCAATTGCGATGTGAGCGATTGATTTCGGAGTCTTCGAGCAGGGTTCGATACGCTTCCGCCACCTCGCACTGCCCACGATGACCCCGCAGCTCGTGGATGCGGGCGTCGAAGGGTTTGACGGTACCGGCCGCGGCGTCGATCGACAACGCTCCCGCGACCACCGCGGTCTCGAAAACCCGCTCGGCGTCGAACAGTGCCGCCAACGCCAAAGCGGTCGATACCTGGGTGCCATTGAGCAGAGCCAAGCCCTCTTTGGCGGCCAGCCGCAGGGGCGATCGTCCGATCCGAGTCAGCGCCTCGGTAGCTGCCAAGCGTTCGCCACCTACCGTGACCTCTCCAAACCCGAGCAAAACCGCGCTCATATGGGCCAACGGCGCAAGATCCCCCGAGGCTCCCACCGAACCCTTCTCAGGGATTACCGGCAACAGACTCGCATTCAGCAGATCGAGAAGCGTCTCGACAACTTCGAGCCGCACGCCGGAATGACCGCGACCGAGGCTCGCGACCTTGAGGGCGAGGATCAGTCGCACGGCCTCGTCGCGCATCGGCGCTCCAACGCCAGTCGAGTGCGAGAGCACCAGGTTACGCTGCAGCTGTTCGAGTTGATCGTGCGGAATGTGGGTTTGGGCGAGGCGGCCGAAGCCGGTGTTGATGCCGTAGGCCGGCTCACCGCGATCGACGATGCGAGCGACCGAAGCAGCAGCGCGCTCGACCGCAGCTCGGGCCTCCGCACCAATATCGAGCTGCAAGGATGAACCTATCCGAGCGATAGACCGCAGCTGGTCGAGGGTCAGGGATCCGGGAATCAGAGTCTCTTTGATCATGCTCGACATCCTGTATAGACAACTCGGGATGTTAGCTGGATCAGTCTGTCTAGACAAGTTTTGCCGTACATCAGCCTGACATACAATAGAGTGAATATCTGCTGCCCTAGAGCCGTATCGATCCATGGAACCCTCTTGCAACTGCCCTGACTTCTGGAATCGCCGTTCGGCTCCCCTCTCGCCAAGGAGATCAGCCATGAATCTGCCCGAGACAACACAACCCCAGACAACACAGCCCCAGACCTTGATTCGATATTCGGTCATCTCCCGGGGAGCGCGACTCATCGCGACCGGCTGCTCAGCCCTTGCTTTGCTGCTCACCCTGACCCCCTCAGTCTCTGCCGACGGTGGACAATCCAAACGCGGCTCTCATGACCGTGACCCTCGCGGCCACCGCCACCATCTCAACAGCCATCATGGTTACGGCAATCAAGGTTATGGCTTCCACGGTTCGAGGGCTCATGGCGCCAGCTATGGCTCAACTTGGGGGCACGGCTATGGCTCCTTCTTCGGCGGCCATGGCTTCCTGGTCTCACGACAGGACGCAGGTCGCTTCAGCGGCTCCGGATACCTCGGCCACAGCGGGCGTGGTAACCATCGCAGTCACCTCCGATCGATCGGTCATCCAAGTCGCTGGCTTTACGAAACCTCGTACTTGGCAACGTATTATTCGAGTCCGTACTTCACCTACCAGTCGACGTCGTCGACCGCTCCGGCCTCCCCTATCACCGGCTACGACGGCACGATCGGCTCTTATCTCGGCTACGAGCCCTTGCCAGTGAAGCCAAAAGCCGAAATCGACGCTCGACCGCAACCGGCCTCCGTGACCCTTACCCTCGAGCCAGGCGACGCCTCGATCTACCTCGACGGCAACTTCCTTGGTGTGGCGTCAGAGCTGACGCAAAGCCTACTGGTCGCTCCCGGGTCTCATCGGTTGGAGGTGGCACGCCCCGGCTACGACACGCTCCAGCTCGAGCTCGACGTCACCGCTGGCGAAACCCTCGAGATCCAGCGCAGCTTGACCGCCGCCAACTAGTGCTTGGTGGCAGAACGTCGTTTGTTGCCGACGCCTGGGTTCGCTGTGAAATCCATGCGAACCCTGACGGATCATCGAGACCAGAAGGCAATCTCATCGAGCCATGGATCAGTATCTATAGGACTGTTGGCTGGTCCCAACGGATCAGCCGAGAGGAACAACACCCAACCGTAGCTCGGACGGTTCCGTTGCTTCGACCCAGGCGAACAGCAGCTGGCTGCCACTGCGCAGCATACGAGGAACACCCGCCGAGCGTTCGGCCGTTGTCCCCGCCACGACGTTCATCGGGCCACTCTCACCGGTCGAGGAAACGCGACGCCAGCGTACTTCCGCGCCACCCTCGGTTGAGCCTAGCCAGCTGACGAGCGCCCGGCCTTCGAAATCGATCTCGACGTCAACCCGCCCCAGGGGCGCCTCGTCGTCGACCAGGATCGGGTCGCCGAAGTGAGCTGAGTCATCCGAAAAGGCAACCTGGACCCGCGGTCGGTTGTCGGCAGCCGTGAACCAGGCGACGACGACCCGCTCTCCGTCGGCGGCAATTGCTGGGCCGTTCACCGGACAGCCGTTGATCTGCCAGCCGTCGTCGTGGATCAGGGTTGGCTCGCTCCACCCCTCGGCGGTCGACCAGATCACGGCGATATCTCGTACCTCGGTTGCACTGCGATCGCGGTAGACCACCACCGGTCCGGTGGCGGCCAACGTTGCATCGGTGGCGCAGCATTCACACACCCGGTCATCAAGGACCTCACTCGCCGCCGCGGCGCCTCCGTTTAGGCGCGTGGTGCGCAGTTGCATGCCGCCTCCTTCCAACATGGCTCGACCATCGAGCCAGAAAGCCTGGATTCCCTGAGACGGCAAGGCGGCATAAGAGACGAAGCCATGTTCAGTCGGCGAGGTGTCGTCGTGAAGCAAGCCTATCTCGCCCCAGGAGTCGCCGTCGCTAGAGTGCGCCAAGGCGGCGCCGTAGGCATAGGTATCGCCGCCCAGCTTGCTCAGCCAGTGAGCGTAACGAGTGCCATCCGCCGCCTCCACCACCTCCGGTAAATCCGCCCAGTTGGCGAAGAAACCACCCCCGGATGTGACCAACTGGGCGGGAGTCCAACGCTCACCGTCGAATTCTGAAAGGAATAGGCTGTGCCCGGTCCCCTCGACCGCTTTGTCGGCCACTACGGGCTCGAGCCAGGTCAGGAATGCGCCGCCCTCGCCGACCGCCAGATTGGGCGCCATCGCTCCTGGCCCGGAAGGAGGATCGATCAACCTTAGCTCGAGGCTGGCGACCTCTTGCCGTGCGGTATCAATGCTGGCCTGGGGAGTCTCTGCGCTACAAGCCACACACAACAAACCGACGCCAACGGTCAAACTCGGCAACTTGCGATGGATCATGGCTGTCTCCTTTTTCGCCTGGCAAACAGACCCATCAACCGTCTACAACTTCGCCACAGAGCGGCATCGAGGGACCGTAGTAGGGATTCCCGAGTTCACCTTCAGGCTGCAACCACGACCGCTTGGCCATCGAGCAATAAGCGACCACGGGCCAGTCACCGATCGCCGCTTTGCGAAAGCGGACCAGAGGCTTGGACAGAGCGTAAAAAGCGTCACGGGCAGCTTCCAGGGTATCTGCTTCGGCAAGCTCGACGGCGGCGGCCGTCAACTCAGGCAACAGCGACTTCGCCTCGTTAGCCTGGTCGGCATGAACGCCAGCGCGCTCGGCAGACCAATCAGCGTCGAGACCTGTGACGAGATCGCGGATCGCCTCCCCATGCTCCGCAATACCCTGGGCGCTGTCCGACACCAGGGTCAGACGCACCGCTTC
>JAJCXQ010000575.1 GCA_029263355.1 Acidobacteriota bacterium | reverse complement strand
TCGACTCGGTTATCGGTAACCGCCCGATCAGTGAAGACGATCTCGGCGAGCTGCGGTATCTCGAGGCGGTGATCAACGAAGGTATCCGTTACCAACCCTTGGGGCCTTTCACCGGTGCACGTCGTGCCCGTAAGCCGTGGGTCCTCGGGGGCTTCCTAATGCCTGAGGGGTCCTTGGTTGCGCATTGCCATGCCGAGATCAGCCAACGGGACGACCTATTCGACGAGCCGGATGGTTTCCATCCCACAAATTTCTTCGATCGTACGTTTGAACCTCACACCTGGTGTCCGTTCGGTGGTGGTGCACGCACCTGTCTCGGCAGAGGCCTGGCCTTGATGCACCTCAAGACGGTGTTGGCAACGATCTTTCAACGCACGGAGTTGAAACTCTGCCAGACCGACGTCCGGGCGGTGTCGGGTGGTTTCCTCCTAGTCCCGGAAAGAGGGCTGCGGGTAGAACTCGTTACCCGGCACCAGAAGTGATGTCGATACTGTCGGCCTCTGATCGATGTCTCGATCGCTTGCCGGTGGTGGGGCAAGAGCCAGCACCTTTGCGGCTGACTAGTTGCTGAGAGTCCTCCGCGTGCGCGTCTTCCGTGCACGATCCCTATGGTTGGCGTCGATCTCGAACCAATTGTCGCGGTAGTAGTGGCGACCGCTGAGGTGGGCCCACAAGCTGGCTATGGCATAAGCTGGCAGAAACAGTAGCCCCCACTGCTCGGCTTGCCGGACGTGCTCTAGCTCATGGGTTCGATATCGGTCTAAAGCGCTGCCGGTCCGTCCGAGGATGACGTGCCCGAGGGTTATAGCTTCGGCGCGAAAAGCCCAACTGCTGAGCAGCCAGGTCGAGAAGCCGCCCCACAATTCCACGACTGGACCGTGGCGTCGGCCGCGTCCGCCAGTGGCGACCGTCAACACACCGGCCAATAAGCCGAAGAGAGTTGTGGGACTGGCCCATAGGTAGCACCAGATTTTTCCGAGCACAGCGAGCGGGGACCTTGAGGTGGAGCGCCTTGAATCTGCTGGTAACCCTGGTTCTATCCGAGTCATAGGCGGAGTTTATCGACAGATCTTCTCCAGACCTATTGACCCTTGCTCGGCGGCTCCTCGCAGGAGAGACTAGAGATTCTCGGGCCCACGTTCACCTGTGAAAGAGAAAGTAATGAAAGCCATTCGGTTGGGCGCGTTTTTGGGGGGCTGGTTGGCCGTGGCTGCCGGACTCTCGACCGCCGGTTGCTCATCACCGGCCACGATTGCCTCGTCCGAGATCGTCATCATGAGCAGCCCGCCTTTGGAGCGTGGCTATGTGAAACGCGCTTGTGGTTTCGATATGAACCGCAACGGTGTTATCGGCGAGCCGGACGACTGCAACGTTTGTGACGGTGAGACCACCGATCCAGATGGTGATGGCGTCGATGAGGATCTGATCTACATCGATGTCGAAGAGGGAAGCGATCGTAGCGGTAACGGTAGTCCGGGGCGGCCCTACAAATCGATCCAATTTGCCTGGAAGGCTGCCGATGGCCCGCGCGACGGAGCTGAAGATATTCTGTGCTTCCGCGGCTGGGCGACAACCGAAGAGACGATTCAGCCTGCGGTCAGCGGCTTAGCTGCGACCTACACGGTTCCTAAAACAGGCAGCCAGGCGCGGGATTGGAAGTTCCCGCAACATCCGACCATGCTGGTGGGGTGGGATTCGGACAACGACGGCGTCTATCCGCCCTACGATCAAGACGACATCGCGGTGCTCGATGGATCAGGGGATGGCGCCCGACACGGTTTGGCCAGGGTTTTCCATGTGAAACCGACCACAGACTACCTCGAGATCGCACATTTCCAGGTGCACGACTATGGACGTTTTTCATTTGGTGTCGACAGCGGTTTTATCCGTTTTGGCCCCCGAGGTGATGGCGTCGATCACACCTATTACCATGACATCGAGTTGTATGCGGTAAACAAGGCGAGGAAAGGTGATGGGGGGAAGGACTTCACCATCGATGTCTTTCATTCCGGACTCCACTGGGCCAATTTCTCCAATCTGCTGTTTGCCGATAACGGCGGCTGGTTCGTCCGCGGCTCCGGGCCGGATAGTGGCCCGGACGAGGGCCCACTCAGGTGGCAGAATATTACCCGCACCGTACACGGTTGTGATTTTTCGGAGTGTGGCAAGAATGCCGGTTGGCCAGGGGTCAAGATCTGGGGATATATCTCACGAATCGAGTTCCTGGACTCGGTATTCGATAACAACGTCGCCCATTGGGAGCCAAATCCGGACGGCGGGCATGGCGGAACAGTGCTGGTCGCCGGGCAGTGCACTCAGGACTGGACGATTCGCAACAACAAATTCATCGATAGCGCGATCGCGCTCAGAATGCAGCCCGCATCAGACGGTTTTTGTGACAATCAAAACGCGCGGCCGATCGAAAGGGTGGTTTTCGATCGCAATATTGTGCGCAATTCCTACGGTGCTTGGGGATACGGAAATGTTGGGGTGGACGTTTCGAAGTTCGAGCGCCACGAAGGAGATTTTGCCGGCGAAACGTTAGGAGACTTGGAGGTCACCAACAATTTCCTGTCGACGACCAAGGTCGGCTGGGAGAGTTGTATCCATGCCGGCGTCGGGAACCACGTCAGTTCACCTCCAGGGAGGATCTTGATCGCCAACAACACATGTGTGGGGGAGATCCGCCGCGCTGGTGCGATTACCATAGGTTCTCTCGACGAGGATCCGGATCCCAAGTACTCGCAACAGAACATCGTGATCAAGAACAACATCATTTCCGGGCTGGACGAAGGCCAGGCTAATATTCAGGCGTCTTATGAGCCCGCCGAGTTGGACTCGGACTCGAATGTCTTCGATCGCGACGGAGTCTTTCGCTGGGTCGACGGGGAGGATCTGGATTTTGCATCCTGGAAGGATATCTCCGGCGGTGACCCGGGCTCTAGAGAGTGCCAGCCAGACTTCGAAGACTGGGACGAAGGAGACTTTCACCTCGAGCGCAGCGACAGTTGCGCTCAGGGGGCCGGTCAGAGGTTGGTGGATCTCGAAGGGTGGGATATCGATGGCGAGCCGCGGCCCGAGCAGGAGATGACCTGGGACGCGGGAGCAGATCAAGTTCAAGCTGTCGCTTCCGAGGAGCCCCCCTATCGATTTGCTGGTTCGCCCTCGGATGTTGTGGCAGGTGGCACTACGGAGCTCCAGATGTCACTTGCCACCAACGAGAGCGGCGTGTGTCGTTGGAGCCTGGAGCCTGGAAGTTCCTATAGCGAGATGGAGGAGACGTTCGCGGTGACCAACGGGCGAACGCACTCGACCACGCTGTGGGACCTCGAAGCTGGCGAGGAAAACAACTATTTTGTCCGTTGTCTCGACGCTCTTGGCCATGCCAACACCGATGACTTCCTGATCTCCTTCACGGTCGCCGATCTACGCACCGGTCTGGTCGGTTACTGGCCTATGGAGCAAGGTGTTGGAAACCAAGCCAAAGATGACAGCGGGAGTGGGCACCACGGCAAGTTGGTGGGTGAACCGAAGTGGAGCGGCGGACGTGTCGGCGGCGGTCTCGAGTTCGACGGCAGTCAGAATTCCATCACGGTCGATGCGTCTGCCAAATTGAACGCGCTCGAGCAGCTGACTCTGGCGGCCTGGGTGAAACTAGCGCGGGCGCCGCGTCGACAGGCGATTTTCGACAAATTGGACAGCGAGTTCGATGGCTTCGGAATGTATGTCAACGGGTCGGGTAGGGTGCAGGTTATTCTCAACGGAGCGTCTCTGACCAGCGGGCTTCAAGTGGCCGATGGGCGTTGGCGTCACGTGACGGCGGTTTACGACGGCGAAGACCTGAAGCTTTTCATCGATGGTGAAGAGGACCGCTGGGATTGGGTTAATGCGGGCAGGCTCGACACCGTTTCGGAGCTCAAGATGGGCGCTCCAAGGCCTGGGATTAGCGGTTACCTCGCCGGATCTCTCGACGAGCTCAGAATCTACGACCGGCCTCTGGGCGACCAAGAGATCAAGCGGCTGTCGGCGGGTTCCAAGTAGTGTGCTGGCTGCAACCTTACTCGTCCGATTCAGCAACAATCGGATGAGCGCCGCTCTCGAACATGCGTAATCTCGAATCAACCTCGAGGAATCGGTCCGCCATGGTCTTGACAAAACGCCCCATCCAAGAGTTCAGCTCCAAACCTGAGCTCAGGGTCTCGCGTTGGACCACCATTACCGTGACCTCGTCGATTGCCTGAACGGTGGCAGAGCGGACCTGTGACGAAAAGATTGCCATTTCGCCAAAGACATCTCCCGGCCCGAGCTCGCGAACGATATTGGTTTGACCATGAATATCTTTCGAGACCTGGCAACGTCCTTCGGTAATGATGTAGGCGACAGCACCTTCCTCACCTTCGGTCACGATGGCAGTTCCGGCCTCGAAGGTCTGCGTCGGCAGATGCCAGGCTCCGCGCATGAAAAGCTCGATATCACGCTGCATCGCGACAACGGACTCGTATCGGTCACTGGGATCCGGCGCCATTGCTCGCATGACAATGCGCGTCAATCCTGGCGGTAATATGCCCTCGCCCATGACCTGATCGGGAGGTTCGAACTCACAGCTCAACACCTGAGTCAGAAGCTTGTAGTAGTTGCGTTCGCTATAGGGAGGCCGGCCGGTGAGTACGTGGTAGAGAGTCGCACCGATGGCGAAGACATCGGTGCGCGCGTCAAGAGCCTCGTGTTGGCCTTCGACTTGCTCCGGCGCCATGTAGGCAGGGGAGCCTATGATGCTGCCAGGCTGGTCGATCTCAGCCATCGCCGAGACCGCTACTCGACGGTCGCTGCCGGTATCTTCGGCTTGCGGCAGCAGTCGGGCAATGCCCCAATCCATGATATAGACCTGGCCGTACTGACCCACCATGATGTTCGATGGCTTGATGTCGCGATGGATGACGCCGCGGCTGTGGGCGAAAGACAGAGCTTCGCAAACCTTGATCAGGATCTTTAGTAGCTCTGCCAGTTGATCCGGCTTTAGGCGATCTTCCCCAGCGTGTTCAATTCGCTGGCCGAGAGTCTCACCTTCGACCATCTTCATCGTGAAGTAATAACGCCCTTTGCCATCGCGACCGAGCTCGTGGATCGGCACAATATTGGGGTGGTCGAGCTGGCCGGTGACCTGGGCCTCGAGCATGAACCTCTGGATCCGATCGCGTTCAATCGAAAAATCCGAGTCGAGCCGTTTGAGGGCGGTCTCGCGTAACAGTGTACGATCTCGCATACGATGGACGGTGCACATTCCGCCGCGTCCGATCTCTCCCTGATCGGTGTAGCGGGTGGCGAGATCCTGCTGAGGCAGGCCATCGGTCGCTCGGCGTTTGGGCGCAGGAGGTTTCTGTCGACGCAACCATCTCGAGAGAAGCGCCTTCATCAGGACTCCAAGGGCGACGACCCGAAGATCCGCGAAGTGATCTGTGTGAGAGTGGCTAGCTGAAACTGGGGAAGCACGTTGTGGCAATTGTAGCAGTCGGAGAGGGGCGCTCGAAATCCGCCCTCTCTGCCTACCTCGGGCTCAACAAAAATACCGCCTCTGGCGTCCGGTGCCAGAGGCGGTTTGAAAGGAGCGCCTCGCCTGAATGTCTCTTGAATGCTTGGTCGGGCCCAGCGCCGCTCAGCCAGGACGAGTTGTCTCAGGTCTCCACG
>JAJCXQ010000574.1 GCA_029263355.1 Acidobacteriota bacterium | reverse complement strand
TAGCTTATACGCTACCACAAGCCTGATCTATCTCGACGCTCGATTTGATCAATTCTGGCTGTCCGACGGCTCGACCGTGAGTCGCAATTCGAACACTCGCGGCTCCTCGGTGACGACCGCCTCCAAATGGGAGTAGCGATTCGCCAGCGGCAACAGCACCTTGCGAGCATCATTCCAAGTCTCGACCCGGCGACGCGGCACGATCGGTACTTCACTGAGCAATCGCGCGATGCGCTCGACCTCCACCAGTCCACCCTCCAGATCGAGCCACAGCCCCCACGCCAACGGATCCTGACTCAGGTCATCGAGGAGAGGTGCTACACCGCGGGCCTGCTCGAGGCTGGCGGTGTCGAGCGCCGCGACCGCCCAGGCCCCCTCGACTGAGGTTCTGGGCTCACGCCCAGCGAGTTGCAACAAGCTTTCGCCGGGCAACGACCAACGTTCACTTCCGGACTTGTGCAAGGAAGCGATCCGCGGCAGCTCTTTGAGTTTCCCTGCCATCTGATCGAAAAAGGCGAGAGCTTGAACAGGCTCCCCCAGGGCCTCGTGGCCACCGGAGAAAACCAACAGAAACAGACCGATGCCCTGGAATCGCTCCACTAGCCCTGGGGCCCCAACAGTGGAAGGTGCTTCGGAAAAGCTATTCTGGGAAGCGATTCCGAGTCCCGCCGCGTCTTCCCACAGTCGGTACAGCCCTGCTGGCAGCGGATCCACCGCCTGGCGAACCTGGATCCAACCGAAACCCTTCTTGCCACCCGACAGCTGTCCAGCAAACTCTGTCGACACTGGAGACTGCTGCAATGCCGCGGGGGACATCTCACTGGAAACAACCATCCAGAGGTTGCCGTCCCAGGACACTTCGGCCGAACGACCATCAACCAGAATCTCGCCGCCAGCGAGCCATGGGTTTCCGGCCAAACGCCCGGCCAGCTTGGCAAAGCTGGCGAAGACAGGATACACCTGGGCGAGCACGGTGAAACGTTCTCCTGTTTCGTCCGCCGCGACGGCGATCTCCGACGATGGCGGCAGCGTCAACGGCCCAAAGGTAGGCAACGCTGGCGCCGGCAATCCCGCCAGCCGAGCCAGCGCTCGCAAGGTGCTGGGCTCGGTACCCGCGATCTTGCGTAGGTGGGCCAGATTCTGGTGCGGATAGGGGACCCAAACCGCTGCCGGAAAATCACTGTTCTCGAGCAGACCGGCGACTCGTGAGTCGCCCCATGGCGCTGCTGGCCGAGCACGTGGCATGTAATGGAAACCCCAATGTCCGACCGTTGCCGCCACTGCCACCACACCGCCAAGGATCCATCGCTTCATAGTCATCGACTGTCCGCCGCCTCCTTCCAGACGGCGACGGTCTGCTCAGCAGTCCGTCGCCAATCGAATTGCTTGCTGCGATCCCGACCACGACGCGCCAGGTCGGCGCGCTGCTCACTATCTGCCAACAACTCGGCCAGTTGATCGGCCCAGGCCGCAGGTTGATCCGGCGGCACGTAGATCGCACCCTCGGCCGCCACTTCCCGCAGTACCGGGATATCACTGCACAGCAGCGGCGCGCCGGCCATCATCGCCTCGAGTGCTGGCAGGCCAAAGCCTTCGTAAATCGACGGCAGGACCACCAACAAGGCGCCGTGATAAAGCGCTGCCACCTGCTCGTCCGGCAGGTAACCATTGTGGACTAGCCAACCTTCTCTTCGACCGCTTTCGATCTCCTGTTCCAGGGTTTCGGTCTTCCACCCCAGGCGCCCGCACAGCACCAGCGACGGAGGGTCTGGGACGCGCTCGCGTAACATCCGCCAGGCTGCCAGCAGAGTCGGCAAGTTCTTGCGCGGCTCCAGTGTGCCGACGTGGAGCACATAACGTTCGGGGGTCCCGGCCGGTGGCGCCCCCGGAGCCGTGATCGAGACCGACCCCGGGCCATGAGGTACGGCGCAGGCCCGTGACGCGTCCACCAACCCGCCAGCGATCAGCTCACCACGGACGGTGCTACTCGGCGTCAAGACCCGGGCAGCGCGCCGACTGGTATCCCGGACATGGGTCTCGAGATCACGACGGGTGGACTCACGCAGGGTCTCAGGGACGGTGAGGAAACTGAGATCGTGGACCATCACCACCAACTCCCCATCACACCGGTCGAACCACGGCGGGAGAAAATAGTTGGGCGCAAAAACCACCCGATTGGCGTCAGCAGCGATCAAACGCTCCTGGATCCGCCGCAGCTTCTCTGCGAGGTAGTAGAAGACGAAGCTCAGATTCTCCGGCACCACATAACGCACTTCTTCGATCGCGGACCCTGTGGGCAACTCGACGACCGGCGGCGGTATGTCCCGTTTGTCGACAAACCCCGGTCCATAAAGTCGCAGACGGACGTCGTCGCGGTCCGCCAAGTGCTCGAGTAAACGATAGAGATACCAACCGACACCGGTCAACGGTTCCCATAGAGCACTGACATCAACCGCGACCGTCAGACGCGGCTCACTTCGTCGAGCCATGATGGTGCGCCGAAACAGCCTGGCCCAGCGCACGGTCGCCAGAAGTCGCCGCGGGTGCAGTCCGACGATCCAAAGGCGTACATAGTTATACCCTAGCCGGACTGCGACCTGCATCAGCCGCCCATGGAGGCGCCGTGGGTGGAATGGCGCCAAGAGACGACGGCAGCGGCGCGCCAAACCGGGACGCGGGTCAGGATTCGAGCTCATCGGCGCAACGATACCCGATGACACATCGTATAGACTGCATCGCGCTGGCTAGAACATCATCCGCCTCGAATAATCCGCTGACAACTGCGCTTTGGCCCGCCTCGCCGAACCTCGCCCCCGGAGTCCTCTTGCCGTACAAGATCGCCATCGATGCCCGCAAAGTCAACGACTTCGGCATTGGCAGCTATGTGCGCAATCTGATCCGCGAAATCGCCAGGGTCGACCACGACAACACCTATGTTGTTTTTACTGGCCCCGGTAACCGCGATGCCTTCAGGCGACTGCCCGAAAACTTCCAGGTCGTCATTCAGAGATCGCCGGTTTATTCCGTACGTGAGCATTTCACCTTGTCCTGGGACCTGCTACGGCTCAAGGTCGACCTCTACCACGCCACCCACTATGTGCTGCCGTTGCTGGTGCCGTGCCGGGCTGTGGTCACCATCCACGACATCATTCACCTGCTTTACCCCGAGTTTCTGCCCAACCGACTGGCCTTCATCTACGCCGAACGGATGATTCGCCGCAGCCTACAGCGCGGCGATCGTGTGATCTCCGTGTCGCGCAACACCCGTTCCGATCTAAAAAGTTACTTCCACGTCGACGGCAAGAAGATCAAGACGATCTACAACGGTATCGACGAAGAGTTCCGCAAGAAGCTGCCGGCCGAAGAGCTCGAACGCTGGATGCGGCACCTCAGTCTCGAGCGGCCCTATCTGCTGTTTGTCGGCAACCCCAAGCCGCACAAGAACCTCGACAACGTGGTCAAGGCTTATGCCCAAGCGGTCAAAATGCATGACTTCCCTCATAAGTTGGTCTGCGTTGGAGACCGCAGCGGCATGGAGTTCAAGATCCGGCAGCGCGCCTCTCAGCTAGGCATCGAGGATCGCATCCTGCTCCTTGGGCACGTCGCCCAGGAAGCTTTGCCGGCGATCTACCAAGGCGCCACAGTCTTTCTCTATCCAACTCTCTACGAAGGCTTCGGACTACCGGTCATCGAAGCTATGGCGTCGGGTGTTCCGGTGATCACCTCCAACACCTCGGCCCTCAAGGAGATCGCCGCCGGATACGCCGAGCTCGTCAACCCGCTCGATCTCGACGGTATGGCGCAAGCCATCGTGCGCCTGGTGTCCGATAGCGACCACCGCAAATCGCTACGCAAAGTCGGCCAGCGACGGTCGGAGGACTTCAGGTGGCGCCAGGCCGCCGAACAGACTGTGGCGATCTACCATCAGGCAATCACCGGCGCCAAGAGCTGATCATGGCAGCAAGTGCTCAACCCACTCTGCCGGCGTCACCCTCACCGGCAGAATGCTTGACCGAGCGCTTGGCGGAGCGCCGCGTTGCTTTGGTGCACGATTGGCTGACCGGCATGCGCGTCGGCGAGAAAGTCCTCGAAGCGATTGCAAATCTCTTCCCTGAGGCGCCGATCTACACCTTGGTGCACATTCAGGGCAGTGTCAGTGACGCACTCGAGAGCCACCCCATACATACCAGCTACCTGCAGCGCGCGCCGGGTATCCAACGCCACTATCGTCACTACCTGCCGCTGTTTCCAAGCGCCATCGAAGATTTTGATCTCAGTGCCTACGATCTGATCTTGAGTACCAGCCACTGCGTCGCCAAAGGGGTGATTCCGTCCCCCGCCGCCCACCATGTCTGTTATTGCCACACCCCCATGCGTTATGCCTGGGATCAGGAGCACACTTATTTCCCACGCCGCCGCGGCATGGTCGCCCGACTACGCCAACTGGTGTTGAGCAATCTCAGATCCTGGGACGCGGCAGCTTCGCCACGGGTCGATCATTTCATCGCCAACTCGCGCTTTGTCGCTCGCCGAATTGCCCGCTACTACGGTCGCCAAGCAGCGGTAGTAGCGCCGCCGGTCGACATTGACTTCTTTCAGTCGGACAAGCTCGACTCGGACAGCCCGAAACCCGACGATCCTAGATATTGCCTGATTGTCACCGCGTTGGCTCCCTACAAGCGGATCGAGCTAGCGATCGAAGCCTGCCAGCGACTCGGCCGCGAGTTGCGCATTGTCGGCGACGGTCCAGAACGCCAACGCCTAGAGCGCCTCGCCGGGCCGCAGACCCAAATTCTCGGACGGATCGACGGCGACGACCTACGGCGCCTCTTCCTGGGCGCGGACATCTTTCTGCAACCGGGACTCGAGGACTTTGGCATCGCACCGGTCGAGGCTCTGGCCTGCGGCACCCCGGTGGTGGCGCTGGGGTACGGCGGCGTGCTCGACATTGTCGAAGATGGCGTCCACGGTGTACTTTACCGCCCCCTTGCCGCCGCCAGCCGCGAAGCCGAAGTCGATGCGCTATGCGTAGCGATTGACAAATCTCGTCAGATCAGCTTCAATAAATTGGAATTGAGAGCCCGAGCGAGCGACTTTTCTAGTCAGCGCTTCGCCGAGCGATATCTCTCACAGGTGACAGAGGCCCTTTGAGCACCGGCCGATGACCTCTTTGAAGACGTTATGATTCAAAAGCGCCGTCGAAGCACAGTCGCGCTCTATCTTGCAAGCGACCTATTCGCTACCCTCACTGCTTTTCTGCTCGCATGGTTCGTCCGTTTCGAGCTCGAGGTTCCGGCGCTGACGAAGGGTGTCCCGGACTTTGGACGTTATCTTGCCCTCTTGCCACTGGTACTGATCCTGTGGCCGATCGTTTTTTACTTTCACGGCTTGTATCAGAGTCGCCGCGACCGCAGCCGGGTTGATGACGCCCTGACGATTCTGCTGGCGGCCGTCGTCGCGACTTTCGTGCTGTCGGCGGTTCTGGCCTGGTATCGACCAACCGAAGCGGGAAGCACCGAACCCTTCAACTACAGCCGTGCCTTCGTCGCCAACTTTGTAATTCTCGACTTCATGCTGGTGCTTGGCGCCCGCGTGACCGTGCGCGGGATCCTCCAACGGCTACGCCTCAAGGGCCACAATCTGCAACGGATTCTGGTGGTAGGAGCCGGCAAACTCGGCAAAGAGCTCACCTACAAATTGCAAGCCCATCGTGAGCTTGGCCTCGAGGTGGTGGGTTTTCTCGACGACGACCCCAACAAGACCGATCACACGATCATGGACGTACCGGTGCTCGGTACCCTCAAAGATGTCGAACGGATTGTCGAGGACAAAGACATCGACCACGTTTATGTGGCGTTACCTTTGGAAGCGCACCGCAAGATGATGAAGGTGCTACAAACGGTCGGTCGCGCCTGCGTCGGGGTCAAGCTGGTCCCCGACATCCTGCAGTACGCCACCCTCAAGTCGAGCCTCGAAGATCTCGACGGTATGCCGGTGATCAATCTTTCGGAGGTACCGCTGCAGGGCTGGAGCAGCCTCGCCAAACGGGTGATGGACATCGCGATCGCCGGTGCCGCGATGATTGCTCTGCTGCCGTTCTTGCCGCTCATGGCGCTGCTCATCTGGTGGGACGACCGCGGGCCAATTTTCTATCGCCAGGAGCGCATGGGGTTGGACGGTAAACCGTTCATGATCTGGAAGTTCCGCTCCATGCGGGTCAATGCCGAATCCACCAGTGGTCCAGTGTGGGCAGTCCGCGGCGACAGCCGTCGCACCGGTGTCGGCACGTTTATCCGCCAATGGTCGATCGACGAGCTACCGCAGCTTTGGAACGTACTCAAGGGTGACATGTCGATCGTCGGCCCGCGCCCCGAACGTCCGACGTTCGTGCACGAGTTCAAGCACAAGATTCCCGACTACATGTTGCGTCATCGGGTCAAATCGGGGATCACCGGCTGGGCTCAAGTGCATGGCTGGCGCGGCAACACTTCGATCCGCAAGCGCATCCAATACGATCTCTACTACATCCAGAACTGGTCTCTGACCCTGGATCTCAAGATCATCTGGATGACCCTGCGCAGCGGTATCTGGCACAACGCCTACTAGCTACAACCCGTAACGGTACCCCTTGCGCGCCCGCACCAGGACGCTCTCGTCGCGGGCCTTGACCTCGATGCGCTGATAGCCGATCTCCCCAGCCGGGTGCTCGCTCTGGTAACTGAGTACGTAGTAGGCGTAGCTATCGCCGCCGATATCCCGTAGCGGGTTGATGAAACCGTAGAAGTCCTCGTGGTAAACGCCGCCGGTGTCTTCGGCAAGTTGCGTCAGGAAGTCGGTTTGGCGGGTACCGCGGCCGGCGGGGGAGGTATCGATCGGATAAACCGCGACGTTGTGGTCGTTGAGCGCTGTCTCCAGCGCCGGATAGTAGCGTTGGTCCGCCTCGGCGTCACCGAAACGAACTTCTTTGCCAAAACCCATGGTGAACAGCAGCAGGTTCTTACGCCCCACGACAAAGCCGCAGGCTTCAGCAACCACGCCCAGAGCCTCGTAGACTGTTTCGGTGCGCTCCCGTAACTCGCGGCCCTGCGGCAGGCGTCGCAGTATCGACAGCTCGGTGGCACCCGGCGACCGTCGACGCAACGGCGTGTCACTCGATGGCTTCTTGCCGGCCGCCGCTTCCTTGAACGCCTGAGCGAGAGCCGCGCGGTCTTGCGTGAAGTCTTGATAGGCCCGCAGCCTGCTGCCGTAACCGACCACCGCCACCCAATCGGACGGCAACATCTCCTCCTCCAACCACCGGCGACTCTCGAGACCGGCCCGCAACTGCTGGCGCATCAGATCGGAGGTGTAGGAGCCTTGGTGCCACTGAGTGTGGAAAAAGAAGACGAAGTAACGGCTCGACGGCGCCTCGTCAACCTGTCGCGCCTCATCATCCTCGTAACGCGTCGTGTAGTAGCTCACCCCGGTAAGGGCCACCGACTCGCCGTTCTC
>JAJCXQ010000573.1 GCA_029263355.1 Acidobacteriota bacterium | reverse complement strand
ATCGATAGCAACGACCCGGACTGCCAGGTCTGCACCCTCGGTCAGCGCAACGATTCGTGTTCCACCGGCGCCGACTGCTGCTCCGGTGTCTGCAAAGGCAACGGTCGCTGTAGGTAACGTTGAGTCTTTGACGACCGGGGGCCTAGCCCCCGGGTTTCACGGCTGAGGTCCTCGTGGCCTCGGCCGTTTTTGCTTTTGGGTTTCTTCGTCTGCGGTATAGTTCAGCGCCTCAGCCACCGTGACAAGAACGGAGACGGCAAACATCCCTTTTCGATCAACTCCACCAAAGGCAACGTCCGGCTTTCTCTCCTGCACAGCGCGCCCGCTGAGTAACCTCGAGCGGCTGGCTACCGCTCCACAAAGTCGTCGAAGCAGGCGGAGGTCCGGTCCAAGGACCCATCTACGGGCTCGGCGGGCGACACAGCCCATTTCAAGCACCCTTCTAAGGGCTCGACACGCGCAACAACCCATTTCAGGGACCCATCTAAGGGCTTGGCGGGCGACACAGCCCGTTCCAAGCACCCATCTACGGGCTTGGCGGGCGACACAGCCCGTTCCAAGCACCCAAATACGGGCTTTGCAACCGACTCAGCCCGTTTTTGGGCGGAGACTAGCCGCGGCTCCGTCGGGAGCCCACGCTGGTACCGGGGGATCCCTCGATTTTGCGCCGGCCTTTACCGTGTCCCGGGGGAACAGGTTAGATTTTGCGAAATATCGGGGGCTCCCCCGGTACCAACGAAGGATTTTTACGAATATCGAGTCCTCCCCCGGTACCAACGGGGTTGCCTCCGAAAAATCGAGTCCTCCCCCGGATCCAACGAGGTTGCCACCGAGAAATCGAGTCCTCCCCCGGTACCAACGGGGTAACCGGTACGGCCGACGACATGGTACCGTCGCGCCGACCGAGGGCCGGGCAAAACGAGACGGCAATCCCGTCGCCGGTGTCGAGAAGACGCAGCCATCGTTCATTCTCCAGATTACCGCTCGGCCCCTGTCTTCAATTCAAGGTCGCGAGTTCGCATTAAGTCCTACGCTTTACTTGGCCCTGAGCGGAAAACGTTCAGGGTGTTCAATGGTCTCCAACCCCAGATCGACGTCCAGGCCAGGCCAGTAGAAATGATCGGGAGTCGGCTGCTCAACATTGAACACGTCCTTCACGGCAGCATCCCTAAACCAAGGGAACTCTTCATAGGCCAGGAACAGCTCTCGCTCCCCTGCCAGCAGCCAAAAGCCGTGCCTAGACACATTTGTCACTTCAATCTCCGAAGTGCGTCTTCCAAGCTTCAGCGAGCTCATCGTATCTCTCCTCAATGGTTTTCTCAGCTATCTTCAGTTGCTTTCGTGAAAGTCGATAATTGCGGGCTAATTCGATTTCTGGCTCCAGCCAAAACTTGGCCTCGCCATCTCCAGAGTAAACATGAACATGCATTCGTGGCTCTTCACGAGAGAAGAAGAAGTACCGAAATCCGTTTTCACGAAAAACCGTAGGGCTCAATGCTCGAATCTCCTTTGTCATCTAAAGTGAAGCATGAGCGGAAGGCCCGGCTTGACGTGAGCTGTTCGCCTCTACTTCTCGCACCGAGACTTCTCTGCTTTGTAGTTACATACATTAAGATCATCTCTCAACGGTTTTCGGCTCTCTGTCTTGGCTCTTCAGGCCTCATATCAGTATTACTAAGGTTCCAATGTTGTCTTTATTCTTTATACGCCATGTAGCGTCTATAAGTTAGCGCTTCGCGCAAACTGGGTGGATGGGGAAACTCCGAAGGAGTTGGATACCAAAGCCCAGGGTAAGCGTCGCGTAGCGACGCGCCACCCTGGGTTCGGGCCGGACAGAATCCCAATTCTAAAGGGATGGTACAAGCAGCGATCCTCCCACCGCGGACGGCTAATATGGGACTCCTTCGGGGTAAAGACGAGGGCCGGGCAAAACGAGACGACAATCCCGTCGCCAGTGTCGAGAAGATCCTGAGCCTTGGTCCTTACGAGCCACCGTCCCGTCGGCCCAAGAGCTCGCCGAAACTCTGGTTCCATACCACTCGAGGGAACAGAGGGATGAGCTGTGGAAGGAGTCCGCTGCACCTGAGGCCCATTATCGTATCGCCTCCGAGGCTCTTCGTGTGCATCGCAAGCCGAAAGCGATCGACGGGCTCCCATCACGCAGCAATCCGCCCGCATTCCCGTTGCATAACGTCGGGGATGAGCTGCAGGGAAAAGTGGCGCGACCCTTGCTCTTCTTCCTGCAAGGGGAGTGACACTTTTGACTGTCAGCTCCATCCCATTGTTAGACGGCGGCGCGTATCTTCTTGCGATAGTGAACAACTCGCTCCTCCTCGACAAAGCCGACTGCTTTGTGCGCGCTATGGCTTTGAGTGTTACTCAATTCTGCGTCTGAGGCCAACTCATCGAATCCTTCCGCGAGAGCCCATCGCTCGGCCGCTTCGATAAGCTGGCGCCCGATGCCGGTTCCACGCGCGCTGGGTTCGACGTACCAGCTTTCTACGTAAGGAGTAACGCCCACACAGCCTTCAGCGTAGTTCCGCACTGAAAGCTCGAGAAAACCGCAAAGCGCGGACCCAGAACGTTCGCACACGAATACGGCCGAAGGAAGGAGCCACTCGCTGGTGCTTTCGTTCAAGTACGCGTCAACGATTGGAATGTGATCAGAATCTTGGCTGCCAGCGTAGAGTTCGAGCAGTAACCTTAACCACTCAACTCGATCCTGAGCTTGAATCTCGCGAATGCGCATCACCGCCGTCTAACAGTATAAATAAGGTTCCAATGTTGTCTTTATACGCCACGTAGCGTCCGCGTAGCTGAGCGGGCCCGGACCTTCACTTATGGGCCTCAGAGCCCGAGAATTCAAGACGCAGCTCGACTCTACAGGGGATGCTGGAGAAGTGTCAACGCGACATGGCTGTGCCCGCGTAACACTGCTCGATTGACGCCAGGCCGGGGCCAGGGAAGATAAAATCTCCTTGGACTATGCCGACTTGAAGGAGTCTGGCTAGCAAGTTGATCGCCTGCGCCCCTCGGGCCAGTCTCTAGGGAAAAGAGCTTCCTAACGTGGCGGACGCGTTCAGCCTTTATTACGCGGACGGGTTCGTATTCGGGTAGCACAACAGCGGTGTGGCTCTACGTGTTATCTGTTTTGTGTTGGGTCGCGCTATCAGAATCTCACAGCTCTACGTTGCCCTCCAAGTTATTCATTCTGGAGGGCATAGAGTGCCTGCTCTTACTGGCTCCGCAGTTTAGTGCGTCTTCGCTGTGACGCCTACTGCCACACCCACTCAGCCGTCTCTTGTATCAGCGCGGATCAGGATGATCGGATACTGATCCGGCAAGAGCGCCGCGACGCTCAAGGTTGACCGGCAAATCCGAACCCTCTAAAATAGCGGTAACTGAGCGTAAACGCTCACACCTCGCGGCCAGAAGCGTTTCGGGTCGCACGTCTTTAAAACGGGCACGACGGGGGCGGCAACCCCCACCGCGCCCTCGACCACGCAAGGAGTATTGATCCATGCGCAACCGTACCGTCAACTCTACCACCCCCCTCGACACGGTGCCCCTCAACACCGCCCCCCTCGACACAGCAGACCGCTGGTTCATCACCGAAAAAGGTCTGCGCGCTTCCGGCGCCGCCAGCATGATGGCGACCGCCGCGAGCCTTCACCAAGCGGCGACGGAGCTGGAGCAAGCCGCCAGCCGATTGAACCAGGAAGCGCCATCACCGCCCGACGGTTCGGGGGTTGCGGTCCCCCTGGACTTTCGTCGAATCACCGTGTGTGGGCGCTACCATCACCAAACCCGAGTGCCAGCCCTTCGTCTCTCGGGTCTCTGGCTGCGAAACGCGGGCTTCGAGCTTGGGCAGAAGGTTCAAGTACAGGTGGCGGACGGTCAGCTCATGATTTGCGCTGAGTAGGCGTTGTTTAACGACTCCGGGCGACAGGGTCGCCGGAGTCGGCTGGATCACGGTACGGGTCGTTTTGTCAGGAGCCGTGATGTCAGGAACCAACGGCAGAAGCCAGAGCGGAACTTAGCGCTTCCGCGAACTGGGTCGAAGGAAAACTCCAAAGGAGTTGGATACCAAAGCCCAGGATCAGCTGGCGCGAAGCGCCGCGCCACCCTGGGTGCAGGACGGATAGGATCCCAATCCCGAAGGGATTGTATAAGCGAGGAGCCGCCTTTCGAAAATTTCCCCAGAGCCGTTCGCGGCCACTACGAAGGACTTTGGCAAACCGGCAAGAAACCCCGAGTCAGAAGGGCGGACACAAGGTCCGCCCCTACACGTTCTCTGCAACCGGACCGAGTCGGGTGGCACCTCGACCGACCGGTTCGTATCGCGATAAGAACGTAGACTTTTTGACTGATCGGGTTCAAAAGCCCTGTTTCTTGAACCATTCGACCTGAATTCACTAGAGCAAGTTTTGCCCAAGGCGTTTCGGACCGTCCGAATGGCTTTCGGTAAAACGTCATTAGGCTTTCTGACCGCCCGAATGGCTTTCGGTAAAACGTCATTAGACTTTCGGACCGTCCTTTTGGCTTTGGGCAAAACTTTCGAAGCCTTCAGGGTGGTCCGGACTGGCCTAAAACAAACCGACCCTCGGCTCCGGCGGCGCTTTGGCCATCTCTGACCGAGTCGATCTCTGACCGAGTCGGGTGGCACCTCGACCGGCACCTCGACCTCGACCGAGTCGCCGCCTCACGATCCAGAGTCTTGGTGCTCCTAGTTGGCCGAGGCCCTGCCAGATCTGCGCGCTATACTGCTTTGAGCACTTGCGTTCATAGCCACAAGATGAGCGTGCCTCTTAGATGTAATGCGAGCTGAAACATTGCTTTGCCATCCTCATTGTCGGAGCAGCCACCTTGAGCAAAGTCAAAGGCACAAAAATCAAATCGAAGTTCACGTTCCTCCGTAGACGTTATAGTGACGCCATGGTGGAACGGGTTTTGGCCGCTATGGAGCCATCCGATCAATCGCAGCTGAAGACGGTGCTCGACCTCGGTTGGTACGAGGGTGAACTGTTCGACAACCTGCTCGGGGCGATTGTCACGGTCGCGGCCAAGGGTGACGATATGGTCTTGGAAAAAGTTGGCCGCTACGGCGCCGAAGACCTGTCGAAAAATGCCTACAAAGTCTATTTCCGCTCGGGTGATCCCGAGACGGTATTGGCGAAGATGATTCCTATCCATGCCAAGTTGAACGACCCTGGAGAGATGGAGATCGTCAGGCACGGCGACCGACAACTCAGCATCCTCGTCAAGGAGCCGCGGGCGCTACTAAACAGCTGTAAAGTGGCGAGGGGTTTCTACCGGCGCTCGGTCGAGCTCTGCGGCGTTTCAAACGTGTCGGTGGACGAGGTCGCCTGCTCGGCAAAAGGCGCCGAAGCCTGCGAGTTCAAAGTCCATTGGAGCTAGTGCTAGTCGATCAGCTGGCCTTCTTTGAACAGCCCGCTCATTGATTTGAACCTCGGGTGGTCTTTGTCCCGGGACCACTCGAAACCCACCGACTCGTGATTGGTGATCACCGCGCCGGCTTGCTGCATCCGCTCCAAGGCCCATTGCCGATACTCGACGCCACGGCCGCTGATCGCCTCCCAACAGACTTGCACCTCACTGCCTGCCTGCAGCGATTCGAGAACGGTCTGCATGACGCAGACGTGGGCCTCGATACCCGCCACCACCAGCTGCCGTTGGTCGGCAGCCAACCCGGGGCGAAGCTCCTCGAGAGTGCGCTCGAATCCTGGGTCGCCACAGCAGCCGAAGCTGACCTTCGATAGCCGACGCTTCAGCGTCTGAAGTCCATCGAAGACTTCGAGGACGTCTGAGTGTGTGGCGCCCAGGCGCTCCGGATATTGTTCGGTCAACACGACCGGCACCTCGAACATCTCGGCCAATCGCAACAGACGTTGTGTCGCGGCCAGCACCAAGCCGGGACGATGGACCATGTCCATCAGTTTTCCCTGTAAATCGATCACCACCAAGATGCTACGGTTGACTTCAGCGAGCATGGGCTCCTCCGAGTGACTTGGGTCAAATAGGATCCGAGGTTAGCTCTAGGCACGCGGCCCTTCGGGAACGGCGTCGATCGGCTGCACGTCGATGCTGCCGTCAGCGAGCACATCAACCGTTTGCCCGCTAACATCGCGATCAACCAGGCCACCAACGACAATGCTCTCGTCGATCCGCACCCCTGCGGCAACGCGATGGGGATCAACCTCGAGGCGATCGGTAGCGGGAATCTCGCGATCGCCGTCGAAGTAGTCATAACGTTGCCACAATACCGAGCGCTGAATCCGCGCCCCACTCTCCACCACCCAGCCGTCGCCGACCACCGCATAGGGGCCGAGTTTGGCGCCATCTTCAATGACGCAATGGTTGCCAATCACCACCGGTGGCACGATATCGACTCGATCAAAGTCAATGTCGACACCGATGCCCAGATAACCCCAGGGTAGGCGATCAAACGGCAGACGGATGTCGACCTTGTCGTCCAGGACCTGCTCGTTGACTCGCAGATAATCCCGCTTCTGCCCGACATCGAACCAGGCGCCGTCGTACTGCACGCCCCACAGCAGAAAGTCCTTGGGCAAATTAGCATAGGGCAGCTGCCCCAACATCGCTGGGAAAACGTGTTTGCCGAAATCATAAAACGGATCGACGACCTCAACCGCCGACGCCGCGGTACGCAACGGATCGAGCGCCGCCAGCAACTCGGTCTCGATCATGTAGATCGAAGCGTTGTTGAGATTGCTTGGTGACTCGGGGTCCTTTTCACGGAACTCGATGATCCGGCCAGACTTGGAGATCTCTCCCGAGCGATCCTCGGGTTGGCCGAGCACCACCGTCCCAAAGTCCTTGCGACGATCCCAAGGCACCGGAACCAATACCATGCTAAAAGCCGCCCCGGCCCGGCGATGGATCTCGACGATCTCTTCGAGCAGCGCGCTACCGAAGTTGGTTACGATGTCGCCGCTAGGTACGATCACAGTCCCACCACGCGTCAAAGATCCACCACCCGCGGCATCACCGTCCGACGCACCCAAGACCTGCTTGCAAACCCCACCGAGGGTGCCACTCGGGGTCTGCTCTTCAACGTAGTCGATTTTGGCCCCAAAACGTGCGCCGTTCGCGAAGTGACGTTTGATGGCATCACTCAACACGCAGAGATTCATCGACAGGTCGCTGATACCCGACTCCACAAAGCGCCGTACCCAAAGCTCCGCCATCGGCACTTTGCCACCCAAAGGGAAGAGCGGCTTCGGCAAATGGTGAGTGGTGAGTGGCTTCATGCGGCTTCCGAGGCCGGCAGCGAGGATCGCGCCTCGCAGATTGTCATGGGCGGCTCGGTGAGTCCGACGATGCTCCCTCGAGCTCATGTCTACGGGCATGAAACCTCCAAGAATGGGCCGTGCGCCGGGCTCACGGTCTCTGGTTTTACGTGCTGACGTTGATCTGATCGACGATGCCGACCACAACCGCCCGGACTTCGGCGTCCGAATCCGCAACGATCTGTCGCGCTGAGCTGCCTTCGTCGAGAATCAGGACGGTTTCACCGGCTCCCGCCCCCACCGTGTCGACGGCGATCGTGTAACCGCCGGTCAGCTCGCCAGCGGCGTCGAGCAGGTCGCAGAGCAACAGGGTTCGACCGTCGAAGAACGGAGTGCTGATGGTCGAGACCACCGTCTGAGCGACACGCCCAATTTTCATGTCGCGCTCCCCACCGGTTCAACCGCATCGACAATGCCGACAATCGCATGATCTACCGGCACAAAGGTCTCAGGCATCGCTAGCGCCGCCTCGCGACTCGCCACCACGTAGACCAGTTCGCCGGGTCCCGCCATCGCCACCGCATCAGCCGCCACCACCGGCTCGCCCTTGGGTTGCTGATCGCGGTCCAGGAGCTGCACGATGAGCAGCTTGATGCCTTCGAGCCCCTGATATCGAATCGTGGCCACCACCGTGCCGATGACGCGTCCGAGCTGCATCTAAGAGCTCCGTACCCGTGGAAGGAACTCGGAGCCCGAAGTCAGATTATCGGCCATTTCTTCGTGCAGCCGTGGAATCACCACTTGGGAGACCAACTGATCGGCACGCAGGCCGGCGACGGCGGCTTCGACGGCAGCTTCAATATCGGCTAGCGGGCCAGAGAAGAGACAATAGGCCTTACCACCAAGATGGTCGGCGATCCGCAGCTCGAGTAACTCGACCTCGGCACCTTTGACGCCACGGTCCGCGGCGCCGAGAATGGCGGCTGCGGTGCAAGTCTCGACGATACCGAGGGCTTCACCCACCCCCTCACCCCGTGCGCCGCGGAAAGCGGCAACCACATCCGGGTGGACATCCGGCAGGTAAATCTCGTCGAGCAGTACCGCGGCCCCAGCTTCTCGACCAGCGGGAAGCGCTTCCTCGACATGCGCCACCGCACCAACGACCAGCACCAGGTATTTTCCGGGATGCACTGTGCCGGCATAAATCACCTCGACGGGCGAGCGCTTGACCATCGCATCGCCAACCCGAATACCGACGGCGATCGACGACAGCTCGAGGAGCCCTAAAGCCGGGTGGATCACAGGCTAAACGAACCTCAGGCCGCCAGCGACGGCGAGCCGACGCTCACGGGAGAAGGACCGCGGTCGAGTCATACCCTCGCCGCTGGGACTGGCGATCGAAAACGACGTGTAACCTTCGCCACCCTGTCCCAGTCCCGCCAGATTGGGACCATTGGCGGTGAAGATCGAGACGTTGATGGCGCGCGCCATCTTGGTGATGGTGTCGACGTTGCGGGTGTAGATCGACGCGGTGTGACCGAAGTGGTGCTCGGCTCGAATCGCCAGGTCGATCGCCAACTCGACGTTGGCTACCCGGCACACCGGCATCACCGGCATCATCTGCTCGGTCCACACCAGGCTATGGTGAGTCGGCACCGGCACCACCGCCAGCCGGGTGTCGGCGGGCGCCGGGATCCCGATCTCCTGAAGGATCAGACCAGCGTTCTTTCCGAACCACTTGGGATTGATCTTGCCTGGTTGGGTGGGCTCCCCCAGCTGCTTGAAGATCGTCTTCTCGAGGGCCAGCAACTTGCTTTCATCAACCAGCACGGCGCCATGGGAGCACATCGACTCGATCAGTCGATCGGCGATCGAAGCAACCGCGATGACTTCTTTCTCATCGGTGCAGATGACGTTGTTGTCGAACGAGGCGCCGCGCACGATCTCGCAGCCGGCGAGATTCAGGTCGGCTGTTTCGTCGACCACCACCGGCGGGTTGCCCGGGCCAGCGGTGATCGCCCGCTTATGGGTCGCCAGCGCCGCCTTCACGACCCCCGGCCCACCGGTAACGAGCAGCAACCGCGCCTTGGGATGAACCATCAACTCCTGAGCGGTCTCCAGCGTCGGCTCGGGAATGCAAGTCACCAGATTGGGCGGGCCACCTGCGTCGACAACACAACGGTTGAGGATCCTTACGGTCTCGACCGAAACTTTTTTGGCGCTGGGATGGACGTTGAAGACCAAGCCGTTGCCCGCCGACAACACCGCGATGGTGTTGTTGATGATGGTGGCGGTGGGGTTGGTGGTCGGCGTGATCGCCGCCACCACACCAAATGGCGCCCACTCGGTCACCGTCAGCCCACGATCGCCGGACCAGGTCTGCGGCTCGAGATCTTCAGGTCCCGGTGTCTTGTTCGTCACCAACAAGTTCTTGAGCAGCTTGTCCTCGGGGCGACCAAGACCCGTCTCCTCCCAAGCGTGGCGGGCCAAGATCTCAGCGTGCTCACGCATCGCCTCGCGAATACGATCGATGACAGTGAACCGTCGATCGAGTCCCATTTCGAGGTATTGCTGGTAGGCATCCCAGGCCGCGTTGACGGCTTGGTCGATAGTAGGAAAGATCCCGTCGCCATGACCGACCGCAACCGCTGGTTTAGTCGTCGCCGATGCGGCGGCCGCGGGCGCAGCCGGCGGCGGTGCAGACCGGCCGTCCCCGACCCGTGCCCGCACCCGCTGCAGGATCGATTGAACCTCTTGGTCTCGAATCATGGTCTACCCGCGGACATCAGCTCGCCCATTCGCCGTCCGCCGCGGTCTTGCGGTAGACCTCGTCGCCGCCGACCTCCCAGGAATCGACGATCGCCATGATCACCGCGTCACATGGACGATCGCGGGTCGCTTCGGTCTGCCGGGCCGAGCTACCGGAGGCATAAAGCACCATCTCACCCTCGCCAGCACCGACGCTATCGACCGCAACGACAAAACCGCTAGCGTCGTTGCCGTCCACCGACACGTTGCGCACCACGAGGAGCTTCTGCCCGAGCAGTCCCTCGTCCTTGCGATTGGCCACCAGGGTACCGACGACACGTCCGAGGATCATCAGTCTTTGCCCGTCTCCGACTGGCGGCCGAGGGGCAGCGCCTCGTCTACATTGCCGTGGGGACGCGCGATAACATGGGTCGAAACCACTTCGCCAACCCGCTCAGCCCCCCGCACCCCTGCCTCGATCGCGGCCTTGACCGCCGCTACATCGCCACGCACGATGGCGGTCACGTAACCACCGCCGATTCTCTCGTGACCTACCAACTCCACTTTGGCGGCCTTCACCATCGCGTCGGACGCCTCGACCATAGCGGCGAAGCCGCGGGTCTCGATCATGCCAAGTGCATCTGCCATTCCACTATCTCCTTGAAGGTTTCGCGGTCGAATACTCTACAGAGGCTGGTTTACGACTTTTCTTCCTGCCGGCCTTCCGTGCTCTCGATGGCGGCTTCAGCTGCCCGCCAACCGACATCGATATCTTGCTCTTCACCGCCCAGGTAGACCCGGCCCATCGAGCCGTGCGCCTGGACCTCCAAGACGTTGATGTTAGCCGCCTTCTCCGCCTCGTTGGCGGCCAGCGCCGCGTAGGCTGCGGGCTCGACCTCCAACGTGTAGAGAGTCTGCCCGGTGATGATCATCTGACCGTGGCGCACCCGATTGATGAGCTGGGCCTGGTGTCCGGAAATCGCCCGAACCACCTGGCTGGAGAGAATCTTCGGCTTGCGCCGGTCGAGCTCGGTAAGCTCGAGCTCGCGCAGGATCGCCTCACCGGCGGCGCGGGTCTCGGCCTGGGAATGAGAGTGGATCTCGAGCAGGCCATAAAACCGTTCGACGATCTGTAGACCGGGACGGACATCCGTCGACTTGAGCGCGATGTCGGTCAGTCGGTTGATCTCGATACCCGGCGAGATCTCCACGAACAACGAGGCATCGAACGCCAACGGCATGAAACCCTTGGCGACGGTCCCCAGGAAAGCCGCGTACTGCGGCTGAAGACTGTCCAGAAACACGTAGGATCTGAGGTCAATACGACTCACTCGACTGTCCTCCTTGGACCATCTGTACTCCGGCTGAAGCGCCGATGCGGGTGGCCCCGGCGGCGATCATCTGTTGAGCCTCTTCAGCATTCTTGATGCCACCCGAAGCCTTGACACCCATCTTCGGCCCGATCGTCTCGCGCATCAAAGCGATGTCGAACACGGTCGCACCACCGCCGCCGAAGCCGGTCGACGTCTTCACGTAGTCGGCTTTGGCGAGCTGGGCCAGGCGGCTGGCAATGACTTTTTCTTCGTCGCTGAGCAGGACCGTCTCGAGGATCACCTTGTTGAGGGCGCCGACCTCGCGGCAGGCTTCCGAGACACCAGCGATGTCGCGCCGCACCAACTCGTGATCGCCGCTCTTGAGGGCTCCGACGTTGAGCACCATGTCGATCTCCCGGGCGCCGTCGCGTAGCGCCCGACGCGCCTCCATCGCCTTGATCTCCGGCAACGACGCACCAAGCGGAAAGCCGATCACCGACGCCACTTTGACGCCAGTACCGCGCAGATGCCCAGCAGCACGCTTGACCCACACCGGATTGACGCAGACCGCCGCAAAATGATGTTCAACCGCCTCGGCGCACAAACGATCGATCTGATCGGCGGTAGCGGCGGGCTTGAGTAGGGTGTGGTCGATGTACTGCGCCAGGTCGCCGGGTACATCAGCGCCGTTGCCGCCGTAACTCACCCGCGACGCGCCGGCCGCCACCATGTCACGAACCTTGCCGGTACAATTGGCGACACAATTGCCAACACACTCGGCGCAGACCTTGTCCAACCGGTGGCCATCGGGCGACGCCCCGCTTGCGGTTCTACCCGAAGAGCCGCCGGTCACCAGCGCTTCCAACACCTTCTGGGTGACCGTTTCGACGATGTGCTCACGATCGCTCATGGCTGGATTCTCACACTCATGGCTAGGGTTTCACGCTCATAGCTGTCTCAGGTATCTCTTTTCCACCGCTGTAATCTTGTCGACCCGGCTTTGATGACGGCCGGTGCCCCACGGAGTCTCGAGCCAAGTCTGCACGATCTGCTTGGCCAAACCCTCGCCGATCAAGCCTGCCCCCAGGGTGAGGACGTTGGCGAGGTTGTGCTCGCGACTGTTCCTAGCCGAAGACAGATCGTAGCAGAGAGCGGCGCGAACGCCAGGAACCTTGTTGGCGGCCATACACGAGCCGATGCCAGCGCCGTCGATAACGATCCCCCACTGACACTCGCCGGCACTCACCCGGCGCGCCACTTCGTGGGCAAAATCCGGGTAATCAACCGAGTCGGTGCTCGAGGTCCCGCAGTCACAGACTGCGTACCCCAGGCCCTCGAGAAACGCCGCCAACTTCTGCTTGAGCGGATAACCACCATGGTCAGCGCCGATAGCAACCCGCGAACCGGCGCTAGACGGCGCGGCCGAGGTTTCGGCACCGTCCATCTCCTGCAGCACCTGCCGCACCAGATTGCGGATCTCGTCTTGATTCGCTATCACACCGGGTCCAAATTAGGTCTTTAGCGGAAGAGGTCTTTAGCGGAAGAGGTCTTTAGCGGAAGAGGTCTTCAGCGGAAGAGGTCTTCAGCGGAAGAGGTCAGCAGATTCAGCGTATACAACTGTTAGAACGCGAGCAGTCTGGCGATTCTATCGTCTACCGTCACCGGCCGCACGCCGATCACTCTCTCGGCACCACCATCAACTCGATCCGCGACGGATGCGCCTTGGAATGGTGAACGGCGTTGCGCGCCACCACCGGCTCGCTCTCGTTGTGGTTGGGGCCACCCGTGTTGAGATTACGCGCCACCCGCGGGAAGTTGCTGCTGGTGACCTCGACCCGGATGCGATGCCCGGGCAGGAAGACATTGCTGGTCGACATCGAGCTCACCGCGAGCTCATAGACTTCACCCTCGCGCATGAAGACCTCCTTGTCATAACCTTCGCGATAACGCACCCGCTGCATCGTCTCGTCGAGGTTGAAGGCCCGCCCTTCGGGATCGACATCGATCAGCTTGACCATGAAGTCGGTGTCTTTGGCGTCCGAGGACACATGGAGGGTGACCTTCACCGGGCCGCTAACTTCCAGCGCTTCGGCCATCGGCTCTGAGGTGTAGACCAGCACATCAATCCGTGCTTCGACCGGCCGTTGGTCGAAGGATCCACCTTCGATGGCATCGCCAATACAGCAGATGCCGCCGCCAAGGGAAGGCACCGGCACGGTCGGATCGTAGACAAAACGATCCGCAGCACCCTTGCCGGTTGGACTCTCCCGCGTCAGCCGACCATTGCCGAACAAGCTATTCGCCCCACCATCACTGTCCAGGTAAAGGGTCATCGGCTCAGCTTGTTTCGGTGGCCACTGCTCCGCTGACTTCCACTCATTGGCGCCCATGGCGTAAAACTGCACCTTCGGAGTGACCTTGGCGAAGCTCTCTTTTGCAGCCTCGTCTTCGGCCTTGATCCAGGCGTCGAAGTAACGATAGATCAACCCGACGTAGTCGAAGCTGGCATCACCCATCTTGCGCTCGCCGACGGTCAAGTCGTACGCCGGCTTGAAGAACTTGCAGTGCAGGGTCGGCGCGACAACTATGTATTGGGCATCCCGCACCGCTGGATCCGAAGCATTATCTCGGACATGGTTGTAGAGCGCCAAGTTGGGACTGATCGAGACGTCATACCAGGAATTCAGCCACAACGCCGGCACCCCAAAATCCTCATTGTCATGGTAGAGCCCCCCCTCGTACCAGGCTGGATCGTTCGGCTGGCGCGCAAAGAAGTCGGCATACATGCCTTTCGGCCCTTCGACCTCCTGCATCACTTCATCAACCGGCAGATGCCAGATTTTCTTCTGCCACTTCACCTCGGGCATCTCGGGGGATAAGTCGAAGTATTTGGAAAGGCGCACCAAGTCTTCGTCCGAGGTACCTTCGGCAAAACGCGGACGCTGAGTGTTCTGCACCCCGTAGAGCCAAGGCAGGTAAAACATCTGCGTCGTGCCGCCACGGTACCAATTGCCATGCTCGTAAAACTCGCCGACGCGACCGATGCCGGCCCCCGCCGCCATCGGCACCATTGCCGCATGCGCGGGATGATCGGTTGCTGCCAACGCCATCTGCCACTCGGCGGACGACGAGCAGCCGATGGTGCCGACCTTGCCGTTGGACCACGGCTGCTCAGCGATCCAGCTCAAGGCGTCGTAGCCATCGGTGCGCGGAAAACCCAGAATCTCCCACTCTCCCTCCGAATGAAACTTGCCACGCTCGTTCTGGACCACAAAGGCGAAGCCCCGCTCCACCGACTCGAGGGCGAACAACAGCCGGGTTCCACCCAGCTGGTGGAAATTGTAGGGAGTCCGCCAGAACACCGTCGCCAACGGTCCCTCGGCGTCTTTTGGCCGATAGACATCCGTTGCCAACCGCACACCGTCGCGCATCGGCACCATCACCGTCTCTTCATGTTCGGAGATCGCCTTCAGCTTGCCGCGGCGCTCGTCGTCGAGATCGGACTCAGCCTCGGCCCACGATGCCAAGGTTGCGAGCAATAGGCCGAGGGTTATCACGGAACCATGGTGGGGCAGTCTCGACATGCTCGACCTCCTGAGGTGGTTGGCTCGCACTGAGTGGGTGCGGCGCGATGCAGCTGGGGTGTGGACGGTGCAGTCTACAAGGGATTTCCTGCGAGGGTTCACCTGCTGGCACGTCTCGCCGATGGGCACACAATAACAACAGCCCCGGTGACGACACCGGGGCTGGTTCTCGCAAGGCAGGATTTGCCTCGCCTAGCAGGGTTCACCCGCTAGGCGGGCTAACGATCGATCAGCCGAATAGGCCATCCAAGAAGGACACCGTCCCAGCGATCCAGGCAGTGGCAGCTGACCACAGGTTCGCCGACCGCAAGGCGCTCAGATCCTTGGGATCGTTGCCTTCGCTGTCGCTATCGGAATCGCTGTCGCTATCGGAGTCGCTGTCGCTATCCGAATCGCTGTCGCTATCCGAATCGCTGTCGCTGTCTTCATCATCGTCTTCGACCCAGTCGCGCATCACGCCAATGCTGCAGCCGAACTTGACGTGCCCCTGGCCGAGGCCTTCCTCAGCGATGATCTGCTCGCAGGAGCAGCCGCGAGTGTCTTCGATGGTGAAGACGTCCGAGCCCTTGTCGGTATCGAAGATGCCGTCGCCATCGACCAACGCGTAGCGTTTGCCTTTGAGGAAAAGCGTCGGCACACCTTCGGGAATCACCGTGCCGGGACAGTCGTCGTCGACGTCAAGCACGCCGTCACCGTCTGCATCCTCGTCCACCGGCTCTTCTTCGACGACCAACGTCGCCGACGCTGGGCCGGTCAACGGATTGCCATCACGGAACAGATCCGAGGTGGTGTTGACGTAGCTCCCGGGTGTCGCGGTGACGGGCACCGCTACAGTGACGTTGAAGGTGCAAGAGCCGCCCGGCAGCACCGAGCCTTCGCTGAACACCAGAGTCGAGGTGCCGCTGAGGGTCGAGCCCGAGCCGCAGACATCCGACGCCGGTAGCCCGACAGCGACAACGCCGATGAGCATGGCGTCCAGGTTGTCGACGAAACCCAACCGATCGAGGGTGTCGGTTTGACTCAGATTCGCGATGGTGAACGTGAGCACCGCGTTCTGACCCTGGATTACAGGACCATCAAAAGACTTCCCAAAGGTGGTGAAATCGATAATCAGATCATCGGTCGCCGCACCGCCGGTGATGATCGCCATACCAGCAACCGTCCCCGACACCGAGCTGGTGACGTTGGTGATCCGGGCACCCAAATCGACTGACGCCGGCACCGACAGCGCAACGTCGAAGCTACAGGACTCGCTCGCAGTCAGGGTGCCACCGGTGAAGGTGATCACGTCGGTGCCGCTGGCGGTGCCGCCGCAAGCCGTGATCGGCAATCCCGTCGCCACCAGGCCGGCGAGCGACGCATCGAGATCGTCGGTGAACGCGACATCGGTGACCCCGACGGTCGAATTCTGGTTGCTGACTGTGAACCGCAGATTCACCGTGCCGCCGGGAGCCACCGGATCATCGGTGAACTCCTTTGCCAACGATAGAAAATCGGTCTCGACAACCAAGGCGTCCCCCACGTTCGGGAAGGTGATCGCCTGGCCTTCGATCGTTGCGACAAAGTTCTCCGTAGCATCGGGATACGTCCCAGGCGCCGCGGAGGCTGGAATCTGGACCGAGACATCAAAAGTGCAGCTGGTACCGGCCGCCAAGGAGCCATCCTGGAGGAATAATAAGCTGCCCCCGACGCCCAAGACCGATGATCCCGTGCCGCAGACATCATTGAGCGGCAACCCCGTCGGCACCAACCCATTGAGCGAATCGCCCAAGTCATCGAAGATGGTGATGACAGACGCAGCCGAGGTCGGACTGAGGTTGTCGATCGTGTAACGCACGTTGACGGTGCCGCCAGGCAGCACCGGATCGTCGGTGAACTCCTTCGTCAGGGTCACCCCGACGATGTCGAGGTCATCGGTTGCGCCAGTCCGCATCGTGGCGACGCCGGCCACCGTCGCCACCAAGTTGCTGGTGGTGTTGGTGTGAGGCCCGGGGGTCGCGGCCGCCGGCACTTGTAACGTGACACTGAAACTGCAGGCCTCGCCAATCATCAAATTTCCGCCGGTGAGCAGCAGCGTTGTCGCGCCGTCGATCACCGAACCGACACCGCAAACATCATTCGCGGGCAAACCCGTCGCTGTCAGCCCCGCAAGGGTGGCTGAGAGATCATCCGAAAACGTGATGTCAGTCGCATCTCCAACCGCCTCTTCGCCATGGGTGATCGTGAAGTTCAGCGTCACCGTGTCGCCCGGCTGGACCGGATCGTCGGTGAACAGTTTGCGGAAGATCGGCGCGCCCGCGATCAGCAGATCGTCGCTCGCCGGACCGCTGGTCGAGACCACCCCGTCGACGGTGGCCGTGACATCACTGGTAGTGTTGACCAAAGTGCCGCCGGCAGCCCCTTCGGCGACATCCAGCGTGATGGCAAAGGTACAGGACGTCCCAGCCGCTACGCTGGCTCCGGAGACCAGCAACGACAGCTCAAAGTTGATCAACGTCGTGGTCGCCGTCGAGCCGGTGCCACAGAAGTCGTTGGCCGGCAAGACCGCAACCGCCTCCAGGGCCGTGTCGAAAGCATCTGTGAAAGTGATATCCGTGGCGGCCGAAGTGGCGCTGACACTGGTCAAGGTGTACTCGAGAATCACCGAGGAACCCGCCCCAACCGGATCGCCGATGAACGTCTGGGTCAGCAGCGGCGCGGCGCTGACAAACAGCACATCCGAGGCCGGGCTACCGGTGATGGGACGACCGTCGAGATCAGCGGTGATATCGCTCGTGGTGTTGGTGTAGGCACCCGGGGCACCCGCTGGCACTGTCAGCTGGACGCTGAACGTGCAGGTCTCTTCAATACCGAGGCTACCGCCGGTGAAGGTGAGGAAATTGGTGCCACTCAGCGAGGAGCCGGTGCCACAAACATCGTTGGCGGGGAGACCCACAGCCTCGAGCCCGGCAAGAGTCGCCGACAGATCATCGGTGAAGGCGATGTTGGTCACCGGCACGTCACGATCCAGGTTGCGGACGGTGAATTCCAGGTTCACCGTGCCGCCGGGGGCGACTGGGTCGTCTGTGAAGCTCTTTTCCAACGCGATCCGCTCCACCGTGACGTTGAGCACCGCGCTAGCTTTGCCGCTCGAAACAGGAGTGGGATTGGGAAGAACCAAGCTGGTCAGCTCGCCAGTCGTGTTCCCGAGGAGTCCGACCGAGTTGCCGAGTACATCCACCGAGACCGAGCAACTCGCGCCGCCGGCCAGCGTTGCGTCACCGGAGAATTGTGGAGTGTAGGAGATCGAGCTGGAACCAGGCACAGCAGTGATCACGCCGCCGCCGCAATCCGTCGACGCGTTGGCCGGCGATGCGACTTCCATTCCAGCTGGCAGATTGTCCGCGAAGGTGAGGCTGAAAGCCATCGA
>JAJCXQ010000572.1 GCA_029263355.1 Acidobacteriota bacterium | reverse complement strand
TGATCACCTCGGGCTCCAGGGTATCGGTCACCACGACGCCGTTGCCCAGAATGGTCGGTTGGCTCATGTTCGAAATCTCCGTCAAGTGAGGGGAATGGCTTGGTACCCTGTTTAAAGAGATGGTGTCTAGAGAGGTGGTGTCTAAAGAGATATGGTGTCTCGCAGTGCGGCAAGACGCAAGTAGTCTTGGCGGCTGGCGAGACTTGATTGTCGACAAGGAGCTTCAGCGATGAGTCGATCTGCCGCGGCACTTGCTAGAGTTGAACAGATGCGTCCAGCTGGTCCAGACCCCCTCGATCAATGGACCCCAGAGGTCTACCATCAGTTGCGGAAGCTGGCCCGTTCCCAGCGCACCAAGCGGCCATGTCAGGACACCCTCAACACCACGGGTTTGGTGCACGAAGCCTTCCTAAAGATGGCGGATCGGTCCGACGGAGCTTGGCGGGACCAGGGACACTTCTTCGCCGTCTCGGCCACCGCCATGCGACAGATTCTGATCGATGCCGCGCGCAGCCGATTGAGCCAGAAGCGCGGCGCAGGCCAGGGCAATGCGTCGTTGGACGATGTCGTCTCTCGATCCGGCGACGTGTCGCTGGCCGAAGCCCACGCCGCTGATGTGCTAGCGGTCAACGACGCCCTCGAAGAGCTTCGGACGATCGATCCTCGGCTCTGCCAGCTCGTCGAGTGTCGGTTCTTTGCCGGCTTGACCCACGAGGAAACGGCGCTGGCGATGAACAGTTCGGTGCGTACCGTCTATCGCGACTGGTTGCGAGCCAAAGCCTGGCTGCGGCGTTCGCTGGGTGGGAGTGTCGACCTGGAGTGAGAGAACCGTGGAAATCCCCCTCAGTCCCCTCTTTCAAAGGGGGAGGCAGGATCTGATCCAGCTTCCCTGTGAAAAGATGGGCGTCAAACTCCAAATCCGGTCCCCCCTCTGAAAAAGGGAGTTAGGGGGATTTTCAGCCCCCGGACGGCTAGCCCAACTCGATCTTGGACAGCAGATCCTGGGTCTCCAATCGGTCTCGATGCTCAGGCCCCAAGCTCTTGCTGCGGACTTCTAGGGCCCGCTGCAGAAGCTCGCGGGCGGCGTCCAGCTCTTCGCGGCGGATCATGATCTTGCCCAGGGCATGGAGGGTGTCACCGAGGTAGCGATGGTCGGGCCCCAGTTTGTCCTCGCGGACCGCTAGAACGCGGCGCAGCAGTGGCTCGGCCTCGTCGAGACGGCCTTGATCGGCGATCGCGACGGCCAGGTAGTGGAGGTTCCAGATCGACCTGAGATCGTCCGGTCCGTACAGACTTTCCCGGAATTCCAGGTTTTCGCGCTGGATCGCTTCGGCTTCTGCGTAGCGCCCGCGCCGCCAGAGTAGCCAACCTAGACTCCCCTTGTCGGTGGCCACTGAAGGATGATCAGGCCCCAGGATGGCGCGCCGCCGTTCGAGCACGTGTCGTAACCCGGCTTCGGCGGCTTCGAATTTGTCTTGCTCGCCTTGGACGATCGCGAGGTTGCGTTGGATGCCGAGGATCTTCGGGTCGTCCGGCTCCACGGAGTCCGCCTGCAAGAGTCGCAACGTTTCGGCGTAGACCTGTTCGCTCTGCGCGAACTTTCCTCGCCGCCTCAAGGTGACCCCGAACTGGTGGCGTGAGCTGAGAGTCCGCGGATGGTTGAGGCCGTAGGAACCCTGCCACACCTCGACTGCCCGCCGTGCGTGGTCCTCCGCTGCCTCCCAAAGTCCGAGCGCAGCATCCACGGTCTGCAGATTGTAGAGCACCGCGCCATAGCGGGGATGATCCTCACCGAGGGCTGCGGCGACGATCTCGGCCGACCTCAGTAGGATGGGGCGACATTCCTCCCAGCGGCGCTGTTCGCGCAGTAACACGCCGAGATTGTTGAGGGTTTCAGAAATGTCGATGTGGTTGGGCTCGAGATGTTGCTCGCGGATCTCGAGAGCCCGTCGCTGGATCGTTTCTGCTTCGCTGTACTTCTCTTGACTCCACAGCAGATTACCGAGGTTGTTGAGGGCGTCGGCAATCGCTGGAGGATCGGGGACCGGGGCGTTTTCCCTAGTGGTCAAAACCTGCCTCAGCAGGGGTTCCGCTTCATCGAGTTTGCCCTGGCGGCGATAGATGATACCGAGCTGGTTGACGCTCTCCAGGACCAACGGGTGGTTCGACGCCAGCTCCGCCTGACGGATATCCCGCGCTTTGAAGGTCAGCTCCTGAGCGGACTCGAAGAGCGCCATATTGGTGTAAATGTTGCCGATGGTTTGCAGCAGCCGGGCGCGAGCCAGCGGTTGGTCGGCGAGCTCGGTCTGCAGGCGTTCGGCGCCGAGGTCGAGGAGCTGACGAATGTCGGCCGGCCCGTCACGCTCGCGCTCGGGGTCGGCGAGTTGGAAAAGCTCGACCAGAAAGCTCGAGACCTCCTGCGCTTCCACCATGGACTCGTGCGCCCGCTGCGCCTCCTGGTTGGCGCGCTGGGCTTCGAGATTTGCCCGTCGGGCCTCGAGAGTGCGGCCGACAAAACCCGCCAACAGCACCGCCACCAGTAAGGCGATAGATCCTACGATACGGTACCGTCGGCGCAGAAAGCGGCCAACGACATAGGGCACCGACGGCGCACGGGCCACTACCGGTTCATGGTCGAGGTGACGTTTGAGATCCGCGGCCAACTCCTCTGGTGAGCTGTAGCGTTGGTCGCGTTCGCGGGCGATTGTTTTGAGGATGATGGCATCGAGGTCACCACGGATGTGGCGCAAAAGTCCGCTCACACTGATGCCGCGCTCGGCAGCGATGCGCTCCTGTTGCTCCAGCGGCAGCTCTAGGAAGCGGTCCGACGGCGCCGGCCGCACCTCCGAGGCCATGCGTCGTAACAATGTGGTGAGCGTCTCCTTCTCGATGTCGAGTGGCAGCGTCCCGACCAGCAACTCGTAGAGCAGCAGCCCGAGTGAGTAAACGTCACTGCGGGTATCGACATCACGTTTGCCGAAAGCCGCTTCCGGGCTCATGTAGGCCGGTGAGCCGATGAGCTGGTTCTCCATCGTCAGCTGCGGCGTGTCGGCGAGCAGCGGCTCATCGAAGCCGCGAGCGATACCGAAGTCGATGACCTTGGCGACGGGCTGGCCGTCGACCTCGGCCACCAGCACGTTCGACGGTTTGAGGTCGCGGTGCAGAATACCTTTCTCGTGCGCGTGACGGATGCCAGAACAGATGCCGAAGAAGAGCTCGATCCGTTCGCGGATGGACGCCTTACGCTCATCGCACCAGACGTTGATATCGGTGCCGTCGATCCACTCCAACGCGACAAACGGGTGGCCGTCGAGGGTGGTGCCGACCTCATAGAGTCCGGCGACGTTGGGGTGGCCGAGACGCGCCAGCGCCTGGCACTCGGCGGCAAAGCGTTTGCGCCGTGCCGGGTGATTGATCGAGTCGATGATCTTCAGGGCAACCCGGCGTCGAATCGGCTCGCTTTGTTCCCCGAGATAAACCGAGCCCATACCGCCCTGACCGAGCTTTTGGATGATGCGGTAGTGACCCAGTTGGGATGGGGCTGGCATCGGCTCGTAGGGTGTCAATTCGTCGAGGATCGACGTCACTGTGCCGGCGAGACCCGGAAGCGGCGGCCGCTCGAGAAAGTCGATCTGTCTGGCTTCCTCCTCCTCGTCGAGCAGCTCAGCAAGATCCTCGCGGTAACTGGGATCCTCGCGGCATGCCTCGTCGATAAACTTGCGCCGCGCCGCCCCCTCGAGTTCCAGCGCATCGCCGACCAGTTCCAGAATCCGGAGCTCGCGTTGTGTGTCTCGTACTGCGTCTTGCGTCATGGTGTTGTTCCCAACATGGGGAACGGTATCAAACCGCCGAGGGATCGGTGGCAGAGAGCAGGCGCGAGTCGATTCGTCCCGTCGACCGGCTATTTTGGAAGCTCTGGAAGCGTCCGTGACTGATTCTCAGGCTGGCGTTTCCGCCGTCAAGTCCAGGATTTCGCCGCGCCAGTAATTGAACAAGCCATCATCGAGTCGCCAGCCGACTTCAGCGTGTCGCGGAACGCGATAGCCGCCGATGACTTGATAATCACTGAAGGTGCCCTCCCATGGGCGATCGACCGTGACGTTCTGGCCTTCGTCACGCGGGCGGCCATCGGCTTCGACCCGAACGACGTCGCCATCCTCGACGATCCACCGGACGCGCGCTGGATTCGTCGAGCCCGCCGAAATTTCGATGATGTTGGGCTCGAGTTGTCGAAACGACAGGTTAGGGTTGTGGAGCAGTGCGTGAGGAGCCCAAGCCAGCTCGGCGAGGTAACGCATCAGCTCACCGCGGTCGACATCGGGGCCAGTCGCACGTGCGAGCTTCAGCGACCCGAACTGTCGCACCTCGAGCAAACCCTGGCCACCGACAAACGCATCCACCACCCGCACCGAAACCAGCGGCGCCATCTTCGACTCGGCAAGCCAAACGAAGCCCAACTCGCCGACACTTATCGTCTGCTCGGCATCGACACCTCGCCAAGGCTCATCGGGAGCAAACCGCATCTGGCAGCGTTGGCGCAGCTTGATCCGAGTTGGCACCGGATCCTTTGGTCCTGCGCGATCGACGAAATCCCGGATTATTTGTGGGATGGCGTTGTGATGCGGTGGAATCGGTTCGCCATCGTCGAGACCAGCGATCAATGAATCGACCTGGCGTTGGAACGCCCGAGCGGCCCAAGTTTGCGCGCCTGCCAGTGCGAGCACCGAAAGCCCAGCCGTCCAGCTGATCCAGCGTTTCATTGGGGCTTCTCCTCACCTCAGTCGATCGCTGCGAGCCCACCATCATACCGAAGCCTGTGTCGGGGCAGACCACCCGCCTGGGCAGGTCACCCGTGAATCTGAGTTACTCTTAACGCGACCCAGTTGCTCTTGACGCGACCCATTGCAGGAAGCCAATTCTCTCGAGTCGTCTGAACCGATAGAAGGGAAGGATATGAAAGCTGCTCTCCTGGCCATCACTCTAGGATTGATCGCCTGCAGTCCGCCGCCAGACACCGCGTCCGCTGACCGGGCCAACACCGAGGCCTGCCTCGCCAAGCTGGACGTCGCGACGATCGAGATCGGGGCCAAGAACCGGGCTCAGGAGCGTCTGCAGGCCGAAGTGGATCAACTTGTCGCTGAGAATGCCGACCTCAAACTGCAACTCGAGCACGCTGAGCTAGCCGGCATTGGCGATCCGTCTGCCGAGCTCGAGCGTGCCCGAGACGAGGCCAGGCGATACAAAGAGGGTTTGGAGAGAGCCGTCGCCAAGCTCAATGAGCTGCGTCCCGGTGTTGTGAGCACACCACCAAAACAGAAGCCGCCGGCGAAATCGTCGGTCTATGTGTGGGAGCCACTAGCTATCGCCAACGGAAACGATGTGATTGTCGAAGGGCAATTGCACAACACCGGCAGCGAAGTCGCCGTCGGCTATCTCGAGCTGACCTTACACGTCGACGGTGATCACGCCGGCACAACCACGCTGACGCTAGAGATCGAACCCGACTCCGTTGCCGATTACGATTGGACCTTCACCAACTCGATGTCCCAAGGTCAACAGCCGCGGGTGACGGCGCAGTGGGGAGATTATCGTCGGTAGAGGCTGGGAGTGGATCATGTCCTTGTGCTCGTCAAGAGGCCCAATCGTCGACCGTGGACGCAAGGTTCGATTATTCCGCCTGAGATTCAGATCCAGGGGGATTGCCTCCGAATGTGCGGAGCCCCGAGCGTGAGCGGAGCGAGCCGCCACGGTCGGAGTGTTCACGAGCGGATTGGGTCGAGATCGAGTAGTAGTCGATCTGCAGCGACCGCCCGTACCCTGTCGGTCAGGGGGAAGGTTGATGGGCCGGCGTGAACAACGTCGAGCTTGTCTACATTGAGATCGGAGATGGCGGACCGCATCGAACGCGTGACCCGTGGCGCCGTCGTGCGTTTGATCTCGAATCCCAGGCGCTGTTCTCCAGAAACAATGAGCACATCGAGCTCGGCACCGGAGTGAGTCGCCCAGAAAAAGCACTCCTCACGATGTGCCCCGAGGTGCTCGATGATCTCCTTCAGCAAGAATCCTTCCCAAGAAGCTCCAACCTTGGGATGTCTCGCGAGGGCGTTGCCATCCTCGATGCCGAGTAGAGCATGGAGAATTCCCGAGTCCTCGAGGAATACCTTGGGTGACTTGACCTGTCGTTTGGATAGGTTCTCGTGCCATGGTGGGAGTTGTCGAATGACCAGGCTGTCGGTGAGGATATCGAGGTACCGCCGGACGCTACTTTCCGAAACACCGAAGGCTCGGGCAAGCTCGGCTCCGTTCCAGGTCTGCGCATGGTAGTGCGCCAGCATCGACCAGAACCGAAACAGGGTGTCGGAGGGGACACGGTTACCGAGTTGGGGAAGATCCCGCTCTAGGAACGTTCGAATGAAGGCTCGCCTCCACTCCAGGCTCTCTTTGTCACCCCCTGCAAGAAAGGACCGAGGAAAGCCGCCGCGTAGCCAAAGGCGATCATGCATCCCTTGGCTTTCCTGGCCCGTTTTCACCTCATCGAGGGCTAATCCTCGCAGGCGGTGAAAAGCGATCCGCCCAGCGAGAGTCTCAGAAGATTGCCGAAGTAGCTCGGGTGAGGCACTCCCGAGGATCAAGAACTGCGCGCGAGCCTCAGGGCGATCGATCAGAACTCTGAGCATCGGAAAGATCTCAGGGCGTCTTTGAATCTCGTCGAGCACGATCAATCCCTCCAGCTCCCCCAGAGATAGGAGCGGATCGGCAAGCTGGGCGAGGTCAGCGGGATTCTCGAGATCGAAGTGGGTTACCCGCCCCTCGAAGCCTCCCCCATAGGCTCGTGCAAGAGTCGTCTTGCCGACTTGACGAGGACCGAGGATCGCGACGGCGGGAAACGTCTGAAAGAGCCATCGAAGCCTTGTAATGTGCCTGTGGCGTTCGAGCATGCAGGTATTTTACCTTGAAAAGCTGTCATGAGGTGACGGATTTTCAAGGCAAACGTCTCCTTGTTCCCTCTAAGGCTCGGTGGTCTGCTCATGACGAGGTTCGATAATCTCTGCGGTATAAGTCCTGTTGCACAAAACTAAACCCAGGGTTGAGTTTTGTGTGAGATGGATATTGCTTCTTCGACGCAGGGGACCGCTCCAGACTGGCCTGCTCTATTCACCATTGCGATTGCGCAGGCGGCATGCGAGTCGCTGACTCCAGGATCGCGAGCCGCGAGACTGCCGAGGCGCTTCGGGTCCGCCAAAGCGACTGCAAGGAGCGAATGGTGGAGCAGAAGGGACTCGAACCCTCGACCCCCACGATGCGAACGTGGTGCTCTCCCAGCTGAGCTACTGCCCCGTCAAAGGGGGCTCATTGTAGCCGCAGGGCCTCGCTGTGGCAACCTCCGCGCAACAAGCTTGCTGCACCGATGCAGGAACGCGACCGAGCGGCAGTCGTTAAACCCTCGAAGTTTGCCGTCTTTCGCCACGGCTGGTTCCCGATCAGCATCGCCAGAGGCGCCGTGACCGGTGATGACGGGGCCGATGGAGGTGCTGGTGTGCTGCTGGTGTGCTGCTGGTGTGCTGGTGCTGCTGGTGTGCTGCTGGTTGCTGGTGCTGATGTCGGGCACAATCAGGGGGCAAATGTGGCCAAATCGGGAGCATTTCGACCCGATTTGGGTGATTGCTACGAAACTTGCGAGAACAAACGCCTGGGAGAGGACCTTTCGGATGACGATACTCGCCCACATTGGCTGGAAAAGACCTTTCCGAAGTTAGAACTGATGCCCTTCGAGCGGGAAGAGACCTTTCGGAGGTTCGGAATCGAGTCCTGCCGCGGGAAGACTTGATTCCGAAGTTTCTAAAGGTCTTCTCTCGAGCGTGGGTCGCAAGTCTGATCTCGGGAAAGGCGCCTTTCCCCCGTCTTGTCGCGAGTTTGATCTCCTAATAGCTGAGCTTGCGGCGACGGGTCGCTCGTTCGAGGTAGGCAAAGACGCCTTTGTGGAGGAAGGGTGCTCAATCGACTGGCGGCTGGGCGTCTAGCCACGCAGTTCAGACCTAAGCGGGTTGCTCGGCGTGGATCGCGGCAGGAGTGGACGTGTCATGGGTCAGCGTGTCTTCGGTGGCTTCGGTCTTGGCGTCGATGAGGTCGATCAACATGACGCCCTGGCTTTGGCGAGTGCGCTCGGTGACGATCTGGCTGCGCAGATCTTCGAGACCATCGGTGGGGTCGTCGGGCGGGGGTTGTAGCAGGTCCCTATGGTTGAGTTCGTAGAGATCGAAGACTGTCGAGATGTCGAGCTGATAAGGATCGCAGGCCAGTAGATAGCCGTCGGTGTCGCCACTCGACTCACAGAGCAGGCCGGCTTGGAGCAGCGGTGCCAAGATGTCGCCGACCTCGTTGGCTGAGAGTTGCAGACGCTCGGCGAGGAGCTCGTGAGGGGTGACCGGGTTACCGGCGCGAAATCGTTGAGTGGCAAAGATGAGGGCGGCGAGGGCGACCCAGCTGCCTTCGAGGGGGGCGGCAGGGTGCCGCTGACTCGACATGTATTCGGCATTTTGTAAGCTGTAGGCGACTTCGCTGCCCAACAACACAATCCACCACGCGATTTGGATCGAGATCATGAACAGCAACAACAGACCGAAGCCGCCGTAGATCAGCGACACGTTGCGGACTTGATCGACGTAAATGCCAAACCCCTGGCGCAAGCCTTCGAGCAGCAGGGCGGCGGTCAGGCCGCCAGCGAAAGCACTGCGAAACCGGACCGTCGTATAAGGCACCAGCCAATAGAGCATGGTCAAGCCGAGCAGCGTCACGGTGAAGGGGACCAGCTGAACCGGCAAGGAGCCGGCGATGCCCTCGAGAGCCGGCCGTTGCTTGAGATAGAAGAGCACCGAGTAGGTGGCGCCGATCACCAGGGGGCCCCAGAACAAGACCAGGGTGAACGACAGTAGCCGGCTGCGGAACGGTCGCTTGCGAGGGACGTTCCAGATGCGATTGAGCGTGGCTTCGATGTTGGTGAACACCGCCATCGACGACAGGATGAAAATGGCGAAGCCAATGCCACGGATCGCTTCGGCTTGCTGCAGGAAGCCCTGCAGGGTCTCGACCACGGTTTCCTCGGAATAAGGGAGGATGTGGCTGAGGAGATCGACCATCCCTTCCTGACGGTCATCGAACCAACGGGCTCCGAGAAAAGACAACGCGGCGAGCAGAGGCACCAGCGAGACGATGGTGATGAAGGCCAACGCCGATGCCTGTTGGTTCAGGTTGTCCGCTCTCGCCTTGGACACTGAAAGTGCCAGAAAACGGAACACTCTGCGTGGCAGGGCGATCCACGGGTCGGAGGCGTCATGGCCCCCAAGACGCTCACGGATGCGTACCAGTAGGGTATCTTTATCGTGCACGGTGAAGAGGGTTGGCGGTTCCGAATGCGGCTGCCAAGGCTTCGAAACGAGTCAGCATAGCCTGCGATCAGTGTACCACTCCCTCCAGCGATACAGCTCCGGGCCCTTCGCGAAGACGATGGACGCGGGCGAAAATACGAAAAAATCACCCCGAAGCTCAAATCTGGGCCAACGGAAAGCTATCGACAGTGTAGAATAAGCTACTTGGCACCTTTCAACTGAGGTGTTCAACATACGTTAGGAGGCTTCAACATGAGTGAGCAGACAGCAGACGGTCAAATATCCGAAGAACAAGACCTGCAAGGTGATGCCGGCGCCGACGAGTCGGCGAAGGGTAATGTCCGAGCCATCAACGAGGCAAAGAAGAAGGTTCAGGCTGCGGTCGGTGATGCGCGTGAACGATTCCAGCACGTCGCTGCTGACGTCGGGGATCGTTTCCAACAAGCGTCCGCCACCGCTCAGGAGAAATCCCAGCAGGCCCGGGAGGCGGCACGAGCCCGCTATCAGGCAACGTCGGAGCAAGTGCAGGATGGCTACACCCGAGTGCGCAAAGATGTCGACTACATGGTCGGTGACGTCAACGACTTTGTGCGCGAAAAGCCAGGCACGGCTGTTCTGATCGCTGGCCTTGCAGGTTTCCTGCTTGGCCTGCTGTTTCGTCCCCGCCGCGACTAGCGCGCGGACTGCGGGTCGTCGGAGGTTGCGCTGCTCGGGAACGAGTCACCGAGTGGCGCGGCCGTGAGTCCCGCCAGCATCAACTTCGACACGGGCACTGCCTATCTAGGCCTGTAGAGGGTAGTCTCGTCAACGACGGGTAGGAGTGGCGCCTCAAATCATGTCGAGCCTGCAAGAACCTCTCGATAAGGATCGTGGAACACAGCGCGGAGACCGAGTCATGGATGGTGAGCGGAAAAATTCCCTGGCAGATAACGTCCTCGATGAGCTGTTGCCCGAATCCTTGGAATGGCGCGACAAGGTAGTCTCCTACCCGCTGACGGCATTGGTTCTGTCCGGTCTTGGAGGATTTCTGCTCGGTCGCCGGCATGGGGCGGCAATTCTCGAAGCGCTTTCGAATTTTGCAGCGACGGAGGTTGACCGCAATATTTCCAACCTCCTTGGGGACGATCCCGGCGAAAGGCGCGATGGATGACCACTCGGGCGGTCGAGGCGGAGTCGAGGCACTTGCGCCAGATACTCCACATTTCGGACGTGCACTTCGGCCCGCCTCACCGGAAGGAAGTTTCGGAGGGTGTTTTGGCGCTGATCGCACAGCGTGGCCCGGATCTAGTGGTGATTTCGGGGGATCTCACCCAACGCGCCAAACCCGCCCAATTTGACGAGGCACGGGCGTTTGTCGACCGGATCGAGGTACCTTCGCTGACGGTCCCCGGCAATCATGACGTGCCGATGTATCGGGTCTGGGAGCGGTTAGGGGCGCCGTTTGGAGCCTATCGTCGACACTTTGCCGAAGATCTCGAGCCAACGTTCCAAGATTCGGAGATGGCGGTTGTGGGGGTCAATACGGCGTTCAATTGGACGGTAAGGGATGGCCGAGTGAGCCGAGCCAGCCAACGGAGCCTGGCGAGCCGGCTGGCCGCTGTTCCCAAAGGCGTAGCGAAAATTGTTGTGGCCCACCATCAATTGGTGCCACCACCAAGGTTCGACACTCAGCGGGTGCTCGAGAACGCTCACGACATGATCACGATCTTGAATCGCGAAGGGGTCGAGATGGTCCTCTCAGGGCACTTACACCAGAGTTGGATCGGAAACACCGAAGCCTATTACCCCTCGGGGGGCCGGCCGGTGCTGCTGGTGCACTCGGGGACGTCGACCTCGAGTCGCGGTCGCGGCTGCGAGCGCCGCCGCAATACTTGTAATTGGATCCGTCTGCGTGATCGCGAGATCGAAATCTCCAATCTTGCATGGGATCCGTCCTCTCGGCGATTCTTCGAGCAGAGTCGTCATCTCTATCCACGCCGCGATCAGGAAACCTACGCTCTGAAGGCTTCGTAAGGTTGGGAACGGGGCCGGCGAGCTCGAAAGCGTCTCCGGGTTGGAGCGTGCTTTCGAAAACCAACAACATGATGAACACGACGAATGTCTTGACGGCGCGACCCCGCTGGCGGACCGAGCTCGAAGAGTTGCGGCGCGTGCTGCCGCGTCCTCGCGTGCGGCGCCTCGCCAATGGTCTGACGGTGTGTGTGGTGGAGAATCGGCGAGTGCCGGTGGTTGCGACCGCGGTCATCTACGGGGCAGGTACCCGCGACGAGACGCCTGGTCTGGGCGGCGTCGCTCACTTTCTCGAGCACATGATGTTGAAGGGCTCGGCGTACTATGGCCCGGGGTATATCGATCTCCTGACGCGGGCCCTCGTTGGGTCGTACAAGGACTTGACCAGCCTCGATTCAACGGTCTTTTTCTTCACCTTCGCGGCCTTAAGTGGGC
>JAJCXQ010000571.1 GCA_029263355.1 Acidobacteriota bacterium | reverse complement strand
ACAGCGCTGGCGAATTTCTTCAACCGCCCGATCGTCGAAGACCCCCGCATCGGCAAACGCCTGGCGTCCGTCGGGACTCAGCTGCGTATGACGGATCAGCGCCCGAGCCTCGTCGTCGGTGAGTGGATCGAGATAAACCGGCGGCGTAAAGCCATGAAGAAATGGTGAGGTGTCTTCTTTCTGATCGGCCAGGGCCCACAATCGAACGCTGGACGCCAACACCGACCGGATCCCCTCCCGCGACTGCATGGCGCGCCGTAACTTGCGCAGCAGCGACGGATCCTTCGCCTTCAGTTGAATGAGCTCTTCAACCTCGTCACACAACAACAGCAGGCACATCTTCTTAGAACGCAACTTACGGCGCAAACGCCCAAGGCTAGTGAAGAGATCGTCGGCCGCGACCTCTGACACTGGGATACCCAGGCGATCGAGGCGATCTTCGGTATCTAACAAGGCGTCCGAGAAATCTTCGTGCAGTTCTTCAGAGCTTGCAGCGCCTTGCAGATCCCAGAAGATCGGAAAGTAGCCGCTCTCTGGCGAGCTCGCGGTCAAGTATTCGAGCTGCTTGAGGAGTGACGTCTTGCCGATCCGACGGGTTCCCAGCAGCCACAACCAATTGCGGTTGCCGTCCAGAATCTCGCTGATCTGAGCCACACGGCCGTAGAAGTGTTCACCGCGCACCCACTGACCGACAACAAAAGGGGACGCTGGCGAAACCTTCCGGGGCGTGGGTGAATCGGCGAGGGCAGCGGAGATCGGTGGCGCCGGAGATACTTCTGCGGACTCTACGTCGCTGGTGGAATGCCGCTTCGACTCACTGGTGACCGGCGCGATCAACCGATAGCCACGCTTGGAAATCGTCTCGATGTAGCGCGGATCGTGGGCATCGTCGTCGAGGGCGCGACGCAACGCGGCGATCGCCCGCGTCACCACGGAGTCGGTGATGAATTGGTCGGTCCAAACCGCGTTAGTGATGTCGTCTTTGGAGACCACCTCACCGGCATGCTCCGCCAGAAAGCTCAACACATCCATCAGCTTGGGCTCAACCTGCACCGTCCGATCACCCAATGAAAGGCGATTGAGACTCGGCTGGACGCGCCACTCGGCGAGCACAAAATCTTCGGAGGCCAACTTGTCGGCAGATTGAACCCGGCTCATCGCGAGGATTCTACTGTGAAGCCCGTTGTGAAGCTCGTCGATCGAAGAGAATCGTCTCAGGCATTCGCCCCCAGCCATCCACCGATGAATTCACATGATCGATCGCAACTTCTCTCGCTCCACAGCCCCAACAACCACCCCCACACCCGTGGCGCATCTCGCGACCCGGCTGAGGCGCGGCATAGGAGGCGCGATCCTGGCGATCGTCGTGATCACAGTCGCAGCCAGAATCGCTGTCGCCGTCCCCCTCAGCCCGGTACCAGTGACCGGCCAAACGTTGGCAGTACTACTCGCCGGAGCGATGCTCGGAAGACTTTTTGGGCCGCTAGCAGTCGCGCTTTACTTGCTGGCCGGATGTGTTGGTCTACCAGTATTCGCCGACGGCGCCGCCGGTCTCGAGCATCTGACGGGACCGACCGGTGGCTACCTCGTTGGCTTCGTCGTCGGAGCCTGGCTGGCCGGATGGGCGGCGAATCGCGATCGGCACATGCCCATGGGTTGGCGACGCATTGGTCACTTGCTGGCCGCGATGGTAGCCGCCCACGCTGTCATTCTACTCCTCGGTGGCGGTCGACTCGCGATGTTTCTCGGGCCTCAAGCCGCGTGGACTCGCGGTATCGCTCCCTTCTTGATCGGAGCAATACTCAAATCGCTGATTGCTGTGCCTATCGTGCAGTGGCTCCGACCAACTCGAACCTGAGATCCACTACCACCCCGTCGTATCCCCGGTTTCAAAGCCATCCGTGAATATCGTATTCCTCCCATCGACGATCGCTACCGCCTGCAGCAAGTCGTCGGTCGGGATCGTAAAGTCCGTCATTGGACTCGGCGCGGCATCTGACAGATGGACACCGACCATGCCGACGGCTCGACAACCCTCGGTCGGATTGATTTCAGCGTTGGCGATCTCGCCGAGGGTCTCGCCGACGAAAGCAACTTCTGTGATCGAAACAGCAGTCGTCAACAAACCGTGGGCGAAGGTATAGATGGCAGGGTCTGGCTTAGACGCAGGAGCCTGCGACGACAGAACGAGGACGCTGAACTCGTCTAGAAACTCGGGTTCGAGCAGAACGGCTTCCAAGTCGGCCCGAGTCCAGCCCGCTGGTACATTGGTGATGATGCCGATCTCGATCCCCAAAGCCTGGAAAGCGGCCACCGTCTCCGCCGCACCAGCACGGAGACCGAACATGCCACCGCCAGCGTCTTCGACCAAGGTGTCGCCAAGATCGAAGAACACCGCCTGAATAGGCTGCGCCAGAGCCGGAATTGGAACCACAACCATCCCAAGAATCAGCGCCAAGCCAAGAACAAGTTCTCGTCGAGCACCTCGGACAGCCAGTCTACGTTCAATCATCTTTCTCTCCTTAGGCTCGGTCGGATCTCGTATTCTAGTCGACTGCCGCTGCTTCCACCGCGCCAACAATGATCGTATGATGAACGCCTCGGCCTCAAACGCTGTGCTCTAGCTTTACTTTCTCCATCCAAAATCCAAGTTCGACGGAGGAGTCATGCACCTGATCCCAGTCCGTAACCCTGCGTTTCGAGTTGCGCCGTTGATGATCATGTCGGTGGTCTGCCAGCTCGCTTTCGGAGTCCCTTCCCATGCTGCCGGTGGCACCAGTGCCCTTACTTGGACAGACAAGGTTGATCCCTGGGTTTTGGCAACCGCGGCTCGCAGCGGAGACACTGAATTCTTGGTATTTCTGGACGCACAGGCGGACCTTCGACTGGCCGCTCACATGTCGACCAAGGAAGCCCGCGGGCGATATGTCTTCGAGCAACTGCAAGCGATTGCAGCGGTCACTCAACCGGCAGTGCTGGCGGACCTCAGTAAACGCGGCGCAGAGGTCAGGCCGTTCTGGATCGCCAATATGATCTGGGTGCGGGGCGATCGGACGGTCGCCGAAGCGATGGCGCGCCGCACCGACGTGCGACGGATCAGCGCCAACCCGTGGGTCAACATGGAACCGGAGGGTGTCGATCAGAACGACCGGACCCCTGACGGCGCCTGCCCTCCCGGTGGCGTCGAGGCGGGTATCGGACACACTGGCGCACCGGACTTCTGGGCCGCGGGATTTGACGGTACCGGTGCTGTCGTCGGTGGCCAGGATACGGGTTACGACTGGGAGCATGAAGCATTGCAGGGCCAATACCGCGGTTGGAATGGCGTCAGTGCCGACCACAACTACAATTGGCACGATTCGATCCACAGCGGTGGCGGTAGCTGCGGCGCCGACTCTCCATTCCCATGTGATGACAGCAGCCACGGCACCCACACCGCCGGCACCATGGTCGGCTCGTTCGGTAGCAGCATGATCGGCATGGCGCCCGGCGCCGAGTGGATCGGTTGCCGCAACATGGATCAAGGCAACGGCACGCCAGCGACCTACAGCGAGTGTTTCGAGTTTTTCCTCGCGCCGACCGATTCCAACGGCCTGAATCCAGACCCCTCGCGGGCTCCTGACGTCATCAACAATTCCTGGGGCTGCCCGGCGTCCGAGGGTTGTACCGATCCCAACGTGATGCGAGCCGTTCTCGAGAACGTGCGTGCGGCCGGAACCTTCGTGGTCGCTTCGGCGGGCAACTCCGGTTCAGGTTGCAGCAGTGTCGCTACCCCGCCAGCAATCTACGGCGGCGCCTTCACGGTTGGCGCCACCAATGTCAGCGACAACATTGCCAGCTTCAGCAGCCGTGGGCCAGTGACCGTGGATGGCTCCAACCGTCTAAAACCCGACATCTCGGCTCCCGGTGTCAGCGTCTGTTCGAGCTTTCCGGGTGACACCTACGGCTCGATCAGCGGCACCAGCATGGCGAGCCCCCACGTTGCCGGGCTAGTCGCACTCTTGATCTCCGCCCAGCCCTGCCTGCGCGGCCAAGTCGACGTCATCGAGCAATACATCATAGACACCGCCGCGCCTCTGACCAGCGGCCAGACCTGCGGCGGAACCGCTGGCAGCGAGGTGCCCAACAACACCTACGGCCATGGAGCGATCCGCGCCGTCATCCCGGGCTCCGAGGTCTGCGGCGGCGGCAGCATCTTCACTGATGGCTTCGAGTCCGGCGATCTGTCGAACTGGTCGTAGGCTCACAGTAGGCCGACTTGTGTCGGCCCAGTTGGCTTCACAGACCCGAACACGGACCCCAAGAGTGCCTCTGAATGGGAATCGGCTAGTCGTCCCTCACGATCCGGGTCCCGCTGCCACCAGCAGCAAGCGCCTGCAACAAATGCGGAGGATCTGTGATCACTCCCGGGTTGCCGGTATCCTCGACAAAATCGATCACGGCACGGATCTTGGGTCCCATGCTGCCAGCCAGAAAGTGGCCTTCACTATCGTAGCGGCGCGCCTCGGCAACCGTCATGCGATCGAGCCAACGCTGGCTCGGCTGGTTGAAGTGGATCGCCACCCGTTCGACCGCGTTCGAGATCATCAACAGGTCGGCGTTCAACTCGCGAGCCAATAGACTCGACGCATGATCTTTGTCGATCACTGCCTCCACGCCTTGCAGATCACCGCGATCGTTCTTGAAGACCGGAATACCGCCGCCGCCGCACGCGATGACCATGGTATCCGCAGCGAGCAACTGTCGGATCAGCTCGAGCTCTAGAATCTCTTGGGGTCGCGGGGACGGCACCACCCGTCGCCAACCGCGACCGGCATCTTCCTTGACTACCCAACCTTGTTCCGCCGCTCGCTGGCGGGCGATCGCCTCGCCCAAATGTGGGCCGATCGGTTTCGTCGGCTCCGCGAATGCCGGATCCTGGCGATCCACCAAAGTCTCGGACACCAGCGTCGCCACTTCGCGGTGGATTTGGCGACGGCGGAACTCGTTACGCAACGCCCGCTGAAACATGTAGCCGATCGAACCCTGAGTGTTGGAGGTGGCATAGTTCATCGGAATCGGCGGAACTTCGTGGATGCCCAGTTCTACCCGACGCAGGATGAAACCCACCTGCGGCCCGTTGCCGTGGGTTACAACTACATCCCACCCCCCCTCGACCATATCAGCGAGGTGGTGCGCCGTCTCCGCCGCAGCCAAGGACTGGCACGGAATCGCGATGTGTTCGGCGTCCACAATCAGCGAGTTACCACCCACCGCGACGACAGCAAGTGGGCGTTCAACGCTCATCGTTTACCCGCTTTGGTGACGCGTTAGCGAGGGTGACGATCAAACGATGAGCGCGACGAAAAATCGTAAAAACCCCTAATGATCTAGACTCGAGTCTTGTCGGTAACCGGAGCAATTCTTGTTCAGAGGAACATCGACAGACCTCTCATCATACATCACAACGTCAGTAGAACGTGGTACGCACCACCGGCTGAAACAGGGCCTTGTCATGGGCACAGACCGAATCGAGTGGGCACTGCCCACAAACCGGCTCGGTCATCTCTGGACACCGCCTGCGATTCTGGAAGAAGAACCAGTCTACGGCTCCCATCGACCGTCCACTGGCACTCTGGAGCTGCTCCATCGCGCGGTAACATGTTTGGCGAATTCGTTCTTCATCGCTTGACGGAAGGATCTGACGATCGGTAACACGTCGCCTCAGGTCAGGGTCGGTGACGCGGACCAGCCCGATACGCAAACAACTCCGTTGGATGTGATAGTCGACCACCGGCGGCACCGGCTCAGAGTCCGAGAAGGCCAGGAAGCCTTCTGGCCGCTGACGCAGGATGAGCGCCAGCAGTACTGACTTCTTGCGCAGCGGATCCTCCTTGAAGCCGCCGACGTGATCCAGCAGGCTCAAGAAACGACGCAAGGGACGGGGATCGGCATTGGCTAGGGCCGCCATCTCGGCCGGCTGCCAACCGAGGGCTGTGAGGTCGCGACCGTAAGCCTGTGCCTGCTGAAGATGCAGCGCATGAGCCGGCAACCGATGTCCGTCACTGGACTCCAGGCGTTGCACAAAAGTCTCGACGTCGAGGTCTCGCTGTCCGCGCGGCGTTAGGCCGGCCGGATCGTCATTCAACCAACGGTGGTACGCAGCCCACAAATAGTCGCTGCCTTTGAGATCGCGGTCCTCGAGACGCAGCACGGCCGGAGCATCAAAACGCCCGTCGACGACGGACCAGAACCCGAATTGCTGCACGGTCGCGGCAAAAAAGAAGTCGAGAGCGTAGGGGTGATCCGGCGCCGGAAAATCTCGCCCGGTGAAGTTGAAAGGGGTCACCTCGTCCAGCTTAGCCAACTCGGCGGCAACCCGAGCAACCTGCTCATCGTCGACGACGACTCCACCATCAAGCGCCGGGTGGCTCGATCCCGGCGTCCGTTTGCGTAATAGAGCTGCCGGGCCAACCGCCGTCACCATCTCCGCAGCGGCCGCCACCCCCTGCCGTGCCGCCACGATGGGATGTTCACCGGCCGCCAACCGCGCGAGGACCGTGCCGCAGAAGGTGTCGCCAGCGCCGGTGGGATCGAGCTCCTCCACCGTCACGCCGGGTACTTCGGTGACATAGTCACCCTGGATCACCCGCACGCCTCGGGCGCTGCGAGTCACGAACAGCAGCCGACCCGGTTCAGTCCGTGCCGCATCGAGCTCTCCGAAAAGTCCAACCGCTTCCGATTCGTTGCAGAAGAAAACATCAGCCACGGTCAGAGCTTGGCGAACAGTTTCAGGCTCCTCTGCGACTACAGTGCTGTACGTTCCACAGGCCGTTTTCCGTCCACGATCGGCAAAGTAACGCAGCACCTCGAGCTGTCGATGCGGGTCGACGAGGGGGATGCAGTATACCCAATCAGCGGACACGTCAGCGGGAACCCAGTCAATCCCGAGATCGGCTTCAGCCCGCGATTGGGCACTTCGCATTTCCGTCTTGCCGCCCCCGAGATGTGCGATCTCGAAGCTCGGCAAACGTGCCGGCGGCACGCTAGGGCCACGCCAGTCCAACCGCTCCGCGACGCTGGCGAGCTCAGCCGGCATCGGGTCCGGTACCGGCCCCACCATCGTGACCTGTGCACCCGCACGGTGAGCGGCCAAAGCCGTGTAGAGCCCCGCGCCGCCAGCGGATCGCACGGTTTGACCACGGAAGTGCAGCGTATCGAGAGATGCACCGCCGAAGACGACAACTCGCTCGGACATCTACAGCAGAATCCCTGCAATCGTCGCCGTCAGCCAAGAGGCCAAAGCGCCACCGAACATCGCTCGCAAGCCAAGCTTGGCCAAGTCGCTGCGCCGCTCTGGAGCCAAGGCCCCGAGTCCGCCGATCTGGATCCCGATCGACGAGAAGTTGGCGAAGCCGCACAGCGCGTAGGTCGAGATAATGATCGACCTCTCGCTGAGGGTGCCTTCTTGAATGCTGGTTTGCAAGATGCCGTAGGAGACGAATTCGTTGAGACTGAGCTTGACGCCCAACAGATGCCCAACCGCAGGCGCATCCACCCACGGCACCCCCATCACCCAGGCCAGCGGTGCCAGCAAGGTGCCAAAGAGGGTGCGCAGCGAGCCGGGAAAGATCCCCTGGAACTCCGAGGCCACCGGCGACATGTTGTTGGCGGCGTAGTTGACCACTTCGCCACCCAACAGGCGGCCATCGATCAGCGAGTCGACGAAGCTCAGCAACACGTCAAGGGCGGCGATCAGAGCGATGAAGCCGATCAACATGGCGCCAACATTGAGCGCCAGCTTGAGACCGTCGCTGATGCCGTTCGACGCCGCTTCGATCACATTGCTGCCGGCGTCGACCTCGGGCAGCTTGGCGTCACCCGCGGTCGCCGAGGACTCGAGCTCGGGCAAGATGATCTTGCCGATCACCAATGCCGCCGGCGCCGACATGATCGAGGCCGCCAGTAGGTGGGCTGCCGGCATCCCCATCGCCGCGTAAACCGCCAAACCACTGCCGGCCACCGTCGCAAAGCCCCCCACCATGATCGTCATCAGCTCGGATCGGGTGGTGCCCGCCAGATAGGGCCGCACCATCAGCGGCGCTTCGGTCTGACCGATGAACATGTTGGCGCTACAAGACAAGGTCTCGACGCCGCTGGTGCCAATCGTCCAGCGCATGAAGCCACTCACCGCTTCGATCACCCGTTGCATGATCCCAAAGTAGTAGAGCACCGACATGAAGGCGGCGAAGAAGATGATCACCGGCAGCAAGTAAAAAGCGAACTGGAAACCGAAACCCGGCCAACCCGCCGTCGCGGGGAAAAAGTGCTGCGGATCCGACAGGTTGCCAAATAGAAACCGGGAGCCATAACTCGCCAGGTCTAGAAAGCCGGTGATCGCGCTGCCGAGCGCCTTGAACACTTCATAGCCATAAAGCTGACGATGAATCACCCAGGCGCCCCCATTCGCCACCAGCAGAATACCGGCCAACCGTCTAAGCCGTGATGGCGGCTGACGCGACGCCAACACCAAGCCCGCCGCGACGACCAGGAAGAGCCCCCCCTGGATCTGCTCTGGCAACTGGTAGAGCATGGCGCCGACAATCATCGACCCGGCGCAAACCCCGGCGATCACCGGCCAGCTCAGGGCCGACCGTCGCTCTCCCTGGTGATAGATGTAACTCACCACCAACAGTCCAAGGAGCACCAGGCCAACGAAGCTCCACACGTCCCGCCGTAGGATGATGAGGGCCAGCAAAAACTGCAGGCCTAGCCCCCACAGGATCGGACGCAAGCGCACCTGGCGTCGATGGTAAGACATCCCCCACGCGAGGGCGAGCAGAACAATCAGACCGAGGATCGAAACGAGATTCAGTGGGGCCTCCTCGCTGTGGATGAGTGGGGTAATCTATTATGGCTTATCCGTGCCGCTGCAGCCTCGCCTCGCCTCGCAGGATGCGCCGACATCGATTCCGCACTTCCACCGCAGCGTTAAGCCACGTTACGGTGCGGCGCGCGATCTCATACCAGCTCGACGAGTGCGCGTCCCAGGGAGCCAGCGTCAGCATAACGTCGCGCCGGATCCTTCTCAAGACAGCGTAAAATAAGCTCGCCGAGCGCTGGGTTGAGATCCGGTCGACACAATCGGGGATCCGGCGCTGGGGCGTGACGATGCAGATCCAAAACCTCTTGCGTGGAGTCGGCCTCGAACGGACGCCGGCCAACCGCCATCTCGTACAGGATCAAGCCAAGGGAGTAGAGATCCGAGCGGCCGTCCAACGGTTCGAGATTCGCTTGCTCCGGCGAGGTGTAATACGGCGTGCCGAGGAACAGCCCACCGCGGGTGATTCCTGGATGACCGATGACCCGCGCCAGCCCGAAGTCTGTGACAAAAACCGCATCACTGGCATCAACCATAATGTTTTGCGGCTTGATGTCGCGATGCAGCACCTGCCGAGCATGGGCCGCGGTGAGGGCTGACGCCAGCTGAGTTGCCAAGGCCAAGATCCGGGCTTCGGGCAGTGGGCCCGTCGTCGCTACCACTTGAGCCAAGGTTTGGCCCTCGACCAACTGCATGGTGATGTAGGTCTTGGCGTTGGACTGTCCGAGATGGTAGACCCGTAGGATATTGGCGTGGCCAATGTCGCGGGACAGAACAATCTCCTGACGAAAACGTTCCAGCGCTTCTTCATTGTCAGCGTACTCGTCTTTGAGCACCTTGACTGCGATCTTGACTCCAAGCAGCGTATCGTAGGCCTTGTAGACGACACCCGTAGCGCCGGTGCCGAGCTCTTGCTGGAGTTCATAGCGGTCGTCCAACATGCCAAGTCGACGTTCTTGAATCAAAGTCCGCTCGGAATCACTGATCTTCGGCACGGCATCCACCGTCGGCCGTGGTCGACTGCCGGACAGCTCAGCGAGCCAACGGCGGAAGAAGTAGTTAGCCAACTCATAACGTCGCTCAGGGTTGCGGCGGACGAAACCAAGGTGCTCGAGACGATGCAGACTGCTACCTACCACCCCAGACTCAAGCGGTAGGTCGTGCTGGATCGACTTGCTGGTCGCTGCTGTTTGTTCGGCGATGAGGTGAATCACCTCACGGTCGTCCGCACTCAGCATGTCGAAGTCTACCGAGAAGAAGTAGCTGACCATGCGATCGGTTGCCACCTCTTCGCAAGCCTCGCGGGCATCGCCGAGCTCCAGACAACGTTTGCAGACCAGCTGGATCAAATAGGGATGGTTGGCGCAGCGGTCGCGGATCAGCTCGATCGTGTCCCGGTCGAAGTTTGGTCGACGGTCGCTCGGCAGCTGCGCCTGCCCAATGAGTGCCCTGGCCTTGGCATCACTCAGCGTCTGAATGTAGAGCGGCGGCGTAAAGCCGTGGAGAAATGGCGACGTATCCCCCTCGTGCTCAGCCAGCGCCCACAGCCGGATACTCGACGCCAGCACCGACCGCACCCCTTCCCGCGACTGCATCGCGCGGCGCAGCTTGCGCAACAAAGCCGGCGCCTTCTCATTGAGATGGATCAGCTCTTCGACCTCGTCACAGAGCAGCAGGAGGGTCAGTCCCTGGGCCCGCAACCTGCGGCGCAGCTTGCCGAGAGAAACGAAAAGATCGTCCGCCTCGACGTCGCTCAGAGCGATGTCAATCGCCTCCAGCCGCTCTTCGGCATCGAGCAAGGTGTCGGCGAAGTCCTCGTGTAGCTCCTCCGGATCGTCGGTGCCCTGAAAATCCCAGAACACCGGAAAGTAGCCACGCTCAGGAGAGCTCACGGTGAGGTACTCGAGCTGCTTCAACAACGAGGTTTTGCCAACTCTCCGGGTACCCAGCAGCCATAGGCAATTGCGAGGACCCTCGAGGATTTCCTCGAGCTGCGAAGAGCGGCCGTAGAACCGCTCGCCACGCACCCACTGCCCGACGACGAAGGGGATCGAAGAACGGGCGTTCACGCTTCCTCCGGCCGGCCGATCGCCTCGACGTCGGCAAGGGTGATCATTCGTCGCCCTTGCTCGTGCAATCGGTTGACGAGCGCGATGCACAGCTTCTGGATCAAGTAGGGTTTGCAGTCGGTCAAGGTGATGACGCGATCGACCAGCCCCTCTTCGAACTTGAACAAGCCGCGGATCGGGTCCTCGATCAGCTTCTCCGCGTCCTCCCGCCGAAAGGCCTTGACCTCAATCTCTTCGAAAAAGTTGTACCAGGGACTCCCCTCGCGCTCCCATTGTTTTTTGATCGCCACCCCGGAAACGACCGACACCAGGTTCTCCGCGAAGCTTTTCATGAACAGGCTTCGGAGCTTTTGATTGATTTTGGGATTGTATTCGTTCAGCTCGTCGACCTCGTCGATCAGCAACACCAGCTTGACCTTCTTAGTGGTTTTCTGAGCAAGAGCCGCCAAAATCCGCCGCAAGTCGCGGACCAAATCGCGGTAGGTGTAAACTCGGTCATCAGAAAAATCGGTCTCGAGATCTCCCAACAGCGGCGCCAACTCTAGGAAGGTATCCTCCGCCAGAGTGGCGAAAAACTTCTCCTCGGGTGTGCCCTGGAGATCGATGTAAACCGGGAAAAATTCGTAGTCTGGATCGTCCAGCTGTTGCAGCCGTCGTTTGAGGTGATGCTGCAACGAAGTCTTGCCAATCCGCCGTTCGCCGTGCAGCAGCAAGCTGTTGTTGTGCACCGTTTGCAAGATCCGGTTGAGCAGCGCTTCGCGGCCGTAAAACAGATCCTCGTTCAAGACCGGAGCGCCCGCGACGTAGGGGTTGAAACGACGCTTCAAAAGACGTTGCCGGCGTCGATGACGTTGCCATAGAAGCGCGGTGGTCAGCAGTGCGAGCAGGGTCGCCAGCAACAGGTAGAACCAAGGAGCCCGGTGGAATGGGGGCGAATAAACGACCGTGTATTCACTGGCCGAGCTCAGGCCATCGGCATCGGTGGCAGTGAGGCGAAACATCGTCGAGCCGCCCGTCAATCGAGCCTCGAGATTGAACTCGGTGAGGACCACCTCCCCCACCGACTGGCTGCGGCTGGCGCCAGGGATCTCGCGACCATCGCCATCCCGAAAAGTGACGTCCACCGCCGATTCGTCGACAATCATGCCGCTCAGCAAGAAACCGGGATCGGCCACGAGCTGGACCTGGGATCCTTCGGCATCCTCGGTCCGCAAGTCGACAAAACGAATGGCGGGAGGACTGTTCTGCCGGCCTGCGCCAAGCAGATCACGGCTAATCTTGCGATAGGCGCGCAGTACGAAACCGAGGGCGGTACTGTTGCCCGGATCCAAAGCCAACACGCGGTTGGCGGCGGTGAGAGACGCCTCGACTCTTTGGCCGTTCCAATCCTCTTCGACGCTGGCGAGCAACCCTCGGAGCTGCTGTTCACGAGCCGCCTCCTGCTCAGCATCGGCTTGCACGGCGAGAAGACGGGTTTGGAGAGCTTGGGCCTCAGCGTTCGAAGGGTCCAAGGCCAACAACGCCTGCAATCGATCCAACGCCAACGCAGTGTTTCCTGTCGTCTCTAAAGACGACGCCTCACGTAACAGGTCGCGAAGTGCGGCGGCTCGCTCTGCCGCGTCTTGCGCCCGCTGGGACCGTTCGAGCTCATCACGCAGCCGTTGCTGAGTGGTAGCGAGCAGAGTGCGTACCTGATTGCTGGGTCGCAACAAGAGAGCGCGCTGAAAGGCGCTGGCCGCTTCACCGAGTCGACCCGCAACCAACAACTCCTGGCCTTCACTGACCGCCTTCGCAGCACGCTCTTGCAATCGCGTTTCCTGCTCACGCAAGGCAACTTTCTTTCTTAGATCGTCAACCAGCGCGAGTGCTCGGGGATCTTCTGGCGCCACCGCCAAACCCCGGCCGAGGGCACTGAGTGCGGCGTCGAGGGATCCGGCGCGTTCGAGAGTCCGAGCCTCCTCGAGGCTGGCGTCGACGATCTCACGGATCCGCCCCGCCTCGGCCGCAGCAGCGTCCACCAGCCCTTGCTGGGCCCGCTGCCGGTAGGTTTCCAGCTCCGACCGACCCGCCGCAGACTTGTCGATCGCCTCCAGCAGCTCTTCGGTCTCGAAGGCCTGCAAAGCGGCATCGAGCTCTCCCAACTCGAAATAAGCGATACCGAGCTTGAGATGGGGGAAATACGAGATGAAGTTCATCCCATAGGTCTTGACCTTCGCTCCCGAGTCCCCTTTGCGCTCCAAAGCCTGTTGCAGCTGCTCGATCGCTTCACTCCACTCCTCGTTGACCAGCGCCTTCTCGGCTTGGGCATAGTGGACGTACCAAAAGTCGGCCAAAGCGGCAGGCGCGTAGAGGCCGAGGCCGAGCGCAGCCGCTAACAACAGGGAGAGACGTGGTGAAACGCGCACTTGGTAGGTCTGAGCAGCTACTGAGGAAACATCGCGACGTGATCCGCCCATGCAATACACGCCCACTATATTATCTTCCAGACGTTCCTCCAGCACCCTCGAACACTCCGAGCAAGATCAACTTCGCCTTCCCATCGCCCTCGGGCTCGTGCTCCTCGTTCCGCGGCACTCGCCGGTTTTCTTGACTTTCTGACGTGTTCCGATCACGATCCCGCACTGCGCATGGCCACCCGACATATGCTGACAAGCGTCGGAGCCGCATCGTTCGTCGCGATCAGCCCTGAGGACAACAGCACCATGGAACGAACCCTCGAAACGTTTTCAACTTTGCGACGTGGGATCGTTCTCGCCATCAAGCAAGATGGCCCCCAGGCCATCGAACAATTAGCCACCCGCCTAGGGGTGACCTACGAAGCGGTTCGTCAACAAGTGCGTCAGTTACTCGCCGAAGGCTGGATCGCCCGGGACGAGACCTTGAGTCGGGACGGCAGACCTGGACGACCCAAACGCGCTTTTCTACTCACCGCGGAAGGGGATCATCTCTTCACCAAACGTTACGCCGATTTGGCGGTGGAGATTGTCGACACCGTTGCCGCCGAACTCGAGCCAGAGGCCCTGAAGACGATTCTCTCAGCCCTCACCGAAGCACGGGTCAAACGCTGGCAGCCGATGATGGAGAACAAGAGGCTTCCAGAGCGCCTAGAGGCCTTGCGCGAGATTTACCAGGAAAACGATCCCTACACATTCGTGGAGTCTTCAGACGACGGCGTAATGCGGTTGGTCGAGCGCAATTGCCCGTTTCTGGACGTCGCTCGGCGGCGACCAGCACTGTGTAGCGTGACCGTCTCGACTTTGACGCGTCTCCTGGGTTATCAGGTGAAGCGCGAGCAGACCTTCCAAAACGGTGATGGTTGCTGTGCCTTTCGGGTTCTCACCGACCAGCCGGTCGATCCTGCAGCCAACGGCTTCGCCTGGGAAAGTGTTTGAACCGAGCTCGCCGCGAGTGCCAGCCCCCTCGGGCAAGCCTCAACGATCCGACAAAATCGCCTCGAGAGCGAGCTCGGCGGGAATGAGCTCACTTTCGGCAAGCGCTCGTTTGCTGTAGTCGAGCTGGAACGTGCCGTCAGCACGACGACGCTGCGCCAGGACCGCTCCCAAGGAAGCGGCTGGAATCCCACACATCTCTGCAACTCGCAAGACGGTATAGTCCTCCATCTCGATCCACCGCACGCCGGCAGCATGCCATCGTGTCAGTTGTTCCGCCCGCTGACGCTGCTCCAGTGAGCGCGTGTGCTCGGATCGCCCGGTTTCGCTGGCTCGGTAGATCGGACGCGACTGACCATGCCAGAAGAACGACGTCGAGATCCCGGCACCCTCAACCAGCACCGTACCCGGAGAGCTCCACTCACCGTAGGCGTCAACGTCGGCGTCGGCAACCCGAGTCATACCGCGAGCGTGGCTAGCGTTGCGCAGCCGCTCGAGCCAATCGGAGGACGGTTCGATCGGCGCCAGCAGCTCGTCGTGGCAACGGGTCGACAGCGCGATCGCCCCCGGCGGCACCTGACTCAGCGTGCCCCGGGTCCCGCAACGCAGCACGCCACGCAGTTCGGGAGCAGCTCCCTGGATGAGAGCGATCAGGGCCGGCAGTTCCGACAACACGATCTCGACCCCTGCTTTACCGATGCCGTGGGATGCAACAGCGATCTTGGCGCCCGGCATCTCGACGCCGTAAACCACATATTCTCGGCCCGATTCATCACGCCCCGGTACCGTCAAGTCGCAATAACAGCTCGCCGCCGCGTCCCTGCGGGCGCCGTAATTCTGATGTGCGAGCTCAGCGATGCGGCGAGCGCGGCTCGGGCTGCCAACTACAATCAAGTGTCGCACACCCTCGAGCAGAGCTGTACGGCGGGCGGCATCACCCTTCAGATCGTCAGGCTTGGGCAGGTGGACCACATGCTGCTCCAGCCCTTCGGCATCCACGATCCTCTGCTGTCCCGGCTTCAAGTCTTCAAGGAGACTCGAAACATCGAAGCCATGGGGTAACAAGGAGCGCACGGTCGTCAGAGTCACCCGCGAATCGTGAGCGTTGCCATCCCGACCCGGGCCGGCAGCAGCAATCACTTCGATCTCGGGATTGACCTCGTGTAATGCCTGCCGACAGTCACCACACGGCTGTTGCGGCGCCGCTGCAACGGCGCAATAGACGGCAACCGCCGTTACCTCTGGGCGGATCGGTCCACTCGGGCCAATGACGGTGTGATCCGCGTAAGCGCGATGGATCGCGTGACGCTCGGCACAGATCGAACGATAGGTGGCGAGCTCGTAGTTGTTGCCGACGACCACGCGCTCTTCGCCGGCCGGGGTCCTGATCTTGACGGCCGCGCCCACGGGGTAATGGGAGTAGTTACAGTTCGCTGTGATCGACGCTTGCTTAGCCGCCTCGAGCAGATCTCGACGCCAGCCGGTCAGGTCGTCTCGTTGGATGATTCGCATTCTGTTGGGTACCTCGGATCGGTTGAAACCACCCCTCGCACACGCCATCGGTCTGCCTGTGGGTCGCGTCCTACCGGGTCGTGTCCTACCGGGTCGCGCCTCGACCACGCCAGGTGACAGTATCGTCTCTCGTAAGAGATGGCGAGTCACGTCCAGGATCCAACGTCACTGCGCTCCGCCTCTATCCAGCCGTTGATCCTCGGTACCAAGCCGCCCAAGGCAGATTCGGGGCCTCTTGGCCCAGAAATTGCTATTACTAATAGCTATTACGCGCAGCGACATCCCCGCCAGTCGCCGCCAGGGAATTCGATATAGGAGACTTGTCATGTCCGAGAGACGTCCGAGAGCACCCAAGCGCGGGCTCATGCTTCTCGTCGCGGTCGCGTGGGTTCTATCGACCGCTCCGCAACTGGCGGCGGATGGCGCCCGGGTCGGAGTCAGCGTTCAGAATCATGGTTACCACCACGCTGGATTCCGCATTGGTGTCGGTTTCTATGGCCATCATCGCTATCACCATGGGTACCGTGGTTATGGCAACTATCGCTATCGGGGTCACTATTACGCCCCTTTCGGTTATTACCGCTACTACTATCCGTACACCCATACCTACGGTGACTACGGCTATCCGCGTTATGGCTCGCGTTTCTATGGTGGGCTCGATCTCAACGTCAAGCCGAAAAAGACCACCCAGGTCTACATCGACGGCAACTACGTCGGAACTGCCGGCAACTTCGACGGCTGGCCCCAACACTTGTGGTTGGAGAAGGGCAGCTACGAAATCATCTTCTACAACCCGGGTTACAAGACCGTCGTCCGACAGGTCGCAGTGCAACCCCGGGTGGTGCTCGACCTGAATGAAGTGATGGAGCCCGGCGAGTCGATACCGGTCGAAGAGCTGACCCGCGCCGCTGAGAAACCACGTGACGCCAAGCCACACCTCCGCCGGTATACCCCGGAGAGAGTGCCAATGGCAAGGCGTCCGAGCGCGCCGCCAGAAGCCCCTCCGGCGCCGCCGTCAGACATGCCTCGACCCGGTGCCCTCGACGCCCGCCAGGAGCCGGCCCGGCTCCAACTCTCAGTGGAGCCTAGCGACGCCTCAGTTTATCTCGATGGCCGTTTTCTCGGCCTCGCGTCCGAGATCAACGAGCGCCCGGGGGGACTCCTCGTCGATCCCGGCGAGCATACGATCGAGATCGTTCGTCCCGGGTTTAGCAACCGAAAGCAAAACTTCTCGGTCGACGCCGGACAAGCCCTGCAATTCAAACTGAGGCTCGAGCCTACGGCCAAGAAGACCGGTATCTCGGCCTAACAGTGCCGGCCTAACAGTGCCGGCCTAACACGTGCCGGCCTAACAGTGCCGCGCTTTGAAAGCCTACCGCTCGGTGTAGCTTCTGGTTACACCGAGCGTAGGTCTGGGTACTAAACTCCACGGTATGGAGTTACAGCCGCGCGAGCGGGACGCCCTAGCTCGTTGGCGTCCCGGCAACACACTGACAAACCGCTTCCTCGCTCGGTTGGTGATCCGTCTTTCACAACGGGTCATGACCCGTTGGAATCGCCTGTCGGTTGATGGACGCGAACGTCTCGACGCTCTCCAGGAGCGTGGCGACCGTGGTCTGCTGACCTACAGCAACCACGTCTCGCGGCTCGACGATCCCCTCTTGGTCTCCAACTTCGGGCTGGCGGACCTCCCCTACGACCGTATGCGCTGGGTGGCGGCGGACGCCCTCAAGCTATTCAGCAGCAAACCGAGCAGCTTCCTATTCAGCGCTGGCAAGTGCGTGCCGATCGTTCGCGGTGGCGGACTCGATCAGCCCGGCCTGCACTTTCTCAGTCAACACTTGCGGGACGGCGCCTGGGTCCACATTTTCCCGGAGGGCGGCGCCAGCCGCGACCCCGAGGGCTGGTTGCGACATCCCTTCAAGGCCGGCATCGGTCGTTTGATCGCCGAGACTCGACCCTTGACCTTACCCTTCTATCATGTCGGCATGCAGCACATCGCGCCGCATCGAACGGCACCGCAACGCGGACACCACGTGCAGGTACTATTCGGCGAGCCGACAGACTGCGACGACACCTTCATTGCCGACTTCGCCGATGGCGAGCCCCGTCAAGTCTGGAAACGCATCAGCGAATGGACTCATACGGTCTTGCAGGAGCTCGAGGCGCACGTTCGAGCAGTGTAACGTCGCTCAGTGTCACGTCGAGCAGTGTCACGTCGAGCAGTGTCACGTCGCTCAGTGTAACGTCGCTCAGTGTCGCGTCGAGCAGTGTAACGTCGCTCAGTGTCGCGTTGAGCAGTGTAACGTCGCTCAGTGTCACGTTGAGCAGTGTCACGTCGCTCAGTGTAAGGTCGCTCAGTGTCACATCGAGCAGTGTCACGTCGATCTGTGTCACGTCGAGCAGTGTCACGAAATGTTACTCTGTACGTTGTTCCTGCCGATGGTCCCTCCGACGCCTCAACAACCCCTCTTTGAGCCATGACATACCCCCAAAAAACCCGTTGGTGGATCGCCATCGCCGTCCTAGTCCTGGCAGCGATCGCCGAAATTGTGGTCTGGACACGGTTCTCCGGCGATGTATCACAGCAGGTGATCTCGACCTGGATCGTCGGCCTGGTGACGTTTGTTCTGCTCCTCCTATGGTGGATCGCTCTTTCCCGTCTACCCTGGAAAACCCGGTTCACTGGCCTCGCCGGCCTGGGACTGGCTGCCGGGCTGTTTTTCGGAATCTTCCGCTACGAAGGTTTGGCCGGCGATTTCCTGCCCCGCTTCAGCCTGCGCTTCACCGACTCCGCCGAGGATCAGGCCCGAGCCTATTTCGACGCCCAGAGCACGACCACCCAGACCACCGTCGACAGTGTTCAGCGTCTGGAGATTGGCCCCTCCGACTGGCCTGACTTTCGCGGCCCCAACCGTGATGGTCGAGCGCTGCACGAAGTTGTCCGCGCCGACTGGAACGAGCAAGCCCCACGCGAGGTTTGGCGACACAAAGTCGGTCCGGGTTGGTCGTCCTTCACCGTCGTCGGCGATTTACTCTTCACCCAAGAGCAGCGCGATGAAGACGAAGGGGTCGTCGCTTATCGGGCCGCCACTGGCGAAGAAGTTTGGTCCCACCTCGATACCGCCCGTCACGAGACGTTCCTCGGCGGCACCGGGCCCCGGGCCACGCCGGTACTTCACGACTCGCGCCTCTACACCCTCGGCGCCACCGGAGTTCTCAACTGCCTGAATCCGTTGACCGGCGAGCTGATCTGGTCACGCAACATCGCCGACGATGCCGGCACCGAGCAGTTGGACTTCGGATTTGCGGGCTCGCCACTGGTCACCGGCGACTTGGTGGTGGTCAACCCCGGTAAGAACGTCCCTCAGAGAGGCGACAAATCGATGTACGACGGTACGCCGCCAGGCGCCGTGATCGCCTACCATCGAGTCACCGGCGACATCGTCTGGCGCACCGGCCAGCGTCAGGCCGGCTACGCTGCACCACGACTCGAGACCATCGCTGGCACCCCCCAAATCCTGATCTACAGCGCCTGGGGCCTCGGCGGCCACGATCCCACGACTGGCGAAGAACTGTGGTGGTGGGAGTGGATCAATCCCTACGGCACCAACAGCGTCCAGCCCATCGTCACCGACGACGGCGGCGTCTTCATCACCACTGAGGCGACCGGTTCCGCCCTGCTCGAGCCGCGCCGCGAGGGCGATGCCTGGTCCGTCACCGCGCGCTGGGAGCGCCCCAACCGATTCAAATTACGCTTCAACGGCGGCGTGTTGAAAGACAACCACGTCTATGGTCTCGACGGTGGCATCCTCTCCGCTTTCGACTTGAACAAAGGTGAACGCACCTGGAAGAAAGGACGCTACCGCTACGGCCAGATTTTGCTGTTGCGCGACTATCTGCTCGTGCTCGCTGAGTCC
>JAJCXQ010000570.1 GCA_029263355.1 Acidobacteriota bacterium | reverse complement strand
TTACCGGCGATACCATCACAGGTCACGCGGTTGTAATTGAGCAGGGCCAAGACGGCTTCTCCGGACTTGTCCGATGCGAGGTGGGGGAAGTTGTCGTCGGCCACCGCCGGGCCCGCCAAGGTGAGCCCAGCAACCACCAGTGTCAGGGTCAGTATCTTTCCGATTGGATGGTGCTCTGGACGCATGGTGCGAGTATACCTGCCAGACGCTAACCTGAATCTCAGAGGCGGCCTTGCAAGCGAGTGGCCAGGGCATGCTTTCTTTGGGACCTGGCCAAACTCAGCGCTGTCTCCAGGACTGCGCTGGCCTCGCCCCCGCGTCCGGCAGCCCGGTAAGCAACGGCGAGCGTCTCGAGGATCTCGGCGGACTGTCTCTGGGTCACGCGAGCTGCGAGCTCAGCGAGCTCAACCGCACGGGTTGGGTTCCGCAGTTCCTGGCGATCACTTTTGGCCAGGATCCAGGCCAGATTGTGGAGCGCCCCCGGGTCGTTGGCACGGGCAAGGATCACCACCTCGAGCTCGGCGATGGCGTCAGCATCCTGGCCCGCAGCGATCAAGGCTCCGGCACGGTTGTAGCGGGCTTGGACATTGTTCGGACTGTAGCTCAAACCGCGTTGGTAGGTGGCGGCGGCGTCGGCGTTGTGACCTCGAGACCACAGCAGATCCGCCAGGTTGAAGTACGCTAGAGCGTAGTCGTGTCGATAAGCGAAGGCGCGACGATAGGCCTCTTCTGCTGCGGTGAAATCGCTTTGTTGTTGTAGGGCGAGGCCGAGACTGTTGTAAGCCGACGCGAAGCCGGGGTCCGCCTCGATCGCGGCGCGATACGAGGTGATCGCCGCGTCCAAGTCCCCCTGTTGTTCGCGGCAGCGGCCCAAGGAGTGATGGGCGGGAGCAAAGTCTTGATCCCGCTCGAGGAGCTGTCGATAGAGCTCAGTGGCCTGATCGAGGTTGCCACGACGCCAGGCCGAGGTGGCTAAATTGAAGTTGGCTAGAGCATGACTCGGCTCAAGCACGATCGCTCGGCGATAGGCTTCGTCGGCGGCGTCGCGATCGCCGCGTGCTTCGAGCACGGTCCCTCGATTGACCAGGTCATCAGCGGTTTCGTCACCAGTCTGGAGGCGGGCCAGTTCGGCCAGCGCCTCGTCGGTTTGGCCGGCGTCCGCCAGAGCAAGCGCCAGAGCGTTTCGCCATCGAACGTGGTCTGGCAGGCGATCCACGAGAGAACGCCAATGGGGTATCGAAGCGGCGGGACGGCGGGCCTGGAGGTGGGTGGCGAGGCGTCGTCGAGTCTCGAGATCATTCGGCTGCGCCGACAGCCGCCGCTCATACATCGCCTCGGCTCGTGACCAGGATTCGGAGGTCAGCTGTGAGTGCAACTCGCGGACCCGTCGCCAGCGCCGCTCGAGGTCGGCTTGATGGTCGAGCTGGTCGACAAACGGTGGCCGCGAGACGATGCGAAGGATGTCGCCTTCGAGCTCGATGTCGTCAAATGGTGTGAACGCCAGACGGTCGGCGAGTTGCGCCAGATCCAAGGAGGGGCGTGGACTTGGCGCTGACCGCGTCTCGAGATGCCGGTAGATCGCCGATGCGAGGGCGAAGTTGCCCGCGAAATTGAGATGGACATGTTCATAGAACAGCTGTCTGCCAGGCAGCTCTGGGATCTCGACCCCATCGTCGGTGACTGTACCGTCGATGAAGAGGCGCGCCGCGTCTAGCAAGGAGACGCTTTGGCCGGATGTTTCCTTCGCCACTCGGCGGATTGTCTGATTGATGGTCGAGTCGGCTCGGAAACGCAGAGTATCGAGGTCGCGAGCCGCGATCAGGTGGGCTTTTGCCTGTTCGACATCGTCCAGCTCCAAATAGGTTCGACCGATTCGAAAGCGGAGCTCAGCGTGGTGATCGTCGATCTCAGCCGCCCGTTGCCATTCCGCGACAGCGGTTTCGAAAGCTCCGGCCTCTGCCGCTTGCTCACCTGCTTGATAGAGGGCCTGCCAGCGTTGCTTGGCGTCCGCTGGAAGATCGGGCCGGTGGCTCGACGAGAAGGGCGGTTGGTCGCGCAGATTGGTAGCGACGGTGACCAACAAGGTTTCGGCGCCGGCGCCATGGATCGCGTTCACCATGCTGGTCAGGTTGTCGCGAAAATGATCATAAACCGCGGTCAGGCGGGGGTCGTCGGCGTCAACTCGTTGTTCGAGAAACATCTCCATACCGCGCCAATCCGTTGGCGACCCTGAGCGGGTGCTGGCGAGGGCGTTGGCGAACAGTTGGCCGGTGCGAGTCGCTTGCAGGACGATGGCGGCGCGGATCGTCGTCAGATTGGGCGTGAAGTCCCCGATAGAATCGGTGCCGAAGACGGTACCGGCGCCGTACGGGCCCACCACCTCATTGTTACCCAGGTAGATGATGAATAGATCACCCTCGCGAGGCAGGCAATCGTTGACGATCTCCCGTGCGACGTGGGAGTTGATCGCCGTCATGGCAGCGTTGTAGACCTCGAACCGGGTGTTCGGGGCTTCCTCTTGCAACATAGCTTCGAGCATGCGACCGAAGCTGTAGGCGGAGTCCGGAGTGCCGCGGGCGGCGGACCCGCCGATCACGAAGATACGGAAAGCGTCAGCCTTTTCCGCGTTGATTTGGAAGGGCACCGGAGCCCTGGCGAGTCGTTTCGGGAAGAAGCGCCAGCCGAAGCTTTGATTGGTGGTCCAAACCTCGTCGCGATGTTCGACAGGGTAGACGATGGGTTGTAGGAAGCTGGCGGGGTAGCCGTAGCCAGTGATCCGCAGTCCCACCTCCAGGATCACCATCAGCAGCGGCGCCAGGGACAGGGCCAGGATCCGAAACAACCACAGTCGCCAGCCTTTGGGCTCGCGAAGCTGGGCGCCGGGTGGGTTGCCGGGCGAGGTCGAGGGGCGCGGAGGGGCGAGTGTTTCTGGCGCTTTGGTCATGGCTCGTTCAGGGTTTGGGGAGCCAAGGTTACACCGCTTCGGAGCTGATAAGATCTTCAAGACTTCCGATCAACTCCAACTCGAGGAGAGATGCATGGCTAGCACGGGCAACCCGAAGTTTTCAGCCGCGGAGTGGACCAAGATCCGGGATACCCTGCAAGCTGATCCTGACGCCTACGGTTTGCCGATGCGTCAATACGGCTCGGTGGTTTTTGCATCGTTCAACCTCCGCAAGCTCGGCAAGGTGAAAACCGGCTCGAGCGGTGAACGCGACGAGTTGACCTTCGAGTTTCTTGCCAGTGTATGTCGCCACTTCGATCTGTTGGCGATCCAGGAAGTGATGTCGGATACCGAGAGTCTGTTGAAGCTCCACAAATTGATGGGGCCAGACTATGGACTCGTGCACTCCGACACTACGGGCGCTTTCCCCGGCCGGCCGGGGAATGCCGAGCGCTTGGCTTACATCTACAACCGCAGCCTGGTGCGGCGCTCCCCTTTGGTCACCGACATCACCGTGGATCGTACTGAGGTGATCAAGCGTATTGCCGACAACAACGACGCGATCCACGACGAGTTGAAGGACCTCGCCAAGGCGCGAGCCGCCTATAACGCGGCGGTTGAGGAGCACCTCGAGAAGGGCGGCAAGCGCCCGCGTGAGCCCAAAATGAGCGGGCTCAAGATGCCCGGCTTCCTGACCTTCGTCCGGACACCGTTCGCGGCCGGCTTTCAAGTTCATGGACATCCCGGGTCAGTACCCTACGAGTTCCTGGCGATCAATGCCCATCTGAATTACGGCGACTCCGACAACGACCGGATCTGGGAAGCCGAAGCCTTGTTGGACTGGATGTTGGGCAAGGTCCGGGCCGGCGCACCAGAGAACTTGAATATTGTGCTGGCTGGCGACCTCAATCTGGTCTTTCAGAGGCCCGAACGAGATCGTGTTCGGATCACTAAAACTGTGAGGCAGGCCGCGAAACGAGTTGGCCTCAAGAAAGTCAACGTGGTGCTGCCGTTCATGTTCCCGCATCCCAACTCAAAGCAGCGCCTCGAGCCGCAAGGCACGGTGTTTCGGACCAACGTCAAACTCAATCAGACGTTCGATCAGCTCGGCGCCTTCTACAACGATCCGCGCCTCGACCTGGCCTCGACGACTGCAGACGGTCATCGCAACCCGCAAGTGTGGGGCGCGCCAGGGGGACCAGACTATGGCGTCTTCAACTTCACCGAGCTCTTCAGCCAGGCGTTGAAAAAGAAGAGTTACCACGAGTTGTCCAAGGAAGATGCTCACAGTCTTGTCCGACGCTATGATTTTCGGGTCAGCGATCACATGCCGATTTGGATTCGACTGCCGCTTCCCGCCGCGCCAGCCGTGTTGTAAGTCGAGTTGCGATCACCTCATCCCTCGAAAACCCTCGAACGAGCCATGGGTAAACGTTGTGCTGTTCTGATGACGGTTGCCTTCTGTCTTGGGCACCTGGCAGCGGGTCGCTTGTCGGCGGCGCACCACGAATTACCTTTCGAGACCGTGCTGGAGGGTGAATCGATCCGTCTCGAGTTACGGAACGCCAACCTCGATATCGTGCTCGATGCGGATGCCGAGGCATCACTCGAGGTGCGATTGTTGACGCCGGGAGAGCATTCTGAAGAGCTGCTGGACGTTCAAGTCAGGAACGGTTCGATACAGCTCGCTCGGCGTGGCCAAACCACGGTGACGGAGGCGCGCTGGTTGGTCGAGCTGGTGGTCAGCCCCGAGCAATTTGTGGACATTGTCGGCGTCGATCTCGATGTCTTGGTCGAGGCGAGCGTGGAGGCGTCAGCAAACGACGAACAAGAGCTTACCGACAGGGAGCTCGAGTTTCAGTCCGACAGCAAGTCGGAAGATGAAGAAGACAAGGAGAAGGAGAGCTTGAAGGCCGAAGGGCGTCAACCTCAAGAAGGAGTCAGTGAAGACGACACGCCAACTCTGGGGTTGCAGGTTGACCAATCCAGCATCAACCTGGTGGGTGTCGATGGAGTCGATCTCGACGCGATCGAGAGCTTCATTCATACCAGTGGCACATCAGGGGTCCTGCGCCTCACGATACGAGGTGGCAGCGCGGAAATACTGAGGCACCAAGGCCCGCTCGACATTTCGTCCGACAAGGCGGAGGTCTGGATCGAAGAGCCGGAGGCCAAAATTGGGCTTGAGCTCGAGGGCGGAACCTTCAACTTGATCGGCGGTGCAGGGCAGAGCAAGGGAAAAGTTCGGGATGCCTTCGTTCGATTCGAAGGCTGGCGTGGTTCGACCCTCTTCGAAGCCAGCGACGCAACGCTCGAACTCGTGTCGGTGAAAGAGGCAAACGTACAAGTCTCCGGCCCGGCGCTCGAAGTTGTCGTCGAGGACATCGAGGGAATGGTCGAGGCCAATTTATTGGGTGGCCGCCTCACCGGCCGAACCCTGGGAAGCTCGGCGAAGATCACCGCCAGAGGCGGCGCCGAGGTTGAGATCAACACCATACGCGGCAGCTTGCGGCTCAGCCTTGAGGGTGACGCCGCAGCAACCATCACCGACGTCGGGGGAATACTCCAGGGAAATATCCAGGACAGCCGGCTCGAGGTCGAAGGAGTCCGGCAGCTCGAATTCCATGGGTTGCGGGCCGAGGTGAGGTTGGCTCGCATGGAGCGCATTCGCCTAATCGAGGCCACCGACTCGAGACTCGACATCGATCTTTCGGGTCTGCGGCATGACCCGTTGTTGACTCTACAGGGCGCCAGCGAGGCATCGGTGCGCATCGAGGCACCCTGTGGCGTCAAGATGGAAAAGTCCGGCCAAGCACAATTCGCCCAAGTTGATGTCTCGGGTTGCCTGATGCATGGCCAATCTCAGGGCCGGGTCACCTTCGGCAGACGGGGTCTTCAAGGCAACCGTCAAATGATGTTAAAGCTCGCCCTATCGCCGGATAGTTCGGTAGAAGTCGAAGGACTGTACTGAGTTGCACGATACCGCCTCATGCCGGGAGCGCCGACGTCCCGCTGACCCTGTGACCCGATAGCGCCCCATGCCGGGAGCGCCGGCGTCCCGCCGGCTTCCGGACTCGAGGTCGACCCAATTTGATAATCTCAACGCGTCATGGCCAAACGGAAGCCAACCCTGACGCGGGCCGAGAAACTGCTGCGCGCTGACGGTTCCTTATGCGTGACCTTCGTCAACACCGAGCAACGCCAGGCCCTAGAGTCCTACGACCACCTGCTCGCCTGGGCGATCGAGAGCAACGCCTTGGATCCCGCTGACGCTCGCCGTCTCGCTGCCACCGTCGTCAAAGTTCCCGGCTTGGCCGCGGGCGCCGTCCGTCGAGCGCGAACCCTCGGTGCCCGCCTAGAGCGTGTCTTGCTTGCACTCGCTGCCGGCGACCCGCCTGCCGCCGCTGACCTCAAAGCCTTCAACCGCTATTTACGCCAGGCGATGGCGGCTAGCGAGTCCCAGCGGCAAAATGTGGATCTAGGGTGACACCGAGGGCGAAGATCATTTAAAGCCGTCAAATGATCAGAATCGACGATGGTAGATCGATGAACCATCGGCCGATTTGTGCCGGATCTATCCTCGCACCCGCCAAGTGGCCTGAAAAATCGCGCTTGTCCTGACATTGGTGGCGTGACGCCTTGTTTAGGGCAAAAAAGAATATTCTTGCGGAGGCTTGAGCTTCTCCACTGCGACCGGAAATTTCACAAACGGAGTAGCCAAAGCCTTATCCCCAACACCGGTATTCGTCTCAGTTCGTCTCAGCTCGTCTCAGCCCTCTCGACTTGTCTCATTCGACGTTCCTCCATCTGAGTCTTGGCCGCCCTCATGGAACGCGGTTGATTGCGGTCTTTCTCACCTTCGGGCGCTGAAGAAACTCCCGGCATGGTCCTTGCGAACCAGGTTGGCAGATCACCCACAACGTAACCTGCAAGGAGCAACTTTTGAATCGACAACTCTACGTTCTTGTTTGGGCTCTTCTGATGATTCTGATGGTTCCCGCAGTCCAAGCTGGCGATCTGCGACCGCCACACTACCGGTTCGAGCCATGGTCGACTGTCGCTGGCTGGGATTTCTTGACCGACCAAGAGATCTATTCGATCCGCCCCGATGCCGACGTACCGCTGTGGATCGGTGACGCTGCAGACCCACTGCAAGACAAGTTTCAGTCTGAAGCCCCTTATCCATCAGCAGCGCTCTTCGGCGATGTCAGGTACACGCCAGCCCATGGAGGCGCCTACTTCGGTGGGTTCGCTGGGAACAACGGCATCGTCTTCGTTGTACCCAATTGGCTCAAAGCCTTCGAATTCACCCAGCTGCGAGTCCAAGTGACCTACCAGGGGACCGAGCCTCCTACCACCGTCGTCGGATATCAGGGAATTCCAGGAAATTCGAACGCGAATAAAGAGATCCCTATTGCTCGAGTCCCAGTGCAGGATCCGAGTCTGCCGCCGGGCAGCAGCTTCTTCTACGAGGACTGGCTGTTGTCCCCCAGTTCCACTTGGCAACAGGTTGTTGTCTTCGTTCCTGAAGAGACGCTCATCCTGCATGTGGTCATCGATACGGTGTCAGTGTCACCACCTGGGATCTTCGAAGATGACTTCGAACCCGGGGATATATCACCCTGGTCGGGGCGGTAGCCTCGATTCGGGTCGTAGGTGCTGCCCGCATGGCACTGGTACAAGCATCTGTCGTAGTGCTGCTTGAAGGCGCCGCAATCGATCTTTTCGACGGATGTGTTGCGCCGGGCTGCTCGCCGTCTCACATGACGGCGAGCTTCGATCTCGTCGGCGCAGTTAGGAGGCATAAGGGAAATCGAACTACAGCTCCGCCGCTTTGGCCGACAGCAGACCCAGACCGCGAATTGCTGCTTCAGTCTCGACCATCTGGAGATGTTGCCTGGCTTCGGAGTCGCGTCCGGCGCGAAGCCCAATGTCAGCCCAGGTGAGCAATACTTCCAGGTTCAAGGAGGCGTAGCCGGCCTCGCGACTATCACTCTCGAGGTTTTCGAGAAGG
>JAJCXQ010000569.1 GCA_029263355.1 Acidobacteriota bacterium | reverse complement strand
GTCGATTCGTTGACATTCTGCCGCAGTCCAGCATAGCCATACTGGCCAAGGGGAGCTGTCTGCTCCCCAAACCCATAACGGCCCCCATGGAGCTGAAGACTCCAAGGGAGCCCGGCCAAGCAAAGGAGCTTACCCCATGCTCGACCAAGCGAAGTCTAGCCCGAATCCCCGACGACTGCCCACCGAGGGCACCCTGGCACCATCCCCGACGCACACCGAAGCCGATCCGACACCGCTCCCCGCCGCACTGTCTCGATCGACCAAGACCGACGAGCACCTGTACAGCATCCGGATCGCCGACAACCCCGGCACCCGGTGCGCCGCATGTGGCAATCAAGAGACCGGCCCCAAGTATAGGTGCCTGGCACACTTAAACTACCGGGTTCGTCTTCGCTGTTCTTGGCAAACGTGGTCGCACCGCGTCGCCATCGCGGCTACCCTCGACCGACCGTATGCCTGATTCCACACAACTTGGTGAAGCGCCCCCCTCATGAAGGCCGGTTAGTGCCTACAGCGCCCGACAGCGATCGTATGGCGACGGGCGTCTTATCTGCAAGATGTTCCATCCTTTCCTCCTTTCTGACATATGGAACATCTAGCCTGGCCTAAGAATCCGTGGTAAAAGGTGGAGTCGATTCGACCGCGATCGGCAGACGGATACCGGCGGTCATCTCTATCTGCGCCCTCGGGACATGGCGAAAATCGGCCAGCTCGTGCTTCAGGCGGGCCGTTGGAATGGCACTCAGTTGGTCTCAGCCTCTTGGACCGAGCGCGCGACTCAGGAGCATGTCCGGCTCGATGGCGGCAGACCTTACGGCTACCTGTGGTGGCTCGCCGGCCTCCAGGTTGGCGAGAAAAGGCACAAGTCAGGCGCCCTCACCTGCATCGGTAGCCGAAGCGTCAGTAAGGGCGGCCAGGGTAGAAGTTTATCTGAAGATAATAGAACGTGGAGACGGCTTCTCCTGAGCGCCGAGCTGGCTCGAATCTCGTGGCTTGCAGAGCGGTGATCGCAGATTCAGTGAGCCCCATCGGGAGCCCTTTCAAGGCTCGAACGCAGCGGACGTTGCCCTCCTCATCGATCACAGACGCCAGAAACACCGTTCCTTTGACCTTGTTCGCGAGCGCCTTTCTGGTGTACTTGGCCTTGACGCGCTGGAGCGCCTTCGGCGGTGTGATCTTTTCCCCAACAAACCTCGGCAGGGGCTCTTGGGTTCTCAGACGCTGCTGAAGAGAACACTGCAGCTGACCAGGACCTCGAGGTAGAGCCTCAGTGCCCACTAATGCGAACAGCGTGTCGAGCCGTGCAGCAGCTTCGTCGGTGCGGCGGAGGCTGTTTAGCACTTCGGCCAGGGTGTAATGGGTCAGCGGATCCACCTGCCCCTGCAGATCGATGGCGGTATTCAAAGCCACCTCAGCCTCCTCCAGTTTCCCAGCATATTTTGACAGGCGATGCTCGTAGAAGGCTTCAATGGTTTCTTCAATCGAGGACGCGGGAGGTAGGTCCGCGAGATAAATCATCATGTCGATTCTGAGAGTGATGGGATCGGGATGAGATTCTTTCAGCGTACTCTCAAACAGAATCCGCCCCAGCGTTCGGTAGCCAACCGCTTGGAGTTCCGGATCCTCAGAGGATTCGATCGCGGTTCGTACCGTCGCGAGCGCTCGAGGATACCTGGCGGCTTGCAAGTGGGCCCGAGCTATCGGCAACAAAGCCTCGGCGCGGTTTCCCCCAGCGATCTTGTCGGCCTTTTCCAACAGCCGGATCGCCTTATCGAGCTTATGTTTTTCGATCAGGCCCTCGGCCCGTTGAATCAAGTCAAGCGATTTCCGTGGGATGGGAGCCGTCGCGCCCAGCGGCAATCCCCAAAGCATGGCTGAGCAAATGATGGTGCATAGGATTGAGCTTCGAATCGTCATTACCCCTCTCTTGAATTACTTTATGTAGACGGCCAAAATTGGACGACCAAAACCTGGGCCTCATTCAATCTACGGTCTGGCATTGGCAGCTATTCACCGGCCCGTCGAGCTGTCAGGAGAAGTGAAGGCTCTCCCCCCAGGTTTAGGTGCCGGGCACAGATAACTTACCGGGTGAAACGGCCTGAAACGGTCCAGGAAGGAACTCTGGGACCGTGATGCCGTCCGCCAGACCAGGGTTCAAGCCAGCGAGTGGTTCGAGGATCGCTACATCCGGCCCCGGCAGATCATGCCGACCCCTCGGAACGGGGCTTAGGAACGCCTGGGAGGACGATACGGAAGCCCAAGAACTTGTTGTCGATCTCTGGACTTCCCCCGTACCGGCTCGCCGCCCGCGTCTGGACCGCTGAGTCCGCGAAACCGCCACCGCGGATCGGGCGCACTCGGCGAGAGAAGGCGAGATCTGTCGGATCGACAGTTGACGGGTTGAACTTGAAGCCGCGCTCGCGCCCGTCGTAATTGCCGGTCCACTTTCTTAGGGTCCACTCCCATACATTTCCGTGCATGTCGTAGAGCCCCCATGGATTTGCCGGCTTCTCACCCACGCGATGCGGGCGGGCATCAGAGTTGGCGTTGAACCAGCCGACTTCGGCGAGATCGGCTTCCTGTTCACCGCTCCAGTAGCGGGTTTGCGTGCCGGCGCGGCAAGCGTACTCCCACTCCTCTTCTTTCGGTAGACGGGCACCTTGTGCCCATGGAAACGCTGAAGACAGCCAGCGACAGAAGGTGAACGCCTGGTACCACGTCACGCTCTCCACCGGATAATTAGCCAGGTTGCCTCTGTGGTAGGGAATATGCTCGGGGTCGAACGCGGCGAACTGAGCGATGGTCATCGGGACCGCCGCAATGCGGAAATCTGATTCTACGACCACCTTGTGGGGTGGTCGCTGCAGGTCACTGCCCTCTAACTCGCTCCATGGGCTTCCCATTAAGAACTCGCCAGCCGGAATCTCGCGCCATAGCTCCACTCGCCCGTCCATGGGCGTATCGATCGACCGAAAAAGCTCCTCGGGCGGCCGGGGGATGTGGTCGTAGAAGCGCTTCCGTAGCTGCATGGCGATGCGCTTAGCATCAGGCCACTTCTCGCCCACCATCATCACAGCTCGCTCCAGGAAGAACAGGTCGTTACCATTGCGTGTCCGTTGGCGGAGTTCGTCTGCCAGTGCGACGGCGCGGAGCGGATCGTCGATCAATTCTGGTAAACGCTCGAAGACCCTCGCCCGCTGCCGCCATTCGGCACTCAGCTTCAGGACTTCTCTGAGGGTCTCGTTCCTGAGGCTCTGGGTGGTCGCTACCGCAAGCAACCCCAAGGCTGGATTCGCCTCGACCAGCGCCCTGACCAACGCGTCGGGCTCCTCTACTCGACCCACCAGAAGCGCGTAAGGCTCCGCCCAACGGCCTAAATCTTCCCTGGAGACGCGACGAACATGCTTGAGAAGTCCAGGTATGCCGCGACTTCGAAGAATCTGCCACAAGCGCATGAGCCAATCGGGCATAGAATCCGACGATTGGCTCTCGGTAAGCGCCTCTGCCATCCGTTGGGCCGCCAGCGCCTCGCGGAAGGTCCGATGCCAGAACCGCCAATCCACCTCCCGACCGTCATGGGGACCGAGAATGCCGGTCTTCTCTGCTACGTCGTCGAGATAATCGCGGACCCGTGGCCAGGTCACCCGGAGTGAAGCGCGAAGCTGCCTGTCGTTTAGCAGTCGCCCTTCGATCGCCTCCATAGCCTCGGTATCGCGGTTGTCTTCCGTCATCCGATAGGCCAGTTGGCAAAGCCCCTGGTGTGCCACCTTGCGGTTGTCGATCGGCGTCGGCGGCTTGTGGTGCCTACCTTCTTCCAAGAGATCGAAGATCTGATCGTAGAGCTGGGAGCGGTACCGTGCCGGTTCTTTGCCGTCTTGGATCAAGAGCGCTAGCAGGGTCAGGTAGAGGGGATTCGACGCCAACTCCCGCAGGCCTCGGTCCGCCTCCAAGATGTCGGCGGCCGAGGCGGCACTTTCGCTGTTTTCGGGGCCGAACCAGCGCTCGAGGAAAGCACGCCGACGGTAAGCGTCAAACGGTAGGACTTCGAGCTCCAAGAACTCCGGACCGGGAGACCAGGCGCCGATCAGGCGTGTCGTCGCCACGATCGGACTCTTCGGCCACCGCGCCGCCAGCTCGCTCAGTAGGGTCTCAGCGCGGTCTCGGGCCTCGCGCGGTACCTCATCGAGACCGTCGAGCAGAAGAAGCAACCGCCCCTTTCCGGCTTCCTCTTCGAGAATCCTGCGGATCTCGACGCCCGGCTGGTCAGCACGCTCGAGGTCCTCTTCAATGCGCCCGAAGACCGACAGCCGGTCAGCCATCAGACGCGGCAGGGATTCGAAGACCGGCACCCAGGGCTCACCGCCGGCATCCGCCAAAGTCCGGGCCAGGTGCCGGAGCAGCGTCGTCTTGCCCGAGCCAGGATCGCCGCGCAGCAGCCACCGGCGGGTGATCCACGGATGCTCGGTCCGGTCGAGTTCGAGCACGTCACGAATCAACAGGCGCCGGCTCAGCAATTCCATTGAGCGCACCTCAGGCGACCCGACACCGGCGGCTCCTCGGAGGCGCTCAGGATCGAGCTGCAGCTCGACATAAACGTGCTCAAGGAGCGGTGCGCTCCGCTCCTGGAAGTACGGCATCAGGCTGCTGTAGAGGCGCAAGATGCGCTGGCGCCAGACCCAGAGCGCCTTGGCCCGCGAGATCGGCTCCGGCCCCCCCTGGAGCCAGTCCTGGAGGTCATCCCAGGCGAACAGATCGAGCGAGAATCTCCCCTCAGCACGGCGCCGGTCGCTGAACTCGCGCACGAACTTCTGGGGCTCGACGTCTCTCGGCGCCGTGGTGGCGATGATGAAGTGCGACAGCGGCGGCTCGAAGCCCCCCAAGTATAGGTGCCTGGCACACTTAAACTGGTCAACATGTCATTCGAGTTTTACCAAGGCAACGCCAGCGAGAACACAACCCCGAAGATCACGGTCCGCAAGGGCGGGCAACTGGTCCTCACCAGCGGTGCAGTCGACATGCTGGGCGACGATGTCGAGTTCGTCCAGCTGGCCTACAACGCGACGAAGGGTGTCGTAGGTATCCGGGGTGCGGGTGAGGACGCCCAGGGCCGTTACCGCCTCCGCAGCCAGAAGAACAGCGGGTCCCGGCTCGTGACCGGCAAACGGTTCTTCACCCACAACGGCCTGAAGATCGACAAGGCGAAGACTTTCGACGCCGAGGCATATGACGGCGGGATCGTCGGATTCAAGCTGACCGACGAGCCGGCCGAGACGGTGACCGAGACCCCGACCCCGGTCGAGACGGCACCGGCCAAGACTGCCCCGGCCAAGAAGACCGGTGGACAGCGCAAGGCCAAGGCCGCTTGATCCCGGCCAGATCGACCATTGACGGGGGCGGCTCACGACGGGCTGCCCTCTTCTCGTGAGTCTGGCCTCTCCCAGGTCCTCTGGTGCCCTTCAGCTTGGCCGGGATGGTCACCTGCCGCCGGTCCTGGATCACGCCCCACAAGACCTCCCAGAGCCTCCCAGCCCTCTCTGTTTGCCCGGCCGGGTCTCCATCACTGAACCCCTCTCCTGCTCTTCCTGACCGCTCGTTCGGCAGCTCTCCAGACCGACCGGTCAGCACACGAAGGAATCCGCCGGAAAACGACGAAATCTATCGCTCCCTGGTTGACCAACGCAGCGCCCACGGCTTCTAGTGCCCAGAGACCGAGACAGTGACGACCTACAGAAAACGGAGAACGACATGGCCAACCAAGACGCACACACTCTGACCGAGAGCGCTCGCATCGGCTACTACGCCGTGGCCGGTGATCACGGTCGAATCCGCCTCCTGTGGTGTGAGCGCCGCAAGATCAAGGCGGGCACGAAGCCGGCCGGCAGCTGGTGGCTCGACACCACCTACCCCGCGACCCGCAAGGGCGAGCGCAATGCCGACGCCGCCCTCGAAGCCCTCAACTGTCGCGGCGAGATCATCCCACCGCATGCAGATCGAATCGTCGGACCGACCCTGTGTCCGTGATCAAAAGGAGACAGCCATGACCGCGTGCCGGCCCTTGGCCTGACACCGCCCTCTCGCTTCTCCTGACCGCTCGGCCGGCAGCTCTCCTGACCGCTCGGTCAGCACACGAAGAAATCCGCCAGAAAACGTCGGAAATCCGTCGCTTGCTGGTTGACGAACGCCGTCGCCACGGCTTCTAGTACCCAGAGACCGAGACAGTGACGACCTACAGAAAACGGAGAACGACATGGCCACCCAAGACGCACAGCCCCTGACCAAGACCCCGACGACACCCGCCGCCACAGACACCGCCAACGCTGCCACCGACGTGATCAACCAACTCAAGGCGCTGGCGAATGAAACCCTCAGCCGGGAATTCCAAGCCATCGCCGAGGCCGCCAAGAACGACAACGGCCGGGAGGTCAGTCTCCGGCTCGAACGACACAACACGAAATCCGATCTCGTGGGAACCGTTGCCTGGTTGGCCCGTGATCTGGTCGATGTGCTGCTCAAGGTCGCGACCGACAACGACCCGCGTCCGGTGATGGGCAGCGACCTCCCGGCCCGCATCCGCGAAGCTGAGATCCGGCTTCAACTGCTCAAAGAGCTGAGGCGATGACCCGCCCGACGGCGACAGCCATGACCAAACGAGGAGCGATCAACTTCATGGTCTCGATCGCCGGGGAGTTCGACGACGGGGCGGAAGTGAGCTGCACCGGTCTCGCTGAGGCGTGCGCGGCGGAATTCGACTGCGCCGATGAGGGCGGGCCGCTTGACGATGAAACCCACCCGATCTGGGATTGGGCCGTGGATGCTGCTGACTGCTACGACCGTCAGGTGAGGGATTCACGATGACCCGCCGCAACAAGTACGAAGTCAACTACGACCGGATCAGGGACTTGATCGGCCGACCGCTTGGCGATCTCAAGACCGATACCGCCTACCGTCTCCGTGCGCCCGGCTTCATGGACCTGATTGTCGAAGTGCTCCCGCGCTGTCCGGAGACCCGCGCCATGGTCTTGTCGCTGGCGCATTATTTTGAACAGGAGGGCGACCTCTGCCAGGATCCCGAGATGACGGTGCGGGTATTCGCTCCTCGAGAGGGACGCCCCGGCATGGTCGAGGCGCTCAGCTTCCAGCAGTCGATGCCGCCCATCTACCAGCAGTTATGTAGAGCTCTACATAATTCCTGTTATGTACAGCGTTTGGTTATGTGGAGGTGGTCGACGCCCGCGGCAATACCGCCTCGCTACCGTCAGGGATCTGGGAAACCCGCTGAGGGCCAGAAACCCAGGGCGATTCTGCCGAGCAAGGCGGGTCATTCTTGGCGAGCGTCGAAGCCGATGCAGCAGCCCTGATATCGGCCGCAGCGTGGCAGAAGCTGCACATAACAATGGATGATGTCCTCCAAGGAGACCATCATGATCAAGACCAAGACAGAAGGGTTAGCATGGTCGCCGGAATCTGCGGAAATCGCTGTTCGGCGGCAAATCGAAAATGCCTATGCACCTCACCGGCAGGTGCTCCAGGATTTCGCCGATTGGCTGATGGACGAGCGTGGCGTGAGGCCCAGAACCGTCGACGCTCGGCTGAGGTCAGCCGCTTTGTTCCTCGCGCAAATCACGGCCCGCGGAGCGTTAACTTTCGAGCAGGCTCTCGCGGCGCTTGACGCCAAGGCGGTGGAAGCGTGCTTCGTCGAGCTGAGCCAAGAACACGGTATGGCGACACGTCGCGCAAGGCGGGCAGCAATACGGTTGTTCCTGAAGTTCGCTGCCACAAGAGGCTGGGTAGGGTGGGAGTTGGCCGATACGGTGCCGAGCTTGGTCGGCTGGCGGCTGAGTGGACTTCCGCGTGGTCTGAGCGAGGAGCAACTCTCGACGCTGCTCACCTCACCGTGGAGCTCGGGTGAGTGTCCTGGCCGAGACCGGGCGATCGTGGAGTTACTGGTCACTTACGGAGTACGGCGCGAGCAGGTCTCGGCCTTGCGACTGGATGATATCGACTGGCGTGAGCACACCATCGTCTTCGCTGCCCACAAGCGTGGCAAAGCCATCCACCACCAGCTCAGCGCAAGGGTTGCGCAATCCCTGGCCGAGTACTTGCGCCATGAACGCCCCCGGAGTGACTGCGCCTACGTGTTCCTGCGATGCCACCCGCCTCACAAGCGTCTTGGCCCCGGGGCCATCTCAGACGCGGTGAGAGCACGGATGGAGCGCTGTGGGTTGCCACCACACTACCCCCACGCGCTCCGGCACACGTTTGCCACCCGATTGCTACGGGCAGGTCAGCCTCTCAAGGCGATCGCTGATCTGCTCGGTCATCGCTCCCTCCAATCCGTCGCCATCTACGCGAAGGTCGACTTCGCTCGCTTGCAGCAAGTCGCGGTGGAATGGCCGGAGGTGATCTCATGAAACGCTCGCACGACTTCACGCACGATTTCACCAGTTGGTTGGCAGCTCATCTCGAAGGCTTCGTGGCGTTGCGAGAGGCGAGCGGAGCCAATTATAAAATGCAGAGATACACGCTGCTCGCTTTCGATCGTTACATCGCTAATCACAGTCCGCAGGCCCCGTTGTTGTGTCAGACGCTTTGGGACTACTTGGCCTCGACCGAGCACCTGTCTGCGAGCACGCGGGACCACACCGTGAGTTGGGTCTGGTCGTTTTTGACCTACGCGAAGAGCCACGGAGCAGAGGTCGAGGCCCTGCCGGAGCGGCCGCCCAGGTTGGCGCAGCCCGGGATCCAACGCCTCCCCCGCATCCTCTCCGAGGCAGAGATCGTCAGCCTCATGGCCGTTGCGCGACGCGTGCCGCGCCCGGGCAGCTTGCGTTCGGCGACAGTCACGACCCTGATCGGTCTGCTGGCGACGACCGGATTGCGGATCCGCGAAGCTTTGGCCCTGGACATCGGCGACCTGGATCGTCGGGATCGGATTCTGACGATTCGCAAAGGCAAGTTTGGCAAGTCCCGAGCCCTTCCACTGCGGGAGTCCACGACCCGGGCGCTGGTTTGCTACATTTCTCACTCTCAACGCTCGAAACAAACGGACATGTCAGCACCGCTGTTTGTCTCGAGTCGAGGCCGTTTCGGCTATGAGACCGCACGAGGGGCCCTACGTGAGGCATCCCTCGCCGCCGGGCTCCCCGAGCCCTGGCCACGGCCCCATGACTTGCGCCACACCTTCGCCCAGCGTCGCGTCGTGCAGTGGTACGAACAAGGACGAGACGTCGACGCATTGCTCCCGGCCTTGAGCACCTATCTGGGACACGTCAGCGTGGAGAGCACACGGCACTATCTGCTCGATCATGGCATTCTGCTCGAGAAGGCCGCCCAGCGCTTCGAGCAGCACACCCGCGCTCTGGATGAGGTGTTGTCATGAAGCGCCTCAAGTCCACAAGCATCTCTCTCCAGCAACTCGTCCAGGACTTCTTCGAGAAGCACCTGACCATCGAAAGAAACGCCAAACCCAACACGGTACTTTCCTACCGCGACGCCCTGAAACTTTTTCTGCGTAGCGCCTCCCAGCAGAAGGGGTGCGCCGCCGACCAACTCGACTTCTCGGTGCTTGATCTGGACACCGTCCGGGGTTTTCTTCGCTGGCTGGAGAAGGAACGTAAGTGCAGTGCTCGCACCCGCAACCAACGCCTCGCCGTCATCAAAGCCTTCGCACGCTATGTGGCCTCCGTCGCTCCCGAGCATCTCGAGCGCTGTCGCAGGATCCGCGAGCTCTCTCCTGCTCAGTTTGAACGCCCCGAAATTCAATATCTCGAAGACGATGAGATCACTCGATTGCTCAAGGCCATCGAACCCGAGCAGCGTCGCGACCGGGCCTTGCTCCTGGTCCTCTACAACACCGGCGCCCGCGTCCAGGAGATTGTCGACATCGACCTCGGGGACCTGCGCCTCGAACCCGTTCCTGTGGTGGTGCTCAAGGGAAAAGGAGGCAAGCAGAGAACGTGTCCACTTTGGCCAAGGACGGTGGATGCCATCCAGGCATGGCTCACTGAGCGAGGCACCGCCGATGAGGCATTGTTTCTAAATACCCAAGGCCGGCGCCTGAGCCGATCAGGGGTCGCCCACATTCTGCAACGTCTCGCCGCGCGTGCTTGTATCCGTCCACGACACGCCTTCCGTGTCTCACCGCATGTGATTCGTCACACCACCGCAATGCATTTGCTCCAGAGCGGAGTCGACATCACCACAATCGCGGCATGGCTCGGCCACAGCCAGCTCAACACGACACATGGATACGTGGAAATAAACTTACGAATGAAGCAAGCTGCTCTCGCAGCGATGACCACGCCGCCCGAGCTGACCGTGGGCACCTACCCCGACAGCGAGCTGATCAGCTGGCTCGAAGCCCTCGGTCGATCACCTCGTTATGTGCAGCCACCACCACTCGGATCCCGATCCTATGGAGGGCATGCTATCGACTCTACATAACTGAATGCTGCACATAACA
>JAJCXQ010000568.1 GCA_029263355.1 Acidobacteriota bacterium | reverse complement strand
GGCGTCTCGAGGGCCCGGTAAGCGGCCTCGTCGCCCCGAGCGCATTCCCGGGTGCTGTAGCCGGCGGCGCGCAGGGCATCGACAACCCCCTTGCGAATGGCGGCGTTATCTTCGACGACGAGCACAACCGGCTGCTGCATCGCGGCACTTTATGGCAGCTTGGTCAGCCCAGGCGTAACAGCTCTGTAAAAGGCCTTTGATTGCTGCGCCGAGGGCAGACCGGCGCAAGGGCGGACGCGGCATCCTGATCATTCACTTTCAGATTCAGGTTGGGTCCGCACCGCCAGCGTTCATCAGCCTTCGCCGATCAGCACAAAACCCGCCCAAAAATACGGCCGCTGCCAGCGAGGATCAGAGGCGACCCACTGTTGGGCACGAAGCAAAGCCGTCGCGACATCGAGCTTTTGTCGCAACAGACCATCATAAAAACTCTCCATCAAGACCGCGGTCGCCTCATCGTTGACGTTCCACAGGCTGACCAGGACACGATCCGCGCCGGCATGCAGAAAGGCCTGGGTCATCCCCACCAAGCCTTCGCCTCGCACTTCCCGACCTAGGGCCGTTTGGCAGGCACTGAGCACCACCAGCTCAGCTTGTAGCCGCAGACGACTGATTTCTGGCGGGCGCAACAGTGTGGGTCGCCCCTGAGCCTTACGATCCGCCGATGCCAGGACCAACCCAGATAGCTCCGGATGCCGCTCGTTGAGAACGCCGTGGGTGGCGAAATGGAGAACCTCGTAGCTCGCAAGATCGGCGGCCAAAACAAATTCACGGTTGGCTTCCGCCCCCAACACCATGAGATCCACCGCGTCTGGCGCTATCGCGCGAATCGCTTGCGCTTCGCGACGCGCGAAGCGCAAGGGTGGAAAGTCGCGAACACCGGAAGTCCTCCGTGTGCGTTCGAAGACCTCCATTGCGTGCTGACTCCCCAGGCTCGGTTGCCCCTTCAGTCGAGTCTGATGGCGGGGTCCTTCGCCCTCGCCTTCGACCGCTGAATTCTCAGGCTGCTGCGGGATCAGCAAGGGATCTGCGAAGATTGCGATTGCTCGCCCTGAACGCTGCCGATGAGCACGCCGTGCGCGCAGGCTCTCGAGTACCGAGATCGAAGGTACTCGCACCGTCGATCCCTGCATCCCTGCTTTGCCAAAGTCGAACTGTATGAGGTAGGCAAACGGTACATAGTGCAGTGCACCGTCGGCGACCACCATGACCCGTTTACCATGGATCCTGTCTCGCACCGGATCCAGGATCATCCGCCTCAAGTGTTGGGCTTCGATGCCCGCCTGGCTGGCGGCTCCGGCAGCATAACTATTCGCCAAGAGACTGTGTAACTTCCGGGCGTGGCCTTCGATCTTCACCCGCGGTGGCAGCTCATGAGCCACGAGTTCACGGTCGCGCTCGATCACCCACAGATAACTCCGCTCGCTTCCCAAAGCGTACTCGAGAATCACCTCGCCAGGAGCGGGTACCTGAGGGGCTGACTGCCGGGCACTTGCAGCCAGAGACTGCGAACCGACACTTTGCTGGACGGGCGCTAGTGCCCGTTCGAGCTGCCGTAGTTCCTCCAACTTACGGTCCAGCTCAGCGCGAGACTGCCCTTCGGACAGGTCGTGCGATGTCCCCAGCTGCAAGCCGTCGAGCTCTGCCAGTAGGGCTTGCTGTTTCGCTTCCAGCTCGGAATCTCGCACGCCAACCGCTGACGCAGGTCCCATCAAAGCATCGAGCAGAGTTCGCGCACGGGCGCGTTCGCTGATATCCAGCGCACGCTTCATCGCTTGCAAGCGCCCCTCGGAGGTTGTGGAGACACGTGCCCCCTGCATCTCTAAATCGATCATCCACTCGAAGCGGCCAGCACGCGACGCCTGATAGGCAAGCAGCAAGTCACTGCGCGGCACACTGCCACGCTGAGCCTCGATGCGACGCAGTGCGGCTTCTCCGAAATCGACCGCTGCCGCCAGATCTCCCGAAGCCTGCGCGGTCCTGGCCAGCCCTTCGAGGGCAGCACTGCGCAACGATTCGGCCATAAGCTCAATCGCCTGGGTCAGCACTCCGAGGTACCCTTCACGCGCCCGCACCAGCTGTCCACGGGCCAAGTCGAGATCACACTGCAGCAAATCAACCTCCGCAGCACTCTGCGGCGACAGCGCCAAAGAGCGGGCTGTAGCCAGCTTTTCCGCGGCGGCGTCCCAGGCTCCCTCCCGGGTCCGACGTTGCCCCAAAGTCGCCAGGATGCGGCCATGCATGCCCAGATTGCCGGCCTCTGCGGCATCTGACTCGGCCCGTCGCCAAGCGTCGTCGGCACGGGGTTCGTCACCCAAGGCGACATAAATCTGGCCCAGGAGATGGAGGTATTCGGAACGAGTCCACGCAAAACCCAACGTGCCGGCTGCCGCCACTGCCAGTTCAGCATACTCCCGGGCCATCTCGAGCTCACCGAGATCGAAGCTCAGTCGGGCCAAACGATACCAACCGGTCGCCACGCCTTGGAGATAACCTGCGTTGCGACTGATGGCCAGCCCACGATGGTAGGCATCCCAGGCACCTTGCCAATCCCCTCGGGCTTGGGCACGCAACCCAAGATGGCCCAGCACTCGAGGTAAGAAACGCAGGTCTCCGACCTCGTCCAGCACCGCAACAGCGCCATGCAACTCATGTGTCGACTCGGCGACTCGCCCCAAACGGCCCAGGGTCGTGGCTCGGAAGCTACGCAGGATTCCGTGCCCCCATCGGTCGCCGCACGACTCGAACATGGCCAGCGCTTCGTCTTGGAACCGCAGCGCACCCTCGTAGTCGCCGAGCATGAACTGCACAACTCCGAGATAGGCGGAGAGATGGGCCATTTCCAGAGGTTCTCCGAGCTCGTCGAAAATACGCCGAGCCGCCTCCAAGTCCAACTGCGCAACCTCGGCCTGATCCGCGACCACCTGCAATAGACCGGCCACTGCCTCAGCGCGAAGCCGCTCCGCCTGACGACGGCGCAAATCTTTAGCTGAAGCCGATGTTGCCGATTCCAATCCCAAACGAAACCGGGTCCAACCAAAGGTCAGTGAGCTCGCCTCGAGGATCAGTGTCCACTCCCGGGCCTGATCACCGAACAGCGTCAAGCGATGACGCTTGGGAATACTCAGCCAGCTGAAGTCCCACAGTACCTGTTGGCCGTCGGCACATAACGTCAAGACCAAATTTGGCGTCTCCTCCTCGACCGTCAAGTGGCCAACTTCCCCGGGCCTCAGCTTGATCCGGTACGCTCGAGTCTCCCCCAGCCTCAGTTGTCCTCCAGCTTGGCCTCCAGCGCTGAGCAGGTAAGCATGACTGGCCGCTTCGACCGGCTGGGGGGTGGGCATCCCCGGCCAGTCCTCGGCGGCGGGCCGACAGGGAACGCTAGCTTCGCTTGGCGCGACCGTCGCCAACACCAACCAACCCAGCCACCCGACCCAGCACCAGCATCGCCTCGGGACGCGGTTCACGGCGACACGACGTCCAACTCGTAGACGGCGACCTCGCGTAGCGGCTCGCCCGATGCCAGCAGGCGAAGCTGATGGCGACCAGGACTCAGAAAGCCACCCGGTACCGAGACCCGAAAGGTGCCATCCAAAGCCGGCTGGAGGCCGTTTCCCGACCACGCCAAAACCCCGTTGGGATCGATGAGCTCCAAGCGATGCCACCCATCGTCCGGCGCCGCCGCGACATGCATTGTGATCACCAGGTGCGCGCTGGCCGGCGCGGTCACCTCGGGGGTCGCTTCCGTGCCACGTATAAAACCCACCGGTAACAGGTTGACCGTAGCGACCTCGAACGACGGTTGGTGGGCCACCCCGGGCGGCGATTGGCTGGGGGCGCCGTTGATGGCGCCGAGCTGCGACTCGAGCCGGGCGACGTCAGATCTGGCACTCTCGAGAGACCCCAATGTGATCATCACCCAGACCACTGCCAGGGCTGTCACGAACCATGAAGCAGCAATCGGCAACCAGCGGGCTGGCGACCTTCGAACCTGTCTCTCGACCGATGGTCCGCCAGCGCCTTCAATGTCGACAGGCGCGGACCGGTCAGCAACTACCAAGTCATCGAGCGATCGGTCAACGGCGGTCGGCTCGCTGGCGATGGAACGCGACGCTTCGAACCTCGCCAAGGCAGCCAGGCGCTGATCCTGAGACACCGTGGGCTCACGCCGTCCGGGCTCGAATTGCCGCGCCTCGAGTACTGTCTCGGCACACTCCGCACAGGTTGCCAGATGCTCGCACAGCGCTTCGGCTTCACTCTCGGGAGAGGATCCGGCGACAAAATCCAACAAGTCTGAAAGCGGTGGGTGTCGCACGTCGTCCGTTGAAGTCACTGTGCTCATGTCGAGTCTCCGAGCGATGGGCCCTCGAGATCGGGCTCCCCAACTAGGCGCTGGCGCAGAACATTGCGTGCCCGAAACAGCTGCACCCTGACCGTTGACGCCTGGATGCCGAGGATCGCTGCAATTTCGCGGTTCTCGTAACCCGCCACGCTGAGCAAAATACACTGGCGCATCTGAGGCGCCATGTGCTCCGCCGCCGAGCGCAGCTGCTGGCGGCGCTCTTCCTGCAAAGCAACGTCCAGTGGCGACTCCTCAGGCGTTTGGCCGGCGGGCGTCGCTTGATTCTCGTCGACGAACTCCAGGGATATCTCGGTAACTCCCCGTCGGCGTGACACCGCGCGCCGAACCGCCCCACGGTAGGTGTTGAGCGCCAAGCCGAACAGCCAGTATTTGAACGGCGCTTGGCGACGATAGGACACGATACTCCGCTCCACGGAGATGAAACATTCCTGCACCAGATCTTCGGCCTCTTCCTGCGAAACCCCGCGCCGTCGGAAGAAGCCGAAGAGGCTGTCGTAGAAGGCCAGAAACAGGATCCGCAAACTCGCCTCGCGGTCGCGCCCCGCACACAGAGACTCGATCGCTTGTTCCAGCTCGCGCTCCTCTGAGTGAGCAAGCTGACGACCCTTTTGGCGGTCGGCAACCTCTTCACTCGGATTGGCACGAGCTGCCCTTCGTCGCTCTGTCTCCAACCGCGTGACCTCTTTCTGTAATCGTTCTGAACCGGATTCCAAACGCCAATCCCAGGTGTGTCATAGGGCTGTACAACACATTTCAGAATGTTTTCGAAGCATAACGTAAACGCTTCGTCGTAATTCCACCACTTGTCCATCGTCACCGGCCGGCACACGGAGCGGCTGACCTTCGCGCCCCTCTCGAGTCGCGGCAAACCGCGCGACCACAGCACGAATAGCCCACTTTTGGGCAGCAACCACGAGATACCATCATGACACGACTCAAGCTCCCTTGCGTTCACATCACCAGCTGGCTGACGGCACCTCGCCGCCCGTCGTTCAGCGACTTGGCTTCGCCCAAGCTCTGGCTCATTCTGCTCCTGGCGAGCGTGAATCTTCCCAGCGACGCCGCCGACTGCACCAGCGGCGAAGTCTCCCCCAACGCTGCCGCCGACATCATCACCTATCGTATCGGCGACGGAACCAGCGCCGATCTGCTGGCCAACGATGCGCACCCTCATGGGCTACCTTTGCGCATCGATCCTACAGCGGTAAACCTCAGTGGCTGCAACCCCGGGGTAGGCTGTTCGACGATGATCCCCGGCGTCGGAACGCTCGAGCTCGATCTCTTCGGTGGGCTGGGTTTCGCGCCGGAAGTCGACTACTCCGGCACCTACACCTTCACCTACGGCATCATCGCCTCTAACGGCTGCACCGATACCGCGGCAGTTTCGATCAGCACCGGCAGTCTGGTGGTGTTCCCTTACCCCCACGGCGGCGGCTCGACAACGCCGCCAATCTCGTTTGCCCATAACGACACGGTGACTTCCGACGCCGGCAAGCGCCGTTTGATCGACATTGCGGCCGAACTGCTGATCAATGACGACGGCACCGGACTCACCGTCACCGGTTTCGGCGTGCCGTCCGCTGGTAGCTTGTACGAAATCAACGATGACCTTGTGGTCTTTGAGCCGCCAAGCGGCAGCGGCCCCTTCACATTCACCTACACCGTCACCAACGGTTCCGGTGAGACCGCGGCTGCTACCGTCTCGGTCGAAGCCCAGGCTGTCACCGGCCAGCCGCGAGCTTTCGACGATCAGCTCACCGCCTTTCCTGCCGCCTATACCTTGTGCTTGCACGAAGGCGGTTTACTCGCCAACGACCAAGGCACTGGCTTGCAGATCACCGGCTTTGGCGGCCCCTTCCGCGGCACCCTCGACCCACAACCGACTGGCGGCTGGCGTTACCTACACGGCGGCAGCGGCGGCGGCTGGGACCTTTTCGAATACACCGTTCGAGATGACCTGGGAGCGACGGACCGCGCCACTATGCTGATCGACCTCCCAACCCTCGCCAATCCAGTAACCGACCATCATCCGCCAGTGGCCGAGACCGACCACCGCACGGCACGGGGTGGCGACGCGGTGGAGATCGCCGTTGCCGAACTGCTGGCCAACGATTGGGATCCGGACTGCGAGAGCGTGACCTTTGCCGGCTCCGACTCGACCAGTGCCGGCGGTGGCAGCATCTCGCCGCTGTACACCGGCAACGAGACGGTCCTGATCTATACCGCACCAGCCGTTGCCGACAACGACATCGACAGCTTCCACTACACCGTCAGCGACCCGACGGGAGAGGTCGCAAGCGGTCGGGTCGAGATCGCCTTGACTCCAACCGGTAGCCCCCTGGCGCGGTTGACGGTCACCTGCTCGAGCGACCCGACCAACACCACCTGCCACTTCGACGGCAGTCAGTCGATGAATCGCTACAACGCGCCGGCTTATCCTTGCAACCTGCAGTGGGACTTCGGCGACGGCACCACCCACATCCCCAATGGCAGCGGTTGTGTCACCGAGATCGACCACACCTACGACACCGCGGGGGTCTATGAGGCGACCCTGACCGTTGTCGAGCCCGACATCGGCACCTCGCATAGCGACCGCCCGCTGACGAGGCCCGGTCTGCAAGGCTTCGCCGCGGCGTTCACCGTCGACTGTCAGGCCGGACTGATCTGCACCTCCGCCGCGTCACCCTCGATCCTGCCTCCTGGCCAGGCGGTGGAGTATCGCTGGTTATTCCAAGACTCCGCCTTCAACAGCCACAACTGGAACACGTCGGATCCCATCTCCGAGATCACCTTTCCTCATGTTGGACTGTGGGGAGCACGCTTGACTCTGGTGCTGACGGCGACCGGTGACACCCGCCAATTCGGTTGGATCGAGCAGTTGGTGACCGAGGATCCACCCACCGCCGCACTCGAGATCCGTTGCTCTGGTTCGACGCCACCCTTCACCTGCATTCTCGACGCCCGAGAGTCCGCCGATGACCACGGCATCATCCGCTACCGCTACACCTACGGCGACAGCTCGCCGGCCGCAGACGGCAGCGAGCAACAGGTCCACAGCTATGGCGCCGAGGGCAATGTCACGGCCAGCGTCGAAGTAACCGACAACTTCGGTCAAAGTGCCACCGCGAGTGTCACCTTCGACCTGCCAGCACCCATTCCGGGCATCAACTTGATCGGCTACTGGGATTTTGAAAACCCGGCCGTCCTTGGCCGCGACCGATCCGGCGATCAGCGCCACGGCGCGGTGGTAGGTACGCTGCCGCAAGTTGCTGGGCGCTGCTTGAATCACCAAGCTGTGGCCTTCGACGGCACCAGCCATCTGCGGATTCCCAACCTCGGATTCGATTTCAACACCATGGAACACGTGACCGTTGCGGCATGGGTGCGGGTCGCCTCGCATAGCCAGCCCAATGTCTTCCGCAGCCAGCAGCCGATCTCGCTGGCAAGTGACCGCTTCCAGATTGCCAACTATGGCACGGGCGGGGGCTGGTACACAGTAACCGCCAACCCACCGCCACCGCTAGATCAGTGGTACCACCTCGCGGGAGTTTTCGATCACGGTGACCTGAAGATCTATGTCGACGGCCAATTGGCCGCCAGCTCCACCCTTCCGGTCACTCAAATCGACGCCACCAGCTATGCCGTTTGGGCCATTGGAGCCCGCGCCCTGGGCACCGGCACCCAGTCTGACAGTCCCTTCGTCGGCGAGCTCGACCACGTCGAAGTCTACAACCGAGCTCTGAGCGATCTCGAGATTGCACAGGCAGCAGGGGCGTGCCAATGAGCCTTCAACAACCGGCGTGGCGCGCTGAAACAAGGCCCCGCGAGAGCGGGTGCCCTTCCCCCCACCGTGTTCGCAACCTTCCATCACCTACGAGACCTGATGAGACCTTCGATATGAACATCCAGACCCTAGCCCCTCGCATCAACCTGTCACCTAGGAAGCTCGAGGCCACCGTCGCGAACCCCGATCTGCGCCTGATCCGCGGCATCCACGGCATCTTGCTGATGTTGACCGTAAGCTTCTTCGGCTTGTTGCCAGCCGCCTGGGGGCAAGACGGCCCGGAAACCTCTTTGATCGAGCCCCACACCCTCGGGCGCGGATTTGACCCCACCAAGATCTACGCCGCCAGCGACATCGACCAGATCAACACCCTCAACGGCAATCTTTCGCTACGGATTCCGATCGGTCCGAGCTTCCATATCGGCGGTGGTTTCGACTACGCCTTCGCGCTGACTTACAACGCCAATGCTTGGGACTATGAGTCGTATCCCAATCCCGCGGCGTCGCCGCCTCCGCCTCCTGGAACCGGCCCGATCTGTCGATTGTTTCTATCCGGCGGCGAGCCGATGCGCGACGCCAACGCCGGTCACGGCTGGAAGTTCTCCTTCGGCCAGCTTTATTCACCGCGCCCCGAATGGGATGCCGCCGGCCCCAACCCGACCGACGGTTATCTCTTCGTCGCTGGTGACGGAAGAAGATATCGATTCGACACCCACCTCACTCATCCAGCGGTGTCTTATTCGACCGGCAGCCGAGAGACTTTCCTGCGCTTGCGTCTGGACCCGATCGCTGCTGGCGAGCGCCTACCGGAACGCGCTTGGGTCGACCTCCCCGATGGCCGCACCCTGCAGTTCTCGATGGTTAACGCCAACGCCTACAACCAAGCTGGCCGTTGGCGTCTCGATCGATTCTACGACGCCCGCCGCAACACCAACGACCAGCCCGCTAATGTCGTGCGCTTCAGCTGGCCGGAGGCGGATGTGATCCAGCTTCCAGGCGGCGGCATCGAAACCATCAACGACGGGTTGATCTGGCAGATCGAGGACGGTCCGCAAGGCTTTCCGCAACGGGTCCATCGCGTGACCTTCGCCGAGCAGGACTCAGGGGGCCGCGCGGTGCGCCCGGTCGAGGTGGATCTCGCCGGTCACGACGACGCCCGTCTGGTCTACAACCTCGCATACGAAAACCGTAGTGTCCGCCGTGGTCCCAAACACGACATCACCTTGATGCCTCAATCAATGAACGTGCCGATGTTGGACCGACTCGAACTGCCGGCTGACGGACAGCCCAACCGCCCCTATTTTGCCTTCAGCTACTACACCGAAGGATCCTCACCGCCAGATCAAGCTCCCGGGCCTTATGGCATGCTGGCGGACGTCCAGCTGCCGACGGGCGGCCAAGTCGGCTACACCTACCAGCTTTATACCTTTCCGGACGAGACCTTCGGCGGTTGTCACCAGCAGATTCCATCCAGTGGTTGCGTGCGGAGGCTAAACAATGCCACCGCCTCGATCGGCGTCCGCACGCGCACTGTCGGCGACGCGGCTCTCGATCGCCCGATCGGTGGCCAGCCGATGCCCAGCGACACCTGGTATTACTACCAAAACTGGGAGCTCGCCCAGTCGCCGACTTGCCTCGCCTGGCGCGCCACCCGCACGACCCTCTTCGACCCTCGTGGTACCGCCTCCGTCAGCTACTACTCGGCATATGTCGGCGGCAACGGCACCACCCCCTATGATGACGATCATGGCGGCGGCACCGGCGAGATCTGGGACATCAACCAATTTGGTCTGCCGTTCAGCCAGCTCGACTACCGCGAAGGCCTACGACCGGAAGATCCCCCCACCTATCTCTCAACCGAAGCCTGGGATTGCAAAGGACGTTTCGATCCGCTCACGTTTCAGGTCGCTTCCAGCCTAGACACCCCCGAAAGCTTGGGCTGTCCGCGGGTCGACGCGACGTTTGCCCGTTACGCCGGCTTTCGCGACACACCTGGTTATCAACGCACCGATCAGCTGCGCATCTCGTTCGAACCCAATGGAGTATCACCTAGCGGCGAGCTGACCTACCACGAAGACTACCTATCCGATCAGTTCGACGATTGGAACGGACTCGGCCAGTTCCGGCAACACGTACGGGTCGCCAATTGGGACGGTATCTCGATCAAACCCGGCGAGCTCCACAGCCCCGCGGTATTCGGCTGGCCGACGCGCGTCGAACGCACCGAATACCTCCACGGCGGTAGCCAGGATCTCAGCGCGGGTGCACCGCCCCAAACCGACTGGCCCGCCGTCCACGAGCCGTGGCTGTTGGCGCTCCACGACCAGACCTCACAACAGGAGACTTTGGGTTATAACGTGAGCTCGGGCAGCCATTCCAACGGCCTAGGCAATGTGGTTCGTGCCGTCACCGACCTGTGTTTTGACGACCAAAGTGGCGATCTCGAGGGGCGACGCACCCGTCGCGGTCATACCGTCGCAACACCCAGCGGTGATCCGCGCAGTCTGTTGTCCGAACCTGCCACGAGCACTTCCGACTTGCGGGTCCAATTTGCTCACGACTCCCAAGGTAATGTCATCCAAGAGCTCTACTTTGGCGGCGCCAAGAACTCGAGCGGCAACAGTGGTTGCAACTCGGAAAACGCTCCCGGTGTAGCCGAATACGAACGCGTGTTTACACATCAGCATGGCTCGATCAAGACGGTCACCGTCCATGGCGATGGCCTCACCCTACAAAACATCGATCACCGGTCGATTGATCCCGCCAGCGGCTTGGTGACCGAGACGCGGGATCCCAGCGGACTGGTCACGACCGCATCCTACGACGCCCGCGGTCGACTCACCACCCTAACACCGCCCGGCGAAATCGCCACGACCTACAGCTATCGGTCCTGGGACGGCAACAACGCTCTCGCTGCTGTCGAGGTCGAGCGCGGCGACGAATACCGGCGGATCATGGTTGATGGTTTCGGTCGGGTTGTCGAGATCCGTAATCGATTGCCCAGCGAGGATCAATTCCAATATTCGACATGGAACGCCCTCGGTCAGCTGCTGACTCAAACCGAATTTGGGCCTGCCGGCCATGACCAGATGACCGAAAATCGTAACTACGACGCCCGCGGGCGAGCCCAGAAGGTGATCCGACCGGACGGCTCGTACACCGACTTCGCCTATGCCGGACAGCGTCTGGTGCGCAGCCGCAACTTTGTTGCCGGCACCCTCAGCAGCACTACTCAGACCGGCTGGAACCGGTGGCAGCAGTGGGATGTCGACGGTCGGACGCGGGTCGTGCGTGAAGCTTCGGATCCCGACATCAGCGGCGACTCGATTGCCGATCGGGTTCGCACGCGGATGAACTACGATGTGGGTGGGCGTCTGGCTTTGGTCACCACCGACACCTCTGGGACCCTGCGCCAACGGCGCTTCTTCGACTATGACGGAGCCGGACTGCTGCTGCGCGAGCGCCATCCCGAGCTTGGAGGTGATGTCGTCTACAGCGGCTATGACAGCCTCGGCAACGTCGGTCGGCGACGGATCGGGGACGGCGCTCTCTTTGACATCGAGCTGCGTTACGATCCGCTCGGGCGCCCCATCGAAGAACGCGACGCGGTGCGTGATCGACCGCTCAGGGAGTACACCTACGCCGACCGCAATGGGGAATCCGGTGAAGCGGCACCGTTCGCCTGGTTACGTCATGGCCAGCTCCATCAAGCGCGACGCCACAACTGGCTGACCGCAGACGATGGCACCAGCCAAGATGTGGTCGTGACCGAGACTTATCGTTACGACGACACCGCCACCGGCCGCGTCGCAGGTCGAAGGACACACACTAGTCTCGGCCAGGCCATTCATACGGCCGCCGAGTGGGACAACATTGGCCGGCTGGCCTCGATTTCGTATCCCTGTTCGCTGATGCCGGCTCAGCCCTGCGCCGGAGCCTCCGGATTGTGGGCTCCACGTAGCGTGGATTACAGCTACAGTAGCGGCCGTCTGGTGAGCGCTGCCACCCGCTTCGGAATTGGTGGCGCCAACCAATCGCTCATCGACACCATCGCCTACCATCCGAACGGAATGATCAGCCGCTTCGACACCGGCAGCGGTGTTTCATGGCACCAAGGTGCGCATTCCGATTGGATGCAGCGGCCCAGCTTCTTCGCCACCACCGGTGCCACCGGCGGCGCCGGTGGCCACAACGGCAACCTTCAGTCCGGCCCGATGGGATGGGATTTCAGCGGCAATCTGATGTTCATCGGCAACGAACCGCACCGCGATACCTTCGCTTACGACGCGGTCAACCGTTTGATCGCCGCCGACGTCCACCAGCCGGCTCTCGACGGCATTGTGCAGCGGACCATCAACTATCGTTACGATCGTTTCGGCAACCTCGTCGAAGTCGCGGACGACAGCCAAAGTCCCCGTACCATCACCATCGACGAGGCGACGAATCGACTGACCGGTGTCCCCTTTGACGTCGCCGGTAACCAACTCGTAGTCGGTGGCCTGACGGTCGACTATGACGCTCTCAACATGCCGTGGCGCATGCAAGGGCCGGGAGTCAACGAGCGCCACCTCTACACCGCTGACAATGAACGGATCGCCACCATCGATCTACTGGGCCCCAACGGTCGCCGCGATCGTTGGACGCCTCGCGGCCTCGACCATCAGGTGTTGCAGACCTGGAGTTGGGACCAGCAAGACGGCTGGCTCAGTCGCAAGGACTACCTGCGGCGCGATAGCGGCACCCCAATCGCCACCGTGTCCCAGGCCGCCGACGGCACCACCGCGACCCGCTACCTCTTTCCTGATCACCTCGGCACCCCCCGGTTGGTCACCGACGAGTCGGGAAGCGTCAAGGCGTACCACAAGTACACCCCCTACGGTCTCGAAGTCACGCGGCGGGATCAAGACGAAGAGACCTTACAATTCACCGGTCACGAGCGCGACAAACATTGTGAAGGGTGCGCCTTGCCTGAAAACGATGATTTGGACTACATGCATGCCAGGTACTACAGCTTACGGACCGCAAGATTCATGGGTTTCGACCCTGCGCGAGACTACGATATTCAGCTGCCTCAATCATGGAACAAATACGCATATGTAAGAGGCAACCCCCTGCGATTCATCGATCCAAACGGCCTAGAATGCGCCGAGGGTAGTGCTGATCCAGATGTAGAACCAAAGAAAGACTGTACACCTGATCAGTCTGATGACTCCAACGAGACTGACGACTCCGAATACTCCTTGGGGGGTAACACCCTCTCTCTTGCGATCCCGGATTTCAAGCTCTTTGGCGGCTCTGCAAAAATTGGAGGTGGCGCCACAACCAAGGGAACGCGGACTCTCGAAAATCAAGAACATCAGAGCGAGCACATAACAAACACCTCAGTGGATCTTGCGTTCATAATCGGATTTTCATACGAGGGAACCAGAACAGTTCGAACGAAGAACGGCCTCATTGACTTGACCTACGGGAGCTTCGGAGCAAAATGGGAAGTCACAAAATTCAGGGTGAATATCGGCCCTGTTGAATTCAATCCAACGGGGATTTTGTCTCCCACAGCAAGGCTCGACACCACCATTGATATTTCACTGGGGCGAGTCGGCAAGACCCCTATTGTCGGACTCAAAGACCCTCTACCGATCTCAGACTCAACGGTTCACAAACTAATTTCGAGCTATGGTCGATACAGTGGCCTTTTACACTGACAAGAGATCTAATCGCAAATGTCACCTCCCACATTTAGATCAACCCAAAGAACTCTGTTTTGTTTGGCACATTGTGAGACCACTCTTGCTAGTCAAGAGTGCGGACGCTTCCGCAACATCGCTTACCCCAGTCTGTCAACGGCGCAGGTCGTTACCATCGCGTAGCGACCTGCTGCCTCATGCCGTAACCGATGGGCGGCAGTGGTCCCATGGCGGAAGATCTGCCTGGCCCATCTATACCGGGACGCAGCGATCGCCCTATCCTTGACGAAAACTACCGCTGGCAAGCGAATGATCCTGTCGCTACCAACGTGGTGTCCTCGGAGGTCGTTGGACAACGCTTCGAGCTCATGCCCATTGACCTTCGAACCTGGAGGGCCCAAATATGATCCAAGTAGCGCGTAAGATGATGCCGTCGCGGGACTTCGAGGTGAGAGTCGATGGGCGCCTGCTCGGTACCGTAATCCCGGCGCCTTGGCGCGAGCGTGCGCAGTTGACGATGGGATCCGAGACTGCGGAGATCACTCGCGAACCGTGGTTTGGCGACTTCCTACTGACCCGAGGCGACTCGATCCTCGCTCGGGCGAAACCGTACGGCTTCTGGCGTCGCAAGCTCGGGATCGAATCTGGCGGAAAAATCTACAGCGTACGTCGGAAGTGGATCCTCGGAAGCAGATACCTGCTGTTCCGGGGCGAAGAAACCGTCGGAGAAATCAGGTTCGCCAAAACCGATGGCATCGAAGTCGACCTGCCCGAGGACCTGCCCTACGAGGTTCTCCTGCTCCTCTTTAGTCTTTCGGCTTTTCTCCAGAGCCGACTGTACGTCGCTGGCCTCGTCGCATTTCTGGCATATCTCTGGCTCACCTGAGCTCGGAGATATGCCATCGTGCTAGTAATAACGTCTTCAAGATTCTGCCGGAAGCCTCACACCCGCAGAGCTGCTGCGTTTCCAAGTCGACTCAGTCTGTACCAAGTAGGACGATCACCGTTCCAATGGTACGGTGCCGGTCCCAACTCGCTGGCGCATGGGTCGCGCAGCTAATCATCGAGATCCATCCAAATGCCTTCATTTCAGTAAGCAGAAAACGAGGGCCTCACGATGTTGCCCTTGACAACCCCTGTGCCCTCGAGGAGGCTAGCAATAGAGTAGTGAGACTCCACAGTCTGGATTCGAACCATGCCGATCTCTTCGTCGAAACGCCCCAGAATCTCTCCGGTCACGGGATCTACGATCTCCGCGCCTTGTTCAAAAACATTCAGAATCATCCCAGACATCATCTTCTCCTGTCGACCCGCATTGACAATGATCCGACGACCGGAGACGTGAGCAACTACACCTTGCCATAGTACGCGATCTGTGGCGCTGGCGACCCACTCCACTGCTTGGGCCAAAGAGGCGACCAGCGCCAATCGCAATGCTCGCGCACGCTTTCGATCAACTTTCGCACTTCGCTCTTTACTTACGAAGGCCCGACCAATCCTGGAAGAGCTCCCTACACTGATCCAGTCGAGAGCTTGTCCAGTAACAGTGTCGTAAATGTAGACTCTCATCTTGACATTAGCTTCTCCCGCTGCGCCCAATTGTAGTCGACCAAAATTTAGACCACCCTCCCTGGTTGCTTCAGCGCGAGTCACGATAGCTCGGATTATTATTTGAGCCATCTCCAGATCAATCAAGGATCTCTTGCTCAAGTGCTCTCTGCGACTATTAAAGCTTGGCGCCAACTTTCCTGCAAGCTGTCCACGGTCAAGAACAATAATATTTTCAGTATAGACCAAACCTTCTTCTAACTTATCTGTCACATCAGCAAGACCTCCTAACACATCGTTGGATATACGAGTCTCGTTCTCTACCTCGAGAACGACCACGCGTTTTCGTAGTCCTGTTGCAATAGCGAAGTGCGGCGAGGTTTTCTTGACGGTCTCAAAACCTCTCAGCTGATTGCGAAGGTAGATCGCATCATCTTGACTCAGGTCGAGGTTCAACAACTGAATGACTTCCTCCCAACAATGCGACCTCGAGTTCAGTGCCTCAATTAGAGGACTCGACTGGACTCCGTCTGGCAGAAAACCGCTTTCTTCTGATAACAAAGGCATCGGCAAGATGGTCAGCGCCAGGAATAAAAGACCGCAATTGACCATTTTTCTGGTGGCGACCTCTATTTGACGTTGGCCGCGAGGCCCTTGAGTACCAATCATCCCTCGTAGGACAAGCCAATGCGTCAGCCGAATGGGTTGGTGCCCGGGCGGACGACGTTGCCGGCCGTGAAACCCTTGCCTTCGACGACCTCCGCAACCGAGAACCGCGGCTCGACCCGGATGACCCGAATTCGTCCGATCTCCTCGTCGAGGCGGCCTAGGGTTTCATTGGTCTCCTGGTCGATGATCTCGGCACCCTGCTCGAAGACCCTGAGCTCCAAACCCGGCTCGACGCTTTCCTGATACCCGGCGTTGATGATGAGCTGGCGACCGGAAACGCGGGAGATACTGCCTTGCCACGGAATCCCCTCCATGCCATTGACGATCTCCGAAACCGCCTGAGCTACCGCGTCATCCATCGCCTTGCCGACCGTATGGTCACGTTTGAGGTTGATCGTGGCCCCCTTCCTACGAACTCCGATATTCCGCAGCTTGGCATTGCCTTCGACCGTTCTCGACTCGATGACCTGGCCGGTGACCGTGTCGATGATCCGCAGATTGACACGCACGCTCACGGTCTCGTTCTTGGCACTGACCCGAAACTTACCGACCTTGACGCCTCGAGCCTCGTCCGACTCGGGAACATCGACGTTGGTGATGACCCCTCGAATCAGCGCTTGCGCGGACGTGAGGCGGCCGAGCACCGCCGGCTCGACCTTGGCGACGTTACCGAGGTTCTGCTCGGCGAGCACGTCTCTCAAGGCCTGGCGCTCCAGAACGACAAACTTACCCGTTCCGATCAGGGCTTCGATGAGCTTCTCGGTCATGCCGCCGCCCATGTCACCATGCTTGTATTGGCTATAGCCCGCTTCATTCTGAAAATCGACCACGGCGACACGCTTCTTGGGCTCCTTACCCGCAAAACCGGGAGCGGGTGACAGGCCCAAGAGCAGAAGCAGAAAGCACACGGAAGTTGGGATTCGAACGTCAACAGATTGCATAGTGACCTCCTTAATAGATGGGTAAACGGGGCGGAAGGGACAGAGCTCACTGGCTGCGAACCGCTCGCACAAAATGACGGCGACCTTTGTACTCCAGAGAAGTCCGTCCGGTGTTGAAACTGACGTAGTAGGGATCACCTTCTCGAGCGTCACGGTCTGCGCTCCAGCAGGTCTCCTGTTCGACATCGAAGTTCTGTGAGATGTAGAGATCAATCGCCGGCATCTGCTCGACGAGAGATGCAAGCTCTTCGAGGGTCGGAAGTCGCCAGTTGCCAAAGCCGGCGTGCCGGGAGGTATTGAGCTGACGGATATAGCCGTCCACCTCGGCACGACTCAGGCGCTCACTCGACCCGGACTGCTGCCACATCAGGTCTGATTCGAGATCCACCACGACTTGCCACAGGTCGCGGTCTTGTATCCAAAACTGGTTGGGAAAATCGTTGCGGGGGTTCCAGGTCCGATCGCACAAATTCTTGCTCTGGTAGATTCTCTTGAGCTGCTGCTCGGTCACCTCCGCGGGCCGAGCGCGAAGTCGCGCCTCGCCAACCGGCGCCGCGACGGGATCAGTCTTGGCGGAGCTTGTACCCTGGCTGGTCTGAGACGCTGGCCGGGGCTTCGCAGGTGCGGTTGACCGCGTCTCCTTCTGCCGAACGAAGACGATGTCGCCGGCTCCCGCATCGCGGCCGAACCTCCCCCACCGGGGCTTGGTCTCAACCCGACTCATGAACCGTTTCTGCAGGTCTTTTAGGGCCAGCCGCTCACCGATAGCATTCGATCTCAGCCCGTCGAGCAACTGGCGCATGAAGGGTGTGTGATGCCCCGGCCGGCCATCGGGTACGTATTCCACCCCTCCGGAAGTGAGGAACCGCCGAACCACGGAGGCCCGTTTCGACGGTGTGCCGGAGACCGTTGTGCTCGCGTGCTCGGCGGCCTTGCTCTCGTTCTCGAGACTGCCGGAGAAACAGGCATCAACAACCAGGAGAATATTCGGACATTCGATGTTGTCGAGCAGGGCAAGCAGCCACGGATAACTAATCAGCGTGGTGTAGCTCTCGTCTCGCGCCCAATTTGCCGAGTCCTTGGCCGCCAGGTAGCCGACTCGAGTCACTAAGTCATACTTACCGTGGCCGGCAAAGACGATCAGCAGTTGATCCTTCGGCCCATACTCCCGACCAAAATAGCTACGCAGCAGTTTCATTAGCTCTTCACGGGTAGGGTTCGGCAGCGCTTGCGCAAGAAAGCCATGGCCGACCAGCTCCGCTCTCAACGCTTCGACGTCGGGGACAGGATTGACGAGGTCCCCCAACTGGTCGTATTTACCGATGCCGATCAGCAGAGCGTAGTCTGCAGCCAGGGCCCGAGACGGAACCAACGAGGCAGCCAGGAACAACCCTAGAACGGGCAAAATCAGCCGGCCAATAGATACAGAGATTCCCTGAGCAGAATGAGGTGTCATTCGCCTTCCTTCCCAATGGGGGTCACAGTTGCGACCCATGGCCTACGTTGATGGCTACTTGGACAGACCCGAAACCTGAATCGAGGTTCAGACGATTTCTATCGATTCCCTTATTGCACGACGAGTGGCGCATGCAGCGCCTTGACCAGACGGTTGAAATTCCGCCGACCGCGCGATCGATGCCCCAAGTCGAGAGCGACCAACATACGCAACCGCGCCGGTAGCTGCTCCGCCGAGATCTCACCGAAGCGCACCGGCAACAGCTGAGCGAGCCCCTGTTCGAGGCCCCGCGTCTGAGCCAGCGAATCGATGAAGCCGGTCATCTCGTCTGCCAGGTAGGCCGCGCTCAAGACTGCTACGGTGCGTCGTGCACGAGTGATACCGCGCTCAACCCCGACGACGCGAAAAACACCCGGATCTTCAACATCACCGGAGACTGCGATCCGCAGGCCCGCCTCCTCGAGCTGCGGCACCAACTGATCCCAGACCCAAGAGGCATCCGGCTCACAGTCGGCATAACTCAGGTAGGCGTCATAGGGGTAATCCTCGGTAGCCGCTGGCGCTCCTCCTTGCCCACCGAGACAAAGGGCGATCGGAAAATTTTCTTCGAGCTCGGCCTTGAAGACCGGGTGCTGATCCGGCCGGTCACCGGTAACGCGGGGCTGGATGTATTCGAAGAGATCCCAAGCCCGCAGCCAACCCTCGCTGCCACCGGCGGCGCCCCGCAAGGCCGCAAGCAGATGTTGAGTGAAGACACTGAGACTGTTGCTGTCGGGCAACCACGATCGTTCATCCGAACGGGCCGAGGCCAAAACCACACGGCCGCGGCCAGCAACTAGGTCCTGGCAGTAGGTCTCCGGCAGGCCGCCGGTCACCCCGAGCGGCGTGTCGACAGCCCCTAGCCCCCCGGCATGGCAACAGTCGAAGATCACCAACATCCGGCCAGCCGGGATCGCCGTCAACGCATCGGCGAGCTGGGCTCCGGAAACCGAGGTCCGAGCCAGCGTGTCGGAGTCGGCGTTGTCGGCGTCGACGGTCAGTAGGCAGGCGCTGCCGTCCGCCAGCTGCCCGCCATGACCGGCAAAGTAGAGAAAAACGGTGGACTCGGGACCGGTGCAGGCCTGCAATTCCCCAAGGGTCTCGAGGACCCGCTGGCGCGTCACCTGGTGATCTACAAGCAGCCGCACCTGCTCGTCGTCATAACCTCCGAGATGCGGATCGGAGAGCGCCGCGGCCAGCTGCTCAGCGCCGTTTCGTGTACCCGCAGGTAGACCCTTGATATGGCGGTACCGGCTGACACCAAAAATCAGGGCGTGGGCCTCGGCGAGTTGTTCGTGTGGGTCCATGGTCACCCTTTCTTGGGGAGCGCCGGCATCGCCTCGGACACCGACATGGAGCCAGGAGTGCGGTAGACGATTCCGAAGGGATGTGCGACGTGCCACTCGGAGTAGGGACGCGACTCGCTGGCCAACATCGCCGGGTTGCGAAACGTAATCTCGAGATGAACGATCTGGCCACGAACTTCCGGCGGGTAGTTCTCGCCAGC
>JAJCXQ010000567.1 GCA_029263355.1 Acidobacteriota bacterium | reverse complement strand
AGTGACCGGCACACCTTGCTGATCGATCTTCTGTATCGAGATCTCGATCACAGAGGCCCCATTAGCGTGTATCAACGGTATGTTGTCTACTGGATGAAAGCTGGCAGCGTTGGTCTCGGCGATCAGGGAAAAGTTTTCGGTGGATTGGACGGCGGCCCTGAAGGTTCCGTCCGACTCCTGTTCGACTTTGACCTCTTGCCCGAAACCCGTACCCAAGAGAGCTCGGGCGTCCGCCGGGTCTTTGACCTGGACCGCTTCGAAGTCCGATGCCTGAGCGCCCTTGATATTCTGCATCGCCTCAGCGATAGCAACACTTTTATCGAGCTCGCGGCTCGAAGAATGAGCCGTTTTGCCGATCACCTTCCTGTCAGACTTCCGAAATATGATCCACATGGGACCTCCTATCGAGCTGCCTCGGTGTTGTCTTTAGATTCGTCGTTTAGCCGAAGATAACGAGGTAACCATTGATGTTTGGACTGACCGAACCAGAGCTCGAAAAGCCCAGAAATCGATGAATACTCAAGACTAGGCTTGTGTCGTCGAAGCTCGTAATATCGAGCTCGAAGAACTCATTGCCGATCGGGTTAGCGGTGCCGTTCCAAAAGCGAAAGCTCGCGAGATGATCTCGGTAGGCGTAGGTTGTGGGACTAGCCGAGACATCGAGGTGGAAGCTATAGAACCTTGTGTTGGTTCCGCCGTAGCCGATGTTCGCCCGATGCATACATCGTTGTGTGATGGTGCCGTCCGGTGCAAGATCCGCATAGCCGGTCATCTCCGCGCCATTGAGACTGGGGCTAGCGGCGGTGGCTGCGACTACCGCCCAGACGTACTTGGGTAAGAAGCTCAGCCCAATGGTCCTGAATTCACCATCTGCAGGGTTCACGAAGTCGAACTCGGCGACGGCCCGACGACCAGCGCCGTTAGCGATGCACAGCTGGTTGATGGCGGATTCGACATTGTTGTAACCCTGTAGCGAATCGCACACCGGATCGGGGGTGAATGCCACCTCGGTGGCCACCCGGAGGTCCGCGCTGAAGGTGATCGGAGCCGCAACCTCTTGGTCGAGGGCACCCAAGAGGCGGGCGGTGACGCTCAAACACTGTCGGCCAGCGCCGATGAAGGGTGTGGTCACCGCCGGCAGCTGCCAGCTGGTGGACGCGACGCCGTCGGCGCCGGTGGTGACTTCGATCTGACTGCTGGAACCGTTCTCGAGCGCTCCACCGCCGCTATGGTCAATTGTGAACCGCACCCGCGCCCCGCGGATCGGATGTTGGCCGTGGACCACGGATACCGCCAGCGGACACGGCAGGGTCTCCCCAGGGTGGCCGGCCTGGCCGTCACCCCCGGCCAGCGCGAAGCTGAGGTGCTCGGCCAGCGGCGAAAAAACCTTGCGGCAATCTTCGATCACGGCCGGGTTGGAGCCGACGAAGGTGACCACCGCTAGCTTGGCGGCGTGGCGTTCCACACCGTGGGGCGGTAGGGCAGCCGGTACCTGACCGTCTTCCTCGGGCCACTCGATGTCGCCAGAGAAGTCGCCGATGAAGGCGCGAGCCGGGATCAGCCAGTAGTCACCACTGCGGTACACGCCGGGTGCAAACTGTGCTTGGACGCCGTATTCGAGATCGATCCAATCACCGGTTGTGATGTTGGTGATGGCAGAGTCCCAGCGGCGAACTTTGGGACGGAAGACGGAGGGGGCGTCCGCATCGGCTTCCGACTGCGCCAGGGTGAGCACCGCTTCGCCGGTGGAGCCCTCGCCGTAGCTCGCGACCTCGGCAACCCGACCCGGTAGATCGTCGACGACGTTGATGTCGTCGCTCATCTCGATCCAGAACGGGACCTCTTGAAAGCCCCGTGCCGAGTCTTGCTGCGGATTGCGGATGATCACTTGCCGCCCCGAGCTGCTGAGCCACTCGGCGGCGATCGCACCATTGTCGCGGGACCATTTGAAGGTCGGCTGCCCGAGGGCGCCGGCGCTGCCATTGGGGAGGATTTCTCCGCTGTTGTGGACCTCGACCCGATAGAGATGATTCTCGAGCCCGGCGTAACCGGCGTCGGTCGGAACCTCGCAAGGGTCGTCCACGTTGACCCCCGAAGGCTCGAATTGTGCCGCCAGGGTGCCGGTGGTGGCGTTGGGGTTCGTCCAATCCGCGACGTCGAGACAGGTCGAGCCGGTGGGGACGGGGGCGAAACGCACCCGTCTGCGGGTGCGGGTACGGGTGGAAGAGTCCGGTCCGCCGAGGGCGGTTTCGCGAATCGTCGGATCCTCGATCGCGGTGACGTGACTTTGCCAGACGTCGAGGTAGGCGAGGTAGGTGCCGTTGGCCGGTAGGGCGTCCATGAGCGGCGCGTCACCCTCGCAGAGGACGCCGTCGACCCACAGGCGGCCGGGGCGTACCTGGAGCGCACCGTCGTTGTTGAAGATCTGGTAGCTGTTGGGCTGTTCCTGCGGCACGCCGCTGGCCCCCAGCACGTCTCCGAGCATCTTGCGTTTCAGATGGTTCTGGATGTCAATCTGCTCGTTCCAGTCGGCATCCAATTGCACGCGTCCTTGTTGCATGCGGACGCTGGTATAACCCTTGGTGGGGTCGAACGTGGATCGGGAAAAGTCGCCTTTCATCGGTCTGGCTCCTAGGGTCGGTTAACTAGCGAAGAGAATGCCGGCTTCGAGGCCCACCGGCAGGAATTCGTCGAGGCGTTGGCGCAGGCTGGCTTGGCGCTGTGCCTGGCTGAGGCGGGAGAAGGCCCCCATCTCGGAGCCGTCGGAGGCCCCGGTGAGGATTTCGGCGGCGCCGCTGACGGCCAGCTGGGCATAGGCGGCGCGGCCGTAACGGAGAGTGACGAACCGTGGCGTCAACCGCGCCAGGGTGCGGTGGTCTTCGGGGGTCAGGGTCTCCGGCAGCTGGGGTTGGCAGCGGTACCGCCGAGGCACCCGCGAATCCGGCGGTACCCAGGAATAACGCAACCCACCTTCCTGCCGTCGCTCGGCGGTCAGGACACCGAGAAAGAGACTGTCTTCGCCGACGGGAATGGCCCGGGTGTCGATGGTGCCGACGGCGGTCACCCGGACGGCGCTGAGGGCGCCGCCGTAGCCGCTGCCATCCGCCCCGGTGTAGGCCGGCGCCGCCGAGTTGTTGGCGTCGACGATGACGTCCTCGAGGTGCATCTCGGCCTCCGAAGCCACCCACAAAGCCCCGAAGATGGAGCTTGCGAGACTTGCTTCGGTGGTCTCGCAGTCGAGCACCAGGCTGGGAGCACCGGGAGATTCCGGCGTGCCGTCGGCGGCCAGTCGGTGACCCGGTACCAGGGTGCAGTGGCTGAGGGTCAGTCGATTGAGCTCGCCGCTGATGGTGATCGGATGATCGGAGATCATCAGGCCGTCGAGGGCGAAGGCGCTGCCGGCAGCGGCGGCGACGGAGAAGGGGCCGTTGAGGAGGATGGTCGGACGCTCCTGATCGGCGGCGCGGATCACCAGCCGGGCGTTTTCCGGTAGGGTCACATCCAAGGTCTCGGTGTAGGTCCGGCTGTCGCGGATCTCGATCACCCGCGTCTCGCCGATCGACCAGCCATCCTGAACCTGGGCGACGGCATCGGCCAGGGTCGGCTCCAGGTGCAAACCGCCGAGGGTTGCGGCGATCCGCGGATCGGCCGCGGCGCCCACCACCACCGTCGGTGAGACCGCTTCGTCCACAATCTGGCGCGGATATTGGCCGCCGCCCATGGCGTCGCTGAATCCCAGGTAACAGCTGACCCGCAGCGGATCGGGGATCGGCGTGGCGGGGCCAAAAGCCAGCCGGCCGCACTCCGGATCGAGGGCGATGGTGCCGCCCCTGAGCTCTCGGGTCCAACCGTCGGGATCACTCAGGTCACAGGCGACGATCGGTGAGTCGACCGGTGTCCACTCGCCGCTGTCCAAGGTGTAGACCGTCAGGCTGCGACCGGCGGCGAGGTAAACACCGTCCTCGGCTGCGATGTCGGCGACCAGTTGGCGGCGGCGAATGGGTTCGGGAACGTTGATCTCGCTGGCGATCTGGGTCGGCGCGGTTTCCGTGAGGGGATGGTGGAAGAGCGGTTGGTCGAGTCCCAGGGGGCTGAAACAATATTGCCCGGGCGCCATCTCTCGCGGCTCGATCAGGTGCTGGGGATAGGCCCCGAGACGCCAACCCCAGAGCCCGACATGGCCGAGATTGTGGCGTCCCTTACCGGTTGCGATGCGGCGCACGTCGAGGGTGCGGGGAGTGTCGTCGAAGGGGCCGTCGACCCGCTCGAGGCGGGCGGGATCCCGCAGGTCGGGGGTGCGATGGTTGGCCAGCCGGGGATGATCAATGTGTTGAGTGGTGGCGAGGTGCTGGAAGTATTCGACCACCCGCGACGGCCACCCCGTGACGTCGGCGGTCAATTGCTCGAGCACCGCTGCCGTCCCCTTGCGTCGTCGGGACCCCAGGGTATTGGCCACTTCGTTGCGGCGTAACTTGCCGGAGGGCAGAGGACGCAGGCCGACGAGGTCGGCGATGTAAGGCACCACCCATGGGTCGCAGGTTTCGATGAAGGCGTTGTCGTAGAGCTGCGAAATATCACGCTCGACGAGCTGGGCCTGGGAGGCCAAGATGCCGACCAGGGTTTTGAGCGGGTAACCTTCTTCGGCGTCCCGCTTGCGATAGATCGCGGGCAGCAGCTCGTAGAGGCTGTTGGTGTCGTAGTGGCTCATCTCAGGCCTCCAAGTGAATGTCTTCCGCCATCACCAAAAGCAGCTGGGCGGGCAGGATGGTTGCGCTTTCGAAGCGGGCGGGGCGAGCTGGCAGGCCAATCTCGTCCGGCTGATTGCCGCCGGCCGAGCCGGCGAAGCTCAGTGGATTCAGTTTTGCCGCGGCGACCCCCGGCGTCGCCTGAAGGGTTGCCAAGACCTCACTCACCGCAACCCGTTGGCCAAAATTCCGGGCTTCGAAGGAGAAGGCCTCGACCAATGCGGCTTTGGCCGCCGGTAGAACCTCCGAGCTGCGATGGCCGGTCTCGAGACGGATCTGGGCGGTGATTCCGAACAGCAGCAGATCGTGGTCGTCGACCCGCACCCGCTGGAACGGCGCCGCCACCTCGGCGAGGGCGGTAATCAGATTCGCACGCACGGTGGTCGAGAGCGGTCCTCCGTCGCTGCCCGCGACCGTCAGGTGGACGATCCGTCGGCTGCCGTCCCAGACCCAGTTGGCTCGCGCCTTGCCGACGCCGGCAAAAGCGCGGGTGAAGTCCTCGAAGTCCTGCAGCGAAACGACACGTTCGAAGGTGAGTACGGTGAGCGGTGCGTTGCGCCTTACCTGCTCACGACTCTCGGGATCCTCGGCGCCGCTGGCGGCGATCGGATTGATCACCTCACGGACCCCCAGATGTCGGGTCGCCAGCAAGCTGATGGTGTCCTCGCCAACCAGGCCGTCGCTGCCGATGCCAACCCGGTAGGAGGCGGTGACATTCTCGTTGCCAGTGGGCAGTCGGGCGCCGCGTTGACCGTCGCCGAACAAGACCCGAGTGGTGCCGTCCTGGTCCCGTTCGAGGACGTAGGCTGGATCTTCCGGTCCCAGGGAGTAGAAGCCGGAGGCCTCCTGCCAGCGGACGCCGCCAACCCGCAGTTCGAGGGTGCTCTCGCCACCGCTGGGCACCGGCGCCGAAACGTGGGTGAGGGGCGCTTGCCGTAGCTCGAAACGTTGAAACGCTGCGCTGGCGTCCCCCGAGCCGAGCACCTCCTGATGGCTGGCGCCGTGGGTCGCCACCACCACGTTGGCGTAAATCTCGACCGACTCGCTGAGGTAGCTGTGCTCGAGGGCCGGGGCAAAGGTCAGGATGCTGTAGTCACCCGGGGTGTCAACCGACGTCAGGACCAGTTCCTCGTGCTCGATCACCCCGGGTAGATCGCGACGCTCGCCACACAGGATCAGTGGGCGGCCGGCCTCGAGGTCGAAGACGATCTCTTTCAGCTCGAGCTGGGTCGTGCCCTGGCTGATCGTCATGATCGGCTGCTCGGCCAGGGAGAGCTGCTCACTGGCGGCGTAAATTGTGGTGTTGCGGATCTGGAATTGGCTGTTGAGGTGGGAGTAGCTGGCGGCGCCGCCATCGTTGTTCAGCAGCTCGAGATGGGTCGCGCGACCGCTCAAACCAAAGTCGACGAGCGATTTTTCACTCGCCGCCGCGACCCGGTAGGTCTCGCAGCTGCCGGCGGTGTGTAGGGTCACCCAAGAGTCCGGGGAGATCTGGGAAAATTCCTGGGCGAGGCGGATCTCCGATAATGCTTGGCGTCCGTTGTAGACCGTCTCGGCGATTCCCACTCCGGGATCCCAATTGCTGGAGATGGTTCCGGTGGGTGGCTGCTCGAGGTACGGTCCAAAGGTTCGCCACTCTTGGGGGATGGTTCTGTAACCCGGAGCGTTGTGACCGAAAGGCGCTGTCTTGACCCGCAAAACGTAAAGAGCCGTTTCGCCGCTACCTTCCTCGGGAGGTGCCGCGGCTGGCGAGGTCATTCCCATGGTTGCGAAGGTTTTGCCGAGAGACTCGCCGCCGATGCTTGGAGCTGCGCCGAGACGCGACGCCGAGAAGGGGTGAGAGGGCTCGGCCACGGTTCCCGGCTCGATCGTTTTGGCCTGGCGCCGACCGGCCAGCGCTTGGCGTAGCTGACGGCGGTTGAAGCGGCCTTGGCGCAGCCGCGCGACCATTTCGCGGCGCGCTCCGGCGCCGCTTGCGCCGCCCTCGGCGACGGCCAGCAGGTCGTCCTGGCGAGTTGCAGCCGGAGCCGGACCCTCGGCAGCCGCGAGGCGCGCGGGCGCGTTGATCGTTGTGATTCCGAAAGCCTGCGTAGAACCATCCTGCTGCGGATCAGGCCACGCCACTTGCAGGGTCAACAAGGTGCGGTCGTTTTTGGTGTCCTTGTGAATTCCTGTCAGCTTGCGGGGGTAGGGTGTTCCGTTGATCACCAGCAACATCAGATCGTCGGCCGCAAGACCCGACGACACCCCTTCGATCCACACCGCGGGGGTGTCGACGGTGAGGGTCTGCGCCCGGGTGCCCCGTGGCGTCAAGCGGTTCCACTCCGGCCGCGCCAGCAGCTCCTGGGAGGTCTCGAAGCTTTGCGGTAGCTCGTCCGCCACCGGCACACTCTGCGCCCGGGTGCCGACCGGTAGCCGCACCGCTTCGAGGGCGGTTGGCCCGTCGTCGAGGGTGAACGCCAGGGGTACCTGCGCGGCAACGCCGGGGCGTGGCTGGTAGCCGACGAGGCGCGCCAGCTCGTGCAGCGATCGGTCGGCGAGGGCGGTGCGCAGATAGTTCTCGTTGGCGATCCGTTCCTGGTAGAAGGTCAGGACATCGAGCACCGTTGCCCAAGAGTCGAGCAGCCCGATTGTCAAGTCATCGTCGCGTCGGGTGCCGAGCTCGCCGAGGGGGGTGTCGCCAGCGAGCGCCGCCAGCATCGTCTGCTTGAATTGGCTGTGGCTGCCAATCCGGTAGGCGAGGGCAGAGAGCCCCGGCCGCTGGGAGAGATCCACCGGCACCACTTGGCTTCGGCCGGTGCAGCAGGTGCAACGGGTCAGAAGATCATCGAGTTCGCTCATGCTCCGCCTCCGAAGGTCAGGATCAGCCGGCCGTGTTCCGGCCGGTCGGGGTCGTTGTCGAGCCGGGCGATCTCGAGCCGCCCGATGGGAATGTGACCGAGGCTGAGGGCCTCGTCGGTGCTGATGCCGCGGCGCTCGAACCGACGCACGACCACCGAAGCGACCCCCGCCACGGTGCTCGCCGCGGCGTAAATGGGGCTCAGGTCGACTTGTTGGCCGAAGGTCCAGCGGTCGGGATGGAAGAGGCCTTGGCCACCGTCGGCCAGTTGGCGGGTGCCGAGAGCGGCCAACAAGGCCCGGGCGACGTCAGTTTTGCGGTAACCGACGTTGACGCAGATTCTCAGCTCCAGGGTCAACGGGACAAACCGGGGGCCGTCGATCTCGAGGTCGTAACCCGCCATTCGAAAGCGTTCCAGATGCTCCCGCAGGCGCGCTTCGAAGGTGTCGTCGACATCGAGTCCGCCCCGCCGGTCGATGGTGACGAAGACCGTGTTCCAGCTGCCGGTCCAGCGGAAGCTGGCGGTCGCCTGATGGACTTCCGGATGGCGTTCGGCGGCGCGGGCGTAATCCGCAGCGACCACCGCCCGTTCCTGGACCCGAAACGCTTGCGGCGCGTAGCGGCGAGCTTCCTCGAGGCTCTCGGGGGCCTCACCGCCAAACGCCGGCAGCGGATTGCGCACCCGGGTGATGCCGGTGGGGGCGTCCACGATGTGGGCGATCGCTCCGGCGCCGACGTTGCCCTCGGGGCCGTTGCCCACCCGATAGGTGGCGGTGAACCGCGAGCCGGGGGAGGGCGCGAGGCCGTGGACGCCGTCGCCGAAGCGTAACCGGGCGCGACCGTCGTTTTCGATCTCGGCCACCAGCTCACGGGAGAACGGCCCGCTGGCCAGCAGATCCTGCTGGGGTGTCCACACCGCGCCGTCGTCCTCCCGCAGGCGGACCGCTGGCACTGCGCCTCCGGCGTCGTCTTGCTGCAGATCTACCGCTGGCAGGATCTCGTCCGCAGCGGGGGGTGACAAGGGATCGAAGAGGTAACCTTGCGGGATCGGCAGGGCGTGGGTCAAGGGACCTTCGGCGAGCCGTGGTCGATAGGGTTCGTCCGCCAACACCTCCTGCAACGCCTCTTCCGCCGAGGTGGCCCCCTGGTCGGCGAGGGTGATGTTACCGCGGGCGACGCTGATGCCCTCGAGGTAGCGGCCGTCGGCGGTGTTCGCCGACAAGCAGAGCGCAAAGGGCGGCGCGTCCGCGGCGCTCCAAGCGATCTCGGTGACCGGGATCGGTGGGTCGCCGGGCGCAACCAACGGATCCTCGCCGAGGGTGACCGAGGTCAAGCGCACGATGTGACGATGATCGGGGTCGGCGTCGGCCGGGCTGCCGGTTTTGGCCCCCAGCACCTCCTCGAACAACAGATGATCGCCCACCGCGAGCTCTGGAAAGGCGCCGCGCAGGGTCGCCGAGGTCGCTCCCGCCGGCAGGCAGCAGGCGCGGTCACTCCAGCTGTAGAAGTTGATCTCGTTGTGGGCCGAACGCAAGGTGATCGGTAGCAGGGTTTCGAACACCACCGCGCCGCCGACCACCGCCTCGGCGGCACGTTCGGCGCTGGTCGCGATGCCACCCCCGGTGCGGGTCAAAAGGCGCGTGCCGTCGCCTTCGCCACCCGGCAGGGTTGCGCCTTCGGCGTTGCCGGTCGCGTCGACCTCGAAGGCGATCCAGGCGCGGGCGTTGGTACCCTCGCGGAGCCGGTAGTCGACCAGGCGAGCGTGGCGGCGTACCGAGATGCGCTGGCGCGAAGTGCCGAGATAAGCCTCGGTGGCGACCGCGTCCTGGTAATAACTGAGCTGATCGCCGACATGGGCCAACAACTCGACCAACGCAACGCCGAGGTCCGCCGGGCTGCGCTCCTGCCAGCCGGGGGCGACCGCGGTCAGCCGATCGAGCATCAAGCGACGAAAGCTGGTGTAGTCCTTGGCCAGATAGTCGATGCGCGGTGCGCTCGCCACCGCTGGCGGACAGCTTTCTTCCGAAACGCTGTCGAAATCGCTCGGGCATTCGACCTTGAAGCTGAAGTCCAGCGACGAGAGTCGTGGATCGAAGCCGGCGAGGGGTGTGGTCTCGCCCAGGGCCGCGACCAGGCCGAGGCGGTAGGTCGAATAATCCCCTGGGCTGTTGGTGCCGACCACCAGAATGCGCTCGCGGGGGATCGGGTCACCTTCCCGGTAGGCCTGGAAAAAGTCTGCAATGTCCGGCGAAGGTAAAAGCTCGAGCCGCTGGGTCGCCTCCGGGCTGGCTGACGAGGGGTCGGTGAGCCGCAACACCCAGGAGACCTCGACATCGACGCGAACCCCGCCGGTGACGCGGAGATTCTGCGCCGTGATCGTCTCGAGGGCGACGTCCGAATAACACTGAACGAGCAGGACTCTTTGGCGCAGGCTTTCGAATTCCGTTGCCACCAACTCGAAGTCGAGCACTTCGAGAAAATCGATTCCGTTGAGGGTGGCGTCGAGCTCCTCGGCGGCGAGCTGCTGGAGCATGCCGACGAGAGCCGCCCGGCGTTCTTCGTCGCCGCAGAGATAACGTGCCGTGGTTCCTACGCTCATGGCTCAGATCTCCCGCTCAAAAGTGACCACACGACTCTCGCCGCCGGTCCGTGGGCGATAGGCCAGCTGGACCCGCAGCTCGCCTTCGGTCGCTGCGAGGGTTACCCGGTCGACCTGAATGCGGTCACCGAGCCAGCGCTGGAGGGCGCCTTGGACCGTCATCCGGGCAGTTTCGAGCAGGGCGTCGCTGGCTGGAGCGAAGATCAGCTGCAGCAGACCACAGCCGAATTCTGGGCGGTGGACGCGTTCGCCGGGGGTGGTGAACAGCACTTGCTCGATCAAGTCGCGCAAGTGGCGCTCGTCGGAGGCCGTGGCGGTGCGGCCACGGGCGTCGATGCGATAGGGGTATGCGATTTGGTATGACATGCTCAAATTCCCTTGACTCGGGTCTGGCCGGCGATGAGGATCGGCGGTCCCTGGGGGGCGTTGGCGGCGTTGTTGCACAAGGCTGGAGAGGTCTGGAGTAGGACGGGTTGGCCCCCGACCATCACCCGCGTGGCGGGTTGTGGCCAGTCGACCGTGACGCAGGGTGAGGCCGCCCCGCCGGGGGCAAACGGGCATCCCGCCACGGTGCTGACGTCGGCCTGGGTGGCCGCTGGCTGGCCGAGGATTTTGACCCTCGGGTTACCCGGGCTGGTGGTGACTTGACCGGCGTGGGGGCAAGTCAATTGGGTGGCGACGTCGAGTAGGAAGCCAGGCATCAGATCACCTCCAAGGCGCCGTCGTTGACCTTCACCGAAGCGGGGGTCAGCTGAATCTTGGCGCCGCCGTTCACGAGCTCGATCCCGTTGGCGTCGAGCACCAAGGTGAGCGGGGCGGAAACGGCCGGTTGTCCAACTTCGAGTTTGAAACCGCCGCCTCCGGGGGTATCGTTCAGGGTCAGGGTGAGTCCCTCGGTCTTCCAGACTTTGGTTTCGGCCACCGCTGGCTTCACCGGTGTCTCGCCAGCGCCCCAGAAACAGCCCGAGTAGATCGGGTAGTCGGGATCGCCGCCTTCGAACTCAACCCAGACGTTGGCGCCCACCGGTGGGATGGCGAAGAAACCAACCCCCGGTCCGGCATAGGGTGCTGAAGGCATTGCCCAACTGCTGCGACCCGATGCCAGCACCGCCGGACAGCTGACCTGGACGCGGCCTTGCTGCTGCGGGTCGACGTTGTTCTCGACCTTGCCTCGATACTTGCCGTAATAAGGGTTCATACGCGCACCACCGGAACGTTCGCTCCCGTGCCCTCGCGGACCAGGGAGAAGGATTGGGTGTAGCTGCCGCGCGCGATGGCGTGGCTGACTTGTTTGACGTAGTAGAGGCCGTCATAGGTGAACCCGGCGCCGCGCAGGCCAACCAGGCCACGGGCTTGGAGCACGTGGCCGTAGGTGCCGGCGTCGAGGGTGCCGTCTACCTGCACCACATCGGTGGACGCTTCACTCTGGCCCTGGGCCTCGGCCATTGCTTGGGTGGCGCTCTTGCCGCCGCCCGAGTAGGCTCTTTTGCCGGCGAGGATGGGATTGGCGAGCGCCGGTTTGACCGCCAGGGGCGGACGCAGGCTCGGCCCCGAGGTCACCGGCACCGCGGTGTTGGTCTGACGGTCCTGTACCGTACCTTCAACCGAAGCCGCTGCCGACGCGTCGTTCTTGAAGTCGACGGTGGTGACGTTGCTATCCGAGCCCAGGTTGACCGACAGCGCCGGCTGGGGCAGGCCGATCCTCTTCGGAGGCCCCCAATAGGCCTGGGTCAAACTCGGGATGGGCCCCGGTTCGAGGTGGAAGACATAGGCAAAACGTTCGGCCAGCTCGGTCAGATAGGCGAGATCGGTGGCGCGTTGTACCGGGATGCGTTCCGTAGGCAACGGCACCTCGAACGATGGCGGCGGAATCACCTGCGGCACGATCCCGTAGTGAGCGTAGCTGGCCAGGATCTTGAGTGCGATCACCGCCTCGTTCTGGGCCGGATGTTCAACAACTTTCTCTTCTCGGTCCATCACCACGGTCAAGTCTTCGCCGGTGATCGTGAGCGTGGCGTCCCCCGGTTTTTGCCCGGGTGATAGCTGTTGGTGGGTGATCAGGCCATCGATCAGCACTCGCGGTACGACTCCGAAGGTGACGCTGAGGATCACCCGGATACCGGGCGCCAGCAGGGGACTGGACAACAATGGGTAATCGGCGATCCCGAACTCACCGCGGCCGGCGCGGAAGGTGATCTGAAAGCCTGACCGTTCTTGGTCCGAATGGCTGACTTCCACCGCTTCCAGCGCCTCGAGCAGGGCGGCAGGGGCGGGCGCCGGCACTGTTGGGCCGATCAGCAGGGTAAGGTGGGTTCCTAGCAAGCTCACGTCTTCGCTCCGGAATCAGGGTTGCGGTACCGGAACCCGCAGCTTCTCGCCCGGCTCCTCGGTCAATTCGGCAGGCTCCATGGCGCGCGAGGCGTCGG
>JAJCXQ010000566.1 GCA_029263355.1 Acidobacteriota bacterium | reverse complement strand
CGAACCCCGGGGGGTAACTCGAAGCCCTGTTCCGCGAGACGATCGACGAAACGCCCGGTCACCTCCGGTGGCAACTCACCCGCCAGCAGGTAACCTTTGATCGTGTTCAGACGCTCGCCGTTGCGGTGTGGAATGCCCCGTAACACAGAGGTCAACTTGAGCTCACCGAGGCCGCTCAACGGCACCCACTCCACCGCGCTCGAAGGTGGGTTGGGCGCGCTCGAACGCAGGTTGACCGCCGAGATGTTACCGAGATTCGACCGCTCGGCCTTGGCATAACGGACGCGCACCGACAGATTCTCCGTCTCTTCCAGCACCGAGCCGCCGACTCTACCTTCGAGCGCCCCTTCGAGCTGGGTTGCGATCTCAACCAAGCTGAGACCGGCGAGCCGCGCCTCGTTCTCATCAGCGCGGAGCTCGAGCTTAGGCTCACCGGCCGCCAGGGTCGCCCGGGTGTGGATGACCTCGGGAAGCTCGATCAGGCGGCGGCGAACATCGTCTCCCAACTCCCGCAATTGGTCGAGGCTCGGCCCATAAAGCCGAATCTCGATCGGAGCATCCACCGGTGGCCCTTGTCCCAACAGTCGAAGCACAATCTGAGCATCAGGGAACCCGGCGTCGAGGGCCTCTTGTAAACCTGGAATCGAACGCCGCATCGCCTCGTAGTCGGTGGCATGGATGAGAGCCTGGGCGTAATTGGCGGCGCCGTCTTCGTTCATCAACATGTTGTAGTAGAACGCGGGCGCACTGCCGCCGATGACCCAATCGACCCGACGTATCGCCTCGTCCTGGCGCAACACGGCCTCTACGTCCAAGGCGCGGGCTCGAGTGCCGGTGATCGACGACTCGGAGGGCAGCCACATCTGCAAGTAGAACTGATCGCGATCGGCCGGCGGGAAGAATTGGTTCTCGAGTCCAGCAGCGGAAGCAAAACCGACCATCGGCAATACCGAGGCCGCCACCAACCCCAACACCGGCCGCCGGACCGCCAGGGTGACCGCACGACGGAACCCCTCGGAGAGGCGACGGCTGTGGAACCCGGTCCGCCACCAACTTTCGCGCCCCGCCGCGACCCGCCCGAAGACCCCAACCAACGCCGGTAACACCGTCATCGCAATAGTGAACGACGACAGCAGCGCCAGGATAACGCTGACCGCAATGGTGTAAACAAACTCGCCGACGTTGCCGCTGAGCAGGAAAATCGGCAGAAACGAGATCACCGTCGTCAACGTCGAACCGAGCAAAGGCACAAAAAGATGGCCCACCGCACCGGCAATCGCCTCAAGCCGCGAGGCGTGGCGCATTCGATGATGAACCTCCTCGACCATCACAATGGCATTGTCGATCAACAGGCCAAGGGCGATGATCAGGCCCGTGACGGAGATCTGATGGAGCGGCACCCCAAACACATTCAAACCGAAAAGCACCGCCGCCGCCGACAGGGGCACCGCGGTCGCCACCAACAGGGCTGAGCGCCCACCCATAGTGAACAAGATGACGCCGACGACAAGACAGCCACCGAGAATCAAGTTCTTGACCAACGTTCCGAGGCGCGACAGGGTGTAGTGACTTTGATCGAAGACGCGCTCGACACCGACACTACCGGAGAGCTCCTCTTCGAAGCGATCGATCACCGCGTTGGCGTCCCGCGCCCACAGATCAACCCGCTGATTGGCTTCGACCCGCGCCGCGACCAACACACCGGGACGACCCCCGAGTAGAGCCAGCTCACTGCGCGGCTGACGTGGACCCTTGCGAATCGTCGCTACGTCTCCGAGGCGCAGCAGCTCGCCGTCGGCGCCGTCACGTAGCGGGATGCTGGCGATCCGTTCGAGGGAATCGAGCTCGCCGGCAACTTCGATGAACACGTCGCTCGTCACCCCGCGCAGGGCGCCGGCCGGTACCTTGGCATCGGCGGCAGCAATCAGCTGGCCAATATCCTCGATACGCAGCCCCAACGCCGCCACCTCGTCGGGATCAACAGTGACCGCAATCTCTTCCTCAGCCTCACCATAGATCCGCACGATGTCCGTGGCATCGACGTTGCGCAAACGATCTGCCAGCTCTTCACCGAGACGTTTCAAAACTCCAGCCTGAGGCTCACTATCGTCGACCCAAGCCAGGCCAACCAGCATCGTGAATGCTGGCGGAGCACGGGTTTCGTCGAAGTTGGGCGGCGTCGCCCCGGCCGGCAACAGTCGCTCGGCATCCGCCAGCTTGTCTCGAATCTGCGCCCACACCGGCTCCGTGTCGGTGATCTTGCCCTTCAAGGCCACGGTCAGCAACGAGACTCCGGCGCGTGAGATCGACGTGATCTCGTCAATCTCCGACAGCTCACGCAGTGCGTCTTCCAGCGTCTCGGTCACCAGCGCTTCGACCCGCTCCGCCGAGGCGCCGGGGAGAGCGGTCACGATCACCGCGTTACGATTCGAGATCCGTGGATCCTCGAGCCGAGGCAGGGTGAAAATTGCGGACAAGCCGCCGACCAGCAACACCGTGATCGACAGCGCCAGCAGGTAGCGGTTGCGATAAAACAAGGTACTCATGATGCGTCGCTGACCTCGACTCGCTGACCCGGCACCAAACGGTGCACCCCGGCGGTAACCAGCCGCTCGCCATCGCGCAACGTGCCACGGACAAACACCCGCTCGGTCTCGGTGTGCAGCACCTCGACGTCACGGCGCGCGACCCGCGAGAGACCGCCGCCTTCGACATCCGGCTCGCCAACCGACTCGACATCCGGCTCGGCAGCCGGCTCGACATCCGGTTCAACGACAAAACACGACCATAGTCCGCGAATACCCTCGCTCAAGGCTGTTGAGGGCAGCCAGAAACCCGCCTCCGCCACCGGCTGCGACAGCATGATCTCCGCTAGATCACCGCTCCGCGCCGGAGCATCGTCCGCAAAGGCCAACAACACCGTAACTGTCCGAGTGCGAACCTCACGTTCGGGCAGCACGGCCTTGACCCGGATCGCCAGTTGTTGGCCCCGCACCGTCACCGTCGTCTCGTCGCCGGGCGTCAACGTCGCGGCCTGCTCCGGCGTCATCCCGATACGAGCCTCCAGCCGATTCGCTTCGATCAAGCGCAGCACTCTCTGGCCGGCGGGCAAAACCTCACCTTCGTCGACCCAGCGCGCCGCGACCACCGCGGCGTAAGGCGCCTTCAACGTCGACTTGGCGATCTCAACCTCAACCGACTCGATCTGTGCTTCGAGCTGCCGGACCGTCGCCTCACGGGTCCGTAGCGAGAGCCGCGCCTCGTCGTATTCTTGATCGGCAACCGCATCGAGCTCCGCCGCTTCGGCGACACGATCGTAGGTTGCACCCGCCAGATCCATGCCGGCCTTCGCCTGCTCGAGACTGGCCTCGAGCTCGTTGCGCCGCGAGCGCAGCCGTTGTTGGTCGAGGCTCGCCAGTCGTTGCCCAGCCTTGATCGAGTCCCCTTCGTCAACCCACACCCGGTCGACGAGACCGGCAAGCTCGAAACCGAGATCACTCGAACGCGACGCTTCGACCCGGCCGACAAACGAGCGGTCGACCTCATACTGCGACTCGAGGCGAACTATCTGAGTGGCGACACGCAGCGGGCTCACTTCGCTTTCGGGTTCCGACGCCACCATCTCGCGGCTGATCACCGCCGAGAAGGCCAGAGCCGCCACGACCACAAGCGGAATGATCCATGTTACCCGTCGAAACGGCCTCTTCACCCTGCGATGCTGATCGCTTTTCATACCATTCTCCTGAACAAACGTGTATTTACACCTATCTTCGCCATCTGTGCCGTTTCCGATGAGCCTCTTCTAGTTGCG
>JAJCXQ010000565.1 GCA_029263355.1 Acidobacteriota bacterium | reverse complement strand
GGTCCTGACGAAGCCATGCGGCGTACCAGCACCATCGAAGTACGTGCCGACGATCTCGCCGACATCGTTGATGTCGCCAAGCAGGGTTTCTGACGCGCCGGGATAGTCGAAGGTGGTGAAGATGCCGTCGGGGGTGCGGACGAAGGCATGGCGCAGGCCTGCGGAGTCATCCCAGAAGCCGACAACTTCGCCGAGATTGTTGATACCGCGCGCTCGCGAAGCGCTGGCTAGGGGAACGTCGATGGTGACGAAGCTGCCGCCAAAGCGGGCGAAGGCGTGGCGGACACCGTCGGTATTCTCGTATTCACCGACCACGTCGCCAGAATCGTTGATGCCGCGGATGACGGTCTGATCGGCCCCAGGATACTCGACCCAGGTGTAAGTCGAGCCATCGAACTGGAATCCGTCCGAACCACTGGCCCGCTGAGCGGAGCCGACCACTACCCCGGCGGCGTTGATGTCGAATGTCCGTCGGTCAGAGAGCGAGGTAGGAGGGTCGATGGTGTCGATCACTCCATCGCAGCGCAGGATGGCGTGGGCGGTTGAAAAGTCTTCAGGGTCGGTCTGGAAGTAGCCGACCTGACAGCTGCCGTCATCGAGGCCACGGCCGCCGGTAATCGGCACTCCGGCGACCTCGAAAGTCTCGAATTCGTAGGCTACTGCCGGTGTCCTCGTCACAGCGAGTGCCATCGCAAACAGTTGTAGGACGGCGGCACAGCGGAACCAGCTCCTGGGGCCCAGAGTCTCGTGCCTCGACATACTCATCTGCTCAGCGTACCACCCTAGCCCGGAATTCCTCAGAGCTCACCGCGGAGTTGGCGGACTCGGGGAGTCGGAATCACCTGAAGGCTCTGGACGAGGCCGCGTACTACGCCCGGGAGTTGCCACACTCGTTCGCGATGTCCGCTGCCATCCCGGACCGCTCTGCTGCTCAGGCGACTCGATCTCAGCTACCGCGCCGCGCTTATCTGAAGAGGTCTTCTTGACCAGGATACCCGCACCACGGCGCACCACGAGCGCCCACCCCAGGGCGATCCACGCAAAAACCTTCCAAAACCGCATCACTCACCCTCTTCTTTCCGACGCCTCACTCGAGCGCTCAGTCTAACTGCGTTGCGGACCGGACATCTGCACTGCTACCACGGTTCGCTCTCGAGATCGTAAGGCTTGGCGCAACTTTCGTGCCTGCCGTGCGTTGGTAAGGAACAAATCCTTCTGTCATCACAGCGAGACCGGGAGCCAACCTCATGCACGATATCCTGCAGGACATCCGAATCGGCCTTCGGGGACTTCGCCAACGCCCTGGCTTCAGCCTGGTGGCCATCTTGACGCTGAGTCTCGGCATCGGCGCGACCACGGCCATTTACGCGGTGATTCAGGGCGTGCTGCTCAGCCCCCTTGACTATCCCGAGCCGGAGCGGTTGATGCTGGTACAGGAGAAGAACCCCGAGGCAGGCTTTCCTCGCTTCTCGCTTTCCCCACTCAACTACCGCGACTATCGCGACATGAACCAGTCGTTCGAGCACCTCGCGGCAGCCACCGGCGCTAGCTTGGCGTGGAGCCCCGAAGGTGGCGGACCGGCGCAGCAGTGGCGTGCACGAGCAGTCACCCACGAGTTCCTCGATGTGTTTGACGTCAAGCCGGTGGTCGGGCGTGACTTCGGCCCGGAAGACGACCAACCCGGCGCGCCGCCGACTGTGATGCTGGGATACGAAACATGGCAGAAGCTAGGCGCTGACTCCAACATTGTCGACACTGATTTGATGATCGACGGCAGGTCGACCCGAGTCCTCGGTGTGCTGCCGGAGGGACTGGCACCGGCTCGCGAGGCGCTGATTCCGCTGGCCATGGATTGGGAAGAAGGCGGCCGCGGCGGCCACTGGCTGATCGGCTTCGGACGACTCAGAGACGGCGTTACCGTGGATGCGGCGCGCAGCGACCTGGAGCGCGTGGCGGCGACGCTGGAGACCGAGTACCCCGACTCCAACTCAGGCTGGGGCTCGATCGTCGACCCACTCCACAAGCGCATGGTGGAAAATGTGGAGACGGCACTGTGGGTGCTGCTCGGCGCGGTGGGCGTAGTACTACTGATCGCTTGCGCCAACGTCGCCAACCTCACGCTGACTCGACTGGCGCGCCAAGAGCGTGACGTGGCGGTGCGCTGCGCACTGGGCGCCGGCCGCTGGCGTCTGCTGCGCCAGATGCTGATCGAGAGCCTGGTGATCGCTAGCCTGGCGGGCGGCCTGGGCCTGCTCTTGGCTCGCGTCGGAGTGCCAATCCTGATTCATCTCGACGCCGGCAACCTACCGCGCGCCGACGCGATCACCATCGACGGCTCGGTCTTGGGAGTCAGTCTCGTCGTCACGCTCCTGACGTCGCTCCTATTTGGCTTCGCTCCCGCCTTCTCGGCGGCGCGTCCGGATTTGGCGGGCACGATGAAGGACGGCGGGCGCGGCCACGCCGGTGGACGTCGCGGCGAGCGGCTGCGGACCACCCTGGTGCTCGGTGAGGTGGCCCTCGCGCTGATGCTCTCGATCGCCGCGGGGCTCCTGATGAAAAGCTACGGCAACCTGCTCTCAGTGGAGCCCGGCTTCGACGCGGCGCCACTGTGGACCGCTTCGGTGAATCTGCCCGATAGCTCCTACGAGGAAGACACGCAGAAGGTCGCCTTCTACCAGCACTTGCTCGACGAGGCCCGGGCGCTGCCGGGTGTCGACTCGGCGGCCACGGTGATGCCCATGCCACTTTCGGGCAGCGACTACGTGTTGACCTTCAACATCGAGGGACGCCCGACTCCCGAACCGAACCAGGAGCCCAACGCCAACATCCGCTTTGTTTCCGAAGGCTACTTCGACACGTTGAATATCCCATTGCACAAGGGCCGGGCGTTGGATCGGCGCGACCGGGAGGGCTCCGAGACCGTGCTGGTGATCAACCAGGCTGCGGCCGAAACCTTTTGGAGCGATGACGATCCACTCGGCGCCCGCATTGCTTTCGGCCGGCCCGATAACGAAGAAACCGAGTGGTACAAGATCGTCGGCGTCGCAGCCAATGTCCGCCATTCCTCGCTCGACGGTGAGCCCGAACCCGCGTTCTACCGCTCGGTCTACCAGGCAACACCGAGCTTCGCCACTATCGTCCTGCGCGCCGCGGGCGAACCCACCGCTCTGGCAGGGCCGCTTCGCAGCGCGGTCAGCCGCATCGACCCGGCGCTGCCGCTAGCCCAAGAACAGACGGGCGACGCCTACCTCACCGACGCGGTCGCCGAGCCTCGTTTCAACGCCACCCTCCTCGGAGCCTTCGGAGGCCTCGCCCTGCTCCTGGCCGCCGTTGGCGTCTTCGGAGTCATCAGCTATACCGTAGCGCAGCAAGTGCGTGAGATCGGCGTCCGCATAGCACTTGGAGCCGGCGCTGGACGCATTGTCCGCTGGGTCGTTGGCCGAGGATTTCGACCCGTCGCCTGGGGTATCGCGGTTGGTCTCGCTGGCGCGGTGGTCACCAACCGCCTCCTCGGCAGTCTTGTCTTCGGTGTGCCCACCGTCGATGTCGGGACGTACCTGACCGTCGCCTTAGGGCTGGCGGCCGTGGCTTTAGTGGCGTGCTTGGTGCCAGCGGTGCGGGCGAGCCGGGTGGAGCCAGTGGCGATCCTGCGCGACGAGTGATGGAGTCGATCGCTAGATCCGACTGCCTCCGACGAACGGATAAGCAAATGCGATGCCCCAACGAACAGGCTCGAGAACCGTTTCACTGACTTGCTGTCGATGCCTGGCCGCCGGCCTGCTTGCCATTCTGCTGCAGGGCTGCCTGCTGGTCGCGGTCCGCCCGATCGGAAAGGGTATCGGAGTCAGCGCCAAAGATCTGCCTCAAGTGTCGTCCTTCGACGGCGACAAGGTCTACAGCCTCATCGGCCCCGACCGCATTCCGGCGATTGACGACCCACAGTTCGTAAGGGCTGATCAAGCCAACTTCATGGCTGACGATGAATGGGTGCTCGGAGTGGTTGTCGACGGCGAGGCGAAGGCTTATTCGCTGTGGCACCTCGACCGCCACGAAATCGTCAACGATTGGATGGGTGGCGAGCCGATCGCCGCCACTTGGTGACCGCTGGCCCACACCGGCGTCGTGTACGCCCGCCCACAGCTAGAAGACGGAGACGCTTCCACATTCGGAGTGTCGGGTAAGCTGTGGCGAGTCGCCCTGGTGATGTACGACCGTCGCTCGCGATCGCTTTGGTCCCAGGTCGACGGGCATGCTTGGGCCGGCCCGATGACAGGCCAGACCTTGACCAAGATTCCGTCTCAAGTCAGCACCTGGGCAAGCTGGAAAGACCAAAACCCAGACACCCTAGTGCTGGTCAAGCCTGCGATCGAACGCTCGCCTTACTCCAGCTACTTCGAGCGCGCCTCCTGGGTCGGCCTACCCTGGACCCGCGGCGGACGTGACGACCGGCTGCCGGCCAAAACCCTCGTCATCGGCATCGAGCTCAACGACTCGGGAGCCCTTGCCATCACCACTGAGCAGCTGGAGGGCCAGGGGTGGTCGAGCGGCGAAGTGGCGGGACTGCCCATCTTGGTGCTGGCGCCGCAAGATCCCCGATCTGCCTTGGCTTACGTCCGGCGGATCGGAAATCGTGAGCTTGAATTCGTCACCAGCTCAGAAGGTCACCTCGTTGATCAGCGGACCGGAAGCCGCTGGGATTGGACAACCGGCGCCGCCATCTCTGGCCCGCTGGCTGGTGAGAAGCTGCCGCCGCTTCAGACCACACCGATCTACTGGGCCACCTGGACCGCGTTCCATCCCGAAACCGTGCTCTGGTAAGTTCTGAGAAGTTGGTAATGGCGGGTTGGGAATCCTGTGGCGTGACGGCTCCTGTCTTAAACTGTTGAGTCGAACGGCACCCTACTGAGGATACTCTAGGTGAATGAACGGCGAAAGAAACAGCGGATGGCCTGGCGTCGGATTTTTCGCCGTGACGACGTGGGGGATCATCCTTCTACTAACGACTACGTGTGCTGAACCGTCACCGCAAGCCATCTCCTCTACTGCGGCCCCGAGCCCGCCAAACGCAGGCACGGAGACGACGGAAGTCTCGCAAGAGGAAACCGGCGGATCGCCGGGGGCGGGCTTTGTGGTTTGGGAATCGAATCGCACTGGCGCTTGGCGATTATGGATCCGCGACCTGGACGGCTCACCGCCGCGGCAGCTGTCGCCGGAAGACGGCGCCCGCCAACATTGTTGCGCCCATATCGAGCCAGGTGGCAACCGTATCGCCTATCTCAGCTTGCCTCAGGGTGACGCAACCTATCCCGAGGACGGAGCATCGGGGCGGCTGCATTTGATACGGACCGACAGCAAGACCGACAACCGGGTAGTGGTTCCGGAGGCACGAACGTATTTCGAACACCGCGCCGTCGTTTGGCGCAACGTCGGTGAGTTGATCTACATCGCTGGCGACGGGCGCACGCGCTTGCTCGATGTGGATACGGGCGAGGGACGGGCTCTCACCGACGCGTCGGCCGACCGCCACGGCTGGCTGGTCAACAGTCGCCTCACCCACGCTACCAGCGGCTTGCCATCATTCTCCCCCTACGACGCTGTCCAGCGTCATGTCCGCACGGCTCGGACCCTGGGAGGCTGTCAACCGTACTTTTCCCACGACGGCCGCTGGGGCTTCTGGACGGCGGGCGCTGGCGGTCCGATCCGAGCCATCAATCTCGCGACCCAACACAGTATCGAGATCCTGGCGAAAAGTGATCCGCGTCTGCCAGACGACCGGGGTTATCTCTACTTCCCGATGTTCTCCCACGACGCCACCCTTTTCGCCTGGGGAGCTTCGCCCGACCAGCACGATCACGCCACATCGGACTACGACATCTTCGTCGCCGCGACAGATCCCGAGACTTTCGAGATGTTGGGTCCGCCCTGGCGGGCGACGCAGGATCCGAGCAGCGATCGCTTCCCCGACGTCTACGCAGCGTCCCTCCCCCTCGGGCGCCACTTCGGCGAGGCACCGCTACGCCTCGAATTTATCGCGCCGAATACCGCCGAGGATTGGGTGTGGCGCTTCGGTGACGGCGACACACCTGCAGAGTCGATCACGGGTCCTATTGTCGAACACACCTTCGAGGTCGCCGGCACTTACACGATCACGGCCAGCCGGGACAGCGAAACCCTCGACGGTTGGGCTCGGGTTCGCCCGTCGCAACCTCCGACGGTGGTCGAGACGACACTGCGCGGAGGTCGCGAGATGGTCATTCGTTTCGACGAGGACGTGGATCTCGCGGCGGTGGTCGCAACATTCGAATCCGGTCGGCGTGTGCTACCTGGTAAGCCTGGAGAGGACAACCGTCCTGGCGACGACGATCGCAGTCTGATTGTCACCTTGGCAGAGGACCTGGACGAACCCGACACCTTGCTGCTCGCAGGCGTGCGCGATCGCTCCCAGCGCGCCAACCTGATGCCGCCGATCCGTCTGCCAATTGAGCCTTCGTCCTGGCCGGTCAATACGAGAGGTTTGGTTTTCTTGTGGCAGACTGACGATGGCTTCAATGAGGTCGAAGACCCAGCCGCCGAGGCCCCGCGTGCTTGCCTGCTTACCCCTCGCGGGCGCGCCTGGCTCGATCGAAACTTCGCCATGGAGCTCGCCGGCGGTCTTTTCGTTGCCGACGACGCCAGCGTCCTGGGGGTACTTCGAGGCTGTCAAAGCACCAACGAACTGACCCTGGAAGCGACGATCACTGCTCACCGGAAGGCTGGACGGGATATGGCTCGTATCATCACCTTCTCAGGCGGATTGAGCTCCCGCAACTTCACCCTCGGCCAGGTCGACAACCGGCTCGTCTTCAGACTGCGCACCGCAACCACCGGCGCCAACGCCGACCAACCGCAACTCGATCTCGGCCCCCTGCCCATCGGCCGTCCGACCCATGTGGTGGTTAGCTACACCGCCGGCCACCTCACCGCCTTTGTCGACGGTCGCCAGGCGCTCGCCAGCGATGCGGTGCAGGACGGCTTCTTCCACTGGCAAGCTCGGCCACTGGTTTTCGGCAACGAATGGCAGGCGCAGAGGCCTTGGCACGGCGCCATCGAGGGGGTCGCAATGTACCATCGGGCCTTCGACCTTGAACAAGCCAGCGAGAGTTTCCAGCGGTATGACGAATTGCGGTCTCAACGGCCGCAGATTCCGCGAGGGCGAATCCAAGCGACACTCCGGCAGCGTTCCGTGGTCCCCTCGATGCGCGAGATCTCACCCTATCGCGAGGCCCTCGCGGTATATGAATATGAGGTGCAAGAGGTCTTGTCGACTGACTTGGCGGATGTCACCAGTGGTTCGACGATTCGCGTCGCCCACCGGGTGCTGGTCGACGGCGAGACTTTGCCGGTGAGCCGACGCGCCGAGGCCCAAACCTACGAGCTGACGGTAGAGCCGTTCATCGACCAACCGCAGCTCGAAAGCCTCTATCTTTCAGACACTTTGCCCGCACAGCCGGGAGCGCTGCTGCTGTTCAGCGCCGAGATCGAGCCTTAGATCCGCGCTGTGAACCAGCCATGGTCTTCAGCTCTCATCTCTTCTGTTTCTACTTCCTGCCCCTGGCGCTAGCGGTTTACTACGCTCTACCGTGGCGGCTGAAGAACCTTGGCCTGGTGGGGCTGAGCTATCTGTTCTACGGCTGGGCGAATCCGGCGTTTGTACTGGTGATGCTGTTTTCCACCGGGGTGGATTACGTCTGCGGATTGACCCTGGCTGGCCATCGACCCTGGGATCGCGATCCGGTCCGGAAGCTCGAGGGCAACCGGCGCAGCCGACGGCAACGCTTGGCGTTGGCGGTCTCTATCGTCACCAACCTGTCCCTGCTCGGCTTCTTCAAATACTTCAACTTCGGTGTCGACAGCCTCGACACCATGCTCGCCACAATGGCGCGTCTGGGCTGGGCACCCGCTGACCTGGGTTTTGACAGCGTGCTGCGTGTCACTCTGCCGTTGGGCATCAGCTTCTACACCTTCCAGTCGATGAGCTACACCTTGGATGTTTACCGTGGTCGCTCGGCCGCATTGCGCGACCCCATCGACTTTGCATGCTTTGTGTCGATGTTTCCGCAGTTGGTGGCGGGGCCTATCCTGCGCTTCAACGAAGTCGCGGAGCAACTGCGGCAACGCACCCACTCGCTGTCCCAGTCAGCGCGTGGCTTCGCCTTCTTCGCCCTCGGCATGGCAAAAAAAGTGCTCCTCGCCAATCCCTGCGGCAAGATTGCCGACACCACTTTCGACGCCGCCTCCGTGAGCTTGGTGGATGCCTGGTACGGCGTCTGCGCCTACGCCTTTCAGATCTATTTCGACTTCAGCGGCTACTCCGATATGGCGATTGGCCTCGGCTTGCTGCTCGGCTTCCACTTTCCCAAGAACTTCGATTCTCCCTACAGATCTCAATCGATCACAGAGTTCTGGCGACGCTGGCATATGTCGCTGTCGCGTTGGCTGCGCGACTACCTCTACATTCCGCTGGGCGGCAACCGCCGGGGCAAAACCAGGACTTACGTCAACCTGGCAGTGGTGATGCTGCTCGGCGGCCTGTGGCATGGCGCCGCTTGGACCTTTGTCATTTGGGGCGCGATGCACGGCCTGCTACTGGCAGCCGAAAGGCTGCGCGGTGGTGAAGCAGCCACCGCCCATCTACCGCGGCTGTTGCGGATCGCTCTGACGTTCGTTCTGGTCTTGGTCTCCTGGGTGTTCTTCCGCGCTCCCAATCTCGAGGTTGCTCTCGCTTACCTCGGAAGTATGGCCGGCATTGGCGAGCCGCAGCCGCAGGCGGCCTTGCTCGGCGGGCTCATTTACCAACCCTACTACCTGCTGACCTTCACCATCGCCGCCCTGGTGACCTGGGCCGCGCCGCAAACCTGGGACGTCTGCCGTCACCTGAGTTGGCCCAAAGCCTGGGGCTGCCTCGTTCTGTTCTGGGTTGCGCTGGTGGCGATGGAGACTCAAGGGTACAACCCGTTCATCTACTTCATCTTCTGAGTGGAGGTCGCTGTGCCTGGATCCCAACTCCGATACTGTATTTGGACCACGGACGATATTTGAACCACGGACGATGCCTGACAAGAATTTTAACCACCCCAGCCTCTTCGTTGCCGCTTGCCTGGCGACCTTGATCTATGTGCCGATCGCACAGCACCTGCTGCCCTCTGGGGAAGAAGGAGGCTGGCGAGCTGGTCCCTTTGCGGAGCTGGGAGGCGCCATCGCACCAGCTGACGGTAAGGCCTGGGGGCTCGCTGCCAACCGGGAGCTGAAGCGGCGGCTCGACAACGTCGAGCGTCAGCTCGAAGACGTTTCCCACGTGCGAAGTCTGTTGCTGCCATCCGTCCAATGGTTATTGACGTCGACGGCTGGTATCGGCAACGAAAGTGTCTACCCAGGGCGTGAAGACTGGCTGATCTTGCGCCAGGGATTCGACTATCTTGTCGGGCCATCGTTCTTAGAACCTATATTCCTCGAACGGCGCCGTCGCTCCGCGTCAGCTTGGCGCCCGGTGCCCGAACCGGATCCGAGGCCAGCGATCTTCGACTTTGCGCACCAGCTCGCAGAACGCGGCATCCGATTGCTCGTGCTGCCGGCGCCGACCAAGATGATGGTCCATCCCGAAGCGCTCTATCGTCCTCGGGTGGAGTCGACACCGGCCCCGTCAGAAGCAGCAGGCGGCGCGCCAGCGCTCGATAATCCCTCCTTCGCCAGTTTTCGCGCTGAGCTCGAAGCTGGTGGCGTCGATGTCCTCAGCGTTGCTGCGATCCTGCGCCAAGCACAAGCCGAGACCGGGGTCGAACAATTTCTGCGCACCGATTCCCACTGGAGTCCGGCCGGAGTCGAGGTCGCGGCGCGTGTCTTGGCAGACACCATCCAGCAACTGGACTTACCGTTCAACGGCCCAGGCGTAACCTGGCGGCGGCAACAGCGGACTGTTACCGGCGTCGGTGATCTCGAGCGCAGCCTAGGGCTGCCGGGTTGGCGGCCGCTCTACACACCACAGGAAGTTGACGTGAAACGCGTCGTCACGGGATCGGGCCGACCCTGGCAGCCCGACTCGCGGGCAGAGATTCTGCTACTTGGCGACAGTTTCACCAACGTCTACTCCCAGCCCGATGTCGGCTGGGGGCGCTCCGCCGGTCTCGCCGAGCACCTGAGTTTCTATCTCAAACGCCCTGTTGACCGACTCGCCATCAATGCCGGCGGCGCCAGCGCGACCCGGCGCCGGCTGGCGCAGGAAATGGCTGCCGGCAAAGATCGCCTGGCGGGCAAGAAGCTGGTGATCTGGCAATTTGCGATCCGCGAACTAGCGGTGGGAGATTGGGAGTTGGTGCAGTTGCCGGCCTCTTTGGCCAGCAATCTTGCTCAGCCGCGTTTCAGTAGTCTAAGATCAGATTAAATACTCAACACTTTTGTTGAATATAGAGCAAGGAGACACGATGAGAACGATCAAGATTTTCGCCGTCCTCGGATTTTTCCTACTCTCCAGCGCGGTCATAGGCGCGGAAACTGGCGACCCGCTCAGCTCTGAAAATCAGCAACCCATCGATCTCGAAACGCCGACGATCGATGGAGACGCCAAAACGGACGAACCCACAGCCAATGCCGAGAGTCCGGAAGACATCAGCTTCGGCGAGCTGGTTCCGATGATGCGCCCCATCCCAACTCCGATACCGAACTACTGTCCCTCCTGCCAACCCTGCCAGGTCCAAGCCAATTGTGGTCGCGATCCGCACAATGGCGCCCCGTTAGGAATTTGCAGTGCGCCACCCAATAGCTGGTGCCCTGGCACCACCGTCAGCGTCTGCATCTGCTACTAGTCTTGGACGACCGTGGCGCTATGGCTCAATGCTGCTTCGAATAGCGGAGCGCGCTACGGTCACTCCAATCCCAGATCCCGACGCAACCCTGCATCCTGCAGGCTGTTCTTCGTCCAGTAGTCGGTCGACAAGCTCTTCAGCTTGGTGGCCCGGGTGGTGAGGCTGCCGGCAGCCGCTCCCCACCCAGAACGATAGCTTTCGGTCCAAGCTTCGATCTCATGGGGGAAGGCGGCTTGAAAATGGATCGTCAAGGTGCGACCCAATTCCGGATAGGTCAGCGTATAGGCCATCAGGCCGTCAGTTTCTGCGATCGCTCCTAGAGTGGCTTCAGCATCGTGCAGTCCGAGCGGTACATGGCGTAGGCGCCCGTACATGGTTCCGGGAAGCAGCTTGATTTTTCCGATCGGGAGGTTTTGGGGATTCATACGGATTGTGGTCCACAGCTCATCTTCGCTCACTGCGGCGTCGATGGTCAGCTCCTCATCCCCTTCGCTCTCGAAGTAAGAACGTTGCTCGATGCGATAGCCGTCACCTTGACGATTCAACTGGGTGAACGTGTGGCCACACCACTCTTGGGAGGTTGTCGTGACCTTCAAGGTGCGCGGCTCGTGGACCGGATCGACCGGGCTGAAGATCGAGGTCATCATCGAGTACGGATAGATGCCGGTGTTGAATTTTTTGGTGAAGTTCAGCTTCAGGATCGGAATCTGATCGGTCCCTGCCGCTCGCGGATTGTCGAGCTTGACATGCTTAGTGCGGGAGAAATCCTCGGTGACGTAGATCAACACCGCGTGGCCGGGATGCACCTCGCCATAACGTGCTTGTTTCAGGGTATAGCTGGTGATTTCCGCCTTACCTTGGTACCAGTAGGAGCCGAAGGCTGGATCGACGGGTTGCAGGGGCTCTGCCTCGACCGGGACAGAGACCGCAAGCAGGGATAGAACGAGACCAGACACCAGGTAAAGCCGCACGAATGAATCCATAGCTACCTCATAGGGTTGAAAGGCCTGCCCGCACCAGCGCGAACGCCCGATCGTCGGGCCTAGCAGACACAGTCTACCGGAGGTGGCCGACAACAATAGATTCGCGGCGATCGGACGTCCGGTTTTGTCGCGCGCTTTTCTCGCCGCGCTCAACGGCTCAGTGCATTATCAGCCAGACTCCGACGAAAAACACGATGCCCCCAGGAGACTGAAGACCCAGTCACCGCGACCAGGAGGCCGACATAGCCCTAGAAGACTGGGACTTAGAGCTGTCCGGTTAATAGCGAGAGAGACACAGCGCAGATGCGAGGCATGAAGCTAGCAGAACTCCAGCCGACAACAAGCCCAACATTACCAGGATCACTACGGCAGGCAGTCTGCGGAAGAGGCAAAGAGCTGCCAGAAACACCACGTATGACGGGCAACTTGAGATCACGCCGTGACCTTAGGACCAAACTGGGGTAGATTGAAGCCATGGCCCGCGCCGACCTACTCCTTCAACTTGCTCGTGCTGGCGCCAAAGGCGACCCAGCACTATTCCGTCGTGCCCTCGAGGCTGTCATTGCAGAGGAGAGAGCGAAGCAACACCACGTCGTAGCAAAACGACTGGAGGAAGTTTTAGGCAACGGACTGAGCAAACGCCAAGGCTTCCTCTTCAACAATGGCCGGCGAAACGATGAACAGGTCGCTGGCTTGTTGCATGAAGTATCTCCACGACAGACCTTCAGTGACCTGATCCTGCCGGAGACAGTGACCCAAGGAATGAGCGAAGTCCTCGAAGAACATCAGAGGCGAGACCTCTTGCGCTCTTATGGCCTGGAGCCACGCCACCGAATTCTAATGGTGGGGCCACCCGGTAATGGCAAGACATCCCTGGCACATGCTCTGGCTGAAGCCTTGATGGTGCCTCTACTGATTGTACGTTATGAGGGCATAATCGGGAGCTATTTGGGGGAAACAGCAGGGCGACTCTCTCGGCTCTTCGCCCATGTACGGACAAGGCCCTGTGTGTTGTTCTTTGACGAATTCGATACTGTTGGTAAGGAGAGAGGTGACCAGCACGAGACTGGAGAGATCAAACGGGTGGTCAGCTCACTGCTCCTGCAAATCGATGAGCTGCCGAGTCATGTGGTAGTCGTCACTGCTACCAACCACCAGGAGCTCCTAGATCGTGCTGTTTGGCGGAGGTTTCAATTGCGGCTAGAACTTCCTCAGCCAAGCCCCGCATTGCTCACGCGTTGGTTCGAGAACTTCGCCGAGCGTGCACCCGCTCCACTAAGCTATAGACCAAGCACTCTTGGTGAACGTCTCACCGGTTACAGCTTCGCCGAAACCGAAGAATTTGGTCACGATATCACCCGCCGCTGGGTCCTTGCACAGCCCGACGCAGACATGAAGAAAATCATACGCAGCCGGCTCGCCCAGCTTGGGAAGCGTGCTATGGCAACCGAAACAACAAAATAGTTCACCGTCAACCAAAGATTCGCTTTATGGCCGAGCATCCTCTTCTCATATTCCCCAGTTTTGAAAAAGTCGATCGACATAAACGACCGCCGGGGTTTCCTCAGAAACCTCATCTTCCAAGCGGTGCGCGTCAAGTTCGACGGCTCGGGCCAAAGTTCGAACGTCTTGAGAAAACATTTGAAAAGGCAAGTCTCTCTCTGAGCCCCCAAGGCATCGAGCCCGAAAAGGCTCTGGTCTTTGAAATCGCAGGAGGCATTCAAGAGTTTGTTAGAGCGGTCGAGAAGATCTCCGGCTTGGAATGGCTCGCCGAATCTACTAGAGAGGTGGAGCCCACTGATACTTTCTATGTCCAAGATAATGCAGGTCAGAAAAAGGACGTCCTACTTCCGACACGACTCTATGTCGTCATGGCCGACCAACGGGGCGCACGGGAACTGATATCTCTTTGGAACCGATACCAAGACAACCCTTCGAGGCCTACATTCAGGTACGGCTTAACTAAGTGGCGCGACCTCTTCAGACAGTTGATCGAAGTCCGTTTTTGGGGTCCCAAGGACCGGCTCGAAGATACCGGCCTGCGAGAAGAGTGGGAAGAGCGTACCCAGGGCGCCAGCCAAACGATCCGCATAGAGATCGAATTGTGGTTTCGCTATGATGCTGTAAAGCGGCAGATCGCGGAAGACGAGGCTAGAAGGGTCATACACGGCTCTGAAGGTCAAGTAGTTTCCCGATGTCTCATAGAAGGCATCCATTATCATGCTCTGCTGATCGATTTACCCAGTGAACTCTTCCACGCTGTCTGCAAGCGACTCGACGCCCAGATCGTCCGCTGCGACCAAGTGATGTTTCTTCGACCCAAGGGGCAAATGGCGGTCGAGCCCCATTCGCTCGAAGAAATCTCATCGGATCCGAGTCCCCTTCCTGAAGCTGCCGTCATCAATGGAGAACCCGTCATCGCTCTCCTCGATGGGCTTCCGATCGAAAATCATGTCCTGTTGCAAGATCGACTGATCGTTGACGACCCAGAAGATTGGGCCACTACTACAACTCAAGCAACGCGTTTCCATGGCACGGCCATGGCCTCGTTGATCATCCACGGTGATCGAGAAGTTGGCGAGGCACCCTTAGACCGTCCCATCTACGTCCGCCCAGTCATCTACCCAAACCATGAAACCCTTGACGGAGGTCTCTTGGAGTGTGCCCCTCCCGATCGCCTAGTCACCGATCTTATTCATCGAGCGGTTCGACGCATAGTAGAAGGTGACGGCGACGAATCGGCAGTAGCACCGTCGGTCCGCATCATCAACCTGTCTCTGGGGGATCCAACACGGCCATTCCTCCAGATTCCTAGCCCTTGGGCTCGCCTACTCGACTACCTAGCTGAGAAGTACCAACTTCTTTTCATCGTAAGCGCAGGCAACTATCCCACGCTTAGACTTCCTCTCTCACCTCAAGAATTAGAGCGTCTTCCGGCCCACGAGCGAGCGCGGCAAGCCTTCCAGGAGATAAGAAGCCAGGCCTTCGCTCGTCGATTGCTTTCACCAGCAGAGTCACTCAATTCCTTAACCGTTGGTTCGCACCATTCCGACGCCTCAACTTCCATACCAGGTCCCTACGATTTCGAGTTGATTCCTGTTAATCTTGTTCTTCCAGCCCCTTACTCTGCACTTGGCTTTGGACTGCATAAGGCTATCAAGCCAGAGCTACTGGTTCCTGGCGGTCG
>JAJCXQ010000564.1 GCA_029263355.1 Acidobacteriota bacterium | reverse complement strand
CGGCGGCGGGATGTGGTCGTAAAGGCGGGTTTGCAGCTTGACCGCTACGCTTAGGGCTTCGGGCCACTTCTCGCCCGCCGCCACTGCCGCCTGCTCCAGGTGGAAGAGGTCGTTGCCGTCGCGCGTGCGCCGACGCAAGGTGTCGAGCAGCGCCAGGGCACGAATCGGATCGTCGATCAGCTCGGGCACCCGTTCGTAGACCTTGGCCCGCTCCTCCGGGTCATCGGAGAGCTCCAGGATCTCTCGCAGGGTCTTGTCTTCGAGGCCCTGGGCGGTGGCCAGAGCGCGCAGGCCGAGGGCGGGGTTCGCTTTCACCAGCGCCTTGACCAGATCGTCAGGGGCCGGGATCAGACCGGCCAACAACGCGTACGGTTCTGCCCAGCGACTCAGATCCTCCTGCGCGATCTGGCGGGCGTGCTCGATGATCGCCACCCGGCCACCGCTGGCATAAGCCTCGGCCAGCTGCTCGGCGGTCAGGCCCTCGCGGAAGGTGCGGTGCTAGAACCGCCAGTCGCTTTGCGGGCCGTCGTGGGGTCCCAGAATGCCGCTACGCTCCGCCAGATCCGCCAGGAACACGCTCAAGCCCGGGCGCCAGCGGGCCACCTGTTCGAGATCTTCGCGCAGCTTCGCGGCCTCGTTTTGGTAGAGCCGGTCCTCGACCGCTGCCCGGGGCTCCGCATCGCGGTTGTCCCCGGTCATGCTGTAGCCCAGGTGGCGCAGCATCCGGCGCACCGCCGCTGGCCGTTCCATCGGCGTCGGCGGCTCGCGGTGTTCACCCTGGAGCAGCAGCTGAAATACCCGGTCGTAGAGCCCGGAGCGCTTGCGGTCCACCGCGATGCCTTTCTCGACCAGCAGCGCCAACAAGGTGACGTAGAGCGGATTCGACGCCAGCTCCCGCAGGTTGCGGTCCGCTTCCAAGACGCCGGCGACCTGGTCGGCGCGCTCGGTGTCCGCGATGCCTTCGTGCCCAAACCACTGCGCCAGGAAGGCGCGCCGCCGCTCGGCGTCGAACGGCAGCACTTCGAGCTCACGGTACTCCGGACCCGGAGCCCAGGCTCCGATCGGCCGCGTGGCCACCACGAACGGGCTGCGCGGCCAGCGCGCCGCCAGATCACCGAGCAACGTCTCGGCGCGGCTACGCAGATCGCGCGGCACCTCGTCGAGGCCGTCGAGGAGAAAAAGCAAGCCGCCGTCTCCGGCTTTGGCTTCGAGAGCCCGACGGATCTCCGCGCCGGGGAGGTCGGCTCGCTTCAGGTCCAGCTCGATGCCTTTCAACAGCGACCGCGGCTCGCGCAGCAAACGCGGCAGCGATTCGAACACCGGCACCCAGGGCTCGCTACCGGCCACCGCGAGCGTCCACGCGAGATGGCGCAGCAGAGTGGTCTTGCCCGCGCCCGGGTCGCCCCGCAGCAGCCACCGCCGTGTCACCCACGGGTCGGCCTTGGGATCGAGGTCGAGCACTTCGCGGATCGACATCGGACGGCCGAGGAGACGCTCGCGCCGGAGATCTTCGATCTGCCGGCCCGTCGGAGTCGATCCCCGGCGTCGCCCTAGGCTCAACTGGAGCTCGACGTAGACATGTTCGAGGAGCGGGGCGCCCCGGCGCTCGAAGTACGGCATCAGCTGCCGGTGGCTGCGGGCGACACGATCGAGCCAGATCTCGAGCAGAGCTTGCGCCGAACGCAGCGGTTTCGGCACCCGCTTGGCCCCGCCGAGGTCGAAGAACTCCTTGAGCATCTCCGGGTACCGCTTGACCCTCTTGTCGAGCTCAGTGCCCGACCAGAACCCGCAGCGGTTCGGATCCGTCCAGGCCGCCTTCGCCCGGTCGCGGGTTGCCGCCTCCACCGTGCTGCTCACCACGAAAATCACTTCCTCGGGCCTGGTCTCTTCGGGCAACCGCAGAAGCTTGACGATTTCGCGCTCGGCGCCGCCGGGCTCGAGGCGTGCAACGCGCTTGCACTGGAAGACCACCCGTCGTCCGTCACGGAAGGCGACGACGTCCCGCCCCTGGTCGCGGCCGCGATCACCGAAGTGCTCTGCCTTGTCGTAGCCTTCCCGCCGGACCAGCCACAGGCACAGGCGCTCGAAGTCGGCCGGCGAAAGACTCCCGAAGGGCAGGGGATGGCGGGTGGCGGTCGCCGGAGGGCGCGGATCGGATGACATCAGAGAAACCTCGGAGGCGACTCTAACACCCCTTTCGCTGCGCCAAGTTTCAGGACCCGGACGCCGGCTGGGTCTCCACCCATTGACGGACACTTTCCTGCAGCGCTCGGGTATCGTCACCGTCACTGGTCAGGCAATATGCGCCGATGCTGAGCACGCTAGTGACGATGGTGGCGGTGAAGAAGAACAACTCCTGGCACCCCTCGAACACCTGCCTGGTACCCCTCTAACACCTGCAAACTCGTTGGGACTGCAAAATCGCCCATCGTTTTCGCGGGGTACCGAGGCCTGGCGAGCTTGTCAACAAACTTCCGCTGGTGCTGTGAGACCCTTTCAAGATTACCGGCGACGTTGCACAGGCAATGCGCGCCTCTTTCTAGCTTGTAGAACGACCCGCGCAGCGGCCGCGAAGGCTTGTCGATTGACCCAATTGGATTTCCCACCGTTGCAGACGATGTTCGTTTTCCACTTTTTGATCTGCGGCCACCGCGAAAGACCTTCGATTCTGCAAAAGACGTTGCGCAGGCGGTGCACGCCTCTGTTGAGCTTGTAAAAAGACCCGCGCAGCGGCCGCGGAAGCATGTCGATTGACTCAATTGGATTTCCCACCGTTGCAGAAGGAGGTCGTTTTCCTCATTTTGATCTGCGGCCGTTTCTGAAGGGGGTCATTTCCCTCATTTTGATTTGCGGCCGATGTTGGAGTCTTTTTCAAAGCCCAATTGGATTTGAAACGGCCCAGATAGGTCGAATAAGTGGCGGAATTGGATCGAGCTTGAACAGCGGAGTCCCGCCAAAGACGGGACCTCCTACAATCCTAACCGTCCGGGTCAATGGCCGGCCCAACGCCGGCAACCACACAGGTGCGTATTCGCATACCAGTGCCCTCCATGAGAACCACGACGCGGTATTGCGTCGAGACTCCGTATGGTTGCTCAAGTACTGCGGTCCCTCTTGCCAACTGGCTCCTGCTTGGATGCTCAAAGGGCACATTTGGCACAAAGTTCCCGTTGCGTCACGATCCGCCGCTGGAAGATGCCGCGGCAAATCGGATGACATCAGAGAAACCTCGGAGGCGACTCTACACCCCCCTCGCTGCGCCAAGTCTCAGGACCCGGACGACGGCTGGGTCTCCACCCAGTGACGGACACTCTCCTGCAACGCCCGGGTATCGCCACCGTCACTGGTCAGGCAATAGGCGCCGATGCTGAGCACGCTGGTGACGATGGTGGCGGTGAAGAAGAACAACAGCAACGTGCTGGCGAAGAAACGTTGACGACGAGAAAAACGTCGCGGGTCAGCCTCGTAATCTTCGGGATATTCGACGACACCAACCGGATTGACGCGGGGTGTTTCCATGATGAACCTCCTAGGGTGCGAGCACCGGCGAGGTGCTCTGACCCTAGGATACGCCCGCCGTCCAGCAACCGGATTTCAGTCCGGGCGAATCCCCAAATAGAGCGTATGTAGAGGGCCTCCGTCGCGTCCGCAGGCCGGCACGTCTTCACGCCGCACTCGCAAGCCGGCATCGCGCAATCGCTGTTCAAAATTGGGCGCTTCGTCCGACGACCACACCACCAAAGCCCCGCCGTAGGTGAGAGCGGTCGTGAGGCGCTCGATACCGGCGGCGGTGTAGAGGTCGCCATTGGATTCCAGCGTAAAGGCGGTGGGACCGTTGTCGACGTCGAGCAAAATCGCATCGAAGCTCTCTTCGCCAAGCAGCTCGGTGACGTCAGTCTCGCGCAGACTGACCCGAGAGTCGTCCAGGGGACGACCAGCGAGATGCGCCAGCGGCCCGCGATTCCAGGTCACCACTTCGGGGAAAACCTCGGCAACGACAAAATCGGCCGCGCCC
>JAJCXQ010000563.1 GCA_029263355.1 Acidobacteriota bacterium | reverse complement strand
TCAGCGACGGTTGGTCGATGGCTGTTCTGCAACGGGAGCTAGGAGCACTCTACTCCGGTTTCTGTGCTGACGAAGATCCCCTGCTATCGCCATTGGCGGTGCAGTATGCGGACTATGCGGAATGGCAGAGGCAGTGGTTGAGCGCCGCCGTCCTGGAATCACAGGTGGACTATTGGCGTCGCCAACTGGCCGATGCGCCGACATTGTTGGAGCTACCCACGGACCGGCCACGGCCGGCGGTGCAAAGTGCTATGGGTTCGACGTTGCACTTCCCGTTACCGGAGCCCCTGGTCACCGAACTGGTGCGGCTCGGTCGCAACGAAGGGGCGACCCTGTTTGTGACTCTGTTGGCGACATTTCAAGTGCTTCTCGGTCGCCTGGCAGCCGAGACGGATGTCAGCGTTGGGACGCCGGTCGCTGGCCGCAATCAGCTACGTACCGAGGGACTGATCGGCCTCTTCGTCAACACCCTGGTGTTGCGCGGCAACCTCTCGGGCCAACCGACCCTTCGCACTTATCTCGGTCGGGTTCGTGAGACCCTGTTGGCTGCCCACGAGCATCAGGAGATCCCTTTCGAGAAGTTGGTCGAAGAGCTACAACCGCAGCGCAGCCTCGCCTATTCGACGCTCTTTCAGGTGATGTTCCTGATGCAGAACGCGAGCGGTTCCTCGCAGGAGTTGCACAGACTCGAGGTGAGCCCGTTCGAGGGTCCGGATGGGGCAAAGACGGCCGCCAAGTTCGATCTCACCCTCGCCACCCAAGAAGCCTCCTCAGGTCTTTGCGGAGTGCTGCGCTATCGCGTTGAATTGTTTGATCGCACCACGATCCAGCGTTGGGGGCGGCAGCTGACGACCCTTCTCAGCAGCCTGGTCACCGATGCCGATCGACCGGTTTTCGATCACCCGGTACTCGAGCCCAGTGCCCGGCATCAGTTGATCGCCGAATGGAATGATGCGTCGCGCGATCCTTTAGCGGCCAGCCATGTGGTTGAGCTTTTTGCTACCCAGGTCAGACGCGGACCCGACGCGACTGCGTTGGTCTTTCGACCTTATGATGAACGCGGGCATCGCGCGCAAATCGACTCCACCAAGCAGTTGAGCTACGGCGAGTTGGCGCGCCGCAGTCAGCTGTTGGCCGGTCGGCTGCGGGAGCTGGGAGTCGGTGCTGAGGTCAAAGTGGCCTTGGCGATGGAACGATCGTGTGAGATGTTGGTCGGGATTCTGGGTATTCTGCAGGCTGGCGGCGCCTATGTTCCGATCGATCCAGGCTCTCCCCGGGAGCGCTCGAGGCTGTTGTTGAGGGACGCCGGAACCCAGATCGTGGTGACGCGGCCATCTCTTTGCGCTGACTTTGCCGAGCTCGATAGCCGGATCGTCTGTGTCGCTGTTGATGCTCGGCCTGTCAGCTCTCATCGGACCGACCCGTCAGTCACGACCCAAACGCAGATTCGAGGGGAGCAAGCTGCGTATGTGATCTATACGTCGGGTTCAACCGGTCATCCCAAAGGGGTGGTCATCGAGCATCGACAGCTAGCGGCTTATTTGGCGGCGTCGTTGGTGCGACTGGCGGAGCCAGCGTCATCGGTGACGACCACCCTCAATCCGGTCACCGCTGATGCCAGTGTCCAAGTGATCTTCTCGGCGTTGGTCACTGGCAGGCGCCTCCATCTACCATCGGACGAGCATATCGCCGACCCGGCGGCATTGAACCGTTTTCTTGTCGACCACCCGGTAGATTCGATGAAATTGGTGCCGTCACTACTCGATGTGCTGCTCACCGGTACAGAAGATGGTGAGGATTCCCACTCCCTTGATGCGGTTGGATTCTTACCCCGTCATTTGTTGGTCATCGGCGGCGAGGCGGTAACTTGGCCATTGATCGAGCGAGTTCGACGCCGGGCGCCACAGCTGCGCATCATCAATCATTACGGGCCGACCGAGACGACGGTAGGGATCACGACGTTTGATGTCAGAGGGAATGGGGGGAGTTCAGTGCCGGTTGGCAGGCCGCTCGACGGCACGACGATTCACCTACTGGATCGGGCCGGGCGTTCACAGCCAATCGGAGTGGCGGGGGAGCTCTGCGCCGGTGGGGCCAACGTTGGGCGAGGGTATCTCGGGCGACCCGCGCTGACCGCGGCGAGTTTCTTGCCCGACCGATTCTCGACTCTGGGTGGCTCGCGTATTTATCGAACCGGCGATCTCGCGCGCCGTCTCGCAGATGCCCAACTCGAATTGCTGGGGCGAATCGATCATCAAATCAAACTCCATGGCCAACGGCTGGAGCCAGGGGAGATCGAGGCTGCGCTAAGGATGCAGCCGGAGGTGACCGGCGCCGTGGTGATCGTACGTGATGGTGCTGCACGTGATGACGCAATACGTGATGACGCAGTACGTTGTGACGTCGCGAGCGGCGATCGACAGTTGGTCGCATTCCTGACCGGTCGGGGAATTCCGCCGGTCGACGAGCTGCGCCAAAGGCTACGATCCCGACTGCCGGCATCCATGGTTCCGACCGTGATTGAGAGGCTCGATGTTCTGCCTTTGAGCTCGAGTGGCAAGGTCGATCGCAAAGCGCTGATGGCCCGGCCGCCGCTAGCGGCAGAGAGTGCGAGGCGAGGCGACAGTAGCGGCGCCCTCACCTTGACGGAAGAGCTCTTGGCTCAGATCTGGCAGCAGGTGCTGAGAACTTCCACCATCACTAGGGACAGCGATTTTTTCGCCCTCGGTGGCCACTCATTGATGGCGATCCAGGTGATCTCGCGGATTCGCCAGACGTTTGGTGCCGAGATCAGCCTGCGCGAGTTGTTTACGGAGCCGACCCTCGGGCGTTTAGCGGCAAGTATCGATGCCGCCAGGCAACGCAGCCGGACACGACCGAAGCTTGTTCCACGACCGCAGCTGGAGAAGGGCCAGCCGGTTGTCAGCGAGCAACTGTCGTTTGCGCAGCAACGGCTTTGGTTCCTCAGCCGTCTCGAACCCGGTAGCTCAGCCTATAACATGCCAGCAGCGGTGGGGTTGTCAGGCACCTTGAGGCTGTCGGCGTTGGCGCGAGCGACCGCCGAGATCGTTCGACGGCACGAAGTCCTGCGGACTACTTTTCGAGTCGTCGATGGCCGACCGGAGCAGGTGATTCACCAGGAGGATCGACGAGCCGCGGCTTTACCTTTGATCGACCTCACGACTCTGACATCGACCGACCGCGCGGTGCAGACGAGAAACTGGATGCATCGTGAGGCTCGCCGTCCTTTTGATCTCGAACATGGGCCAGTGCTGCGATGGGCTCTGTTGCGATCCACATCGTCGGATCATGTTCTGCTGGCGACAATGCATCATATTGTCAGCGACGGTTGGTCGATGGGGATCTTGACGCAAGAGCTGGGAGCTCTGTATTCGGCATATGTCGCCTCAAGTGGAGAAGTAATCCCAGTGTCTGGTCTGCCGCCCTTGCCGCTCCAATATGCCGATGTTGCGAGGTGGCAGAGAGAGTGGCTGCGCGGTGAAGTGCTGGGCGCCGAAGTTGATTTCTGGCGGCAGCAGTTGGCGGACCTGCCATCGGTGCTCGAACTACCCTCCGATCGGCGTCGGCAAAATCCGACGCTCGCGGTACCACGAGATCGCCGGGGTGGGGTCGAGACGGTGGTGGTGTCCGACCGCGGGCGGTTCTCCCTCGAGCGTCTTGGGCGTTGTGAGGGGACGACTCTCTTCATGACGCTGCTCGCTGCCTTTCAGGTATGGCTCGGAAGACTCACGGGAGTCGAAGAGCTCAGTGTCGGAACGCCGGTAGCAGGTCGTCAGCAGCTCGAGACCGAAGGCTTGATCGGTTTCTTCGTCAACACCTTGGTGCTGCGCGGCGACTTGTCGGGCGATCCCACCTTCCGCACCCACCTGCGCCGCGTACGGGAGAGAATGTTTGCAGTCATTGAACACCAGGAGTTACCGTTCGAGAAGCTGGTCGAAGAGCTTCAACCGGAACGCAGCCTGGGCCAGACGCCGCTATTTCAGGTGATGTTCATGCTGCAGAACGCCCCGCAGAGGTCTTTTGAGCTTCCGGGGCTCGAACTCGAGCAGCTGGAGGACTCGGCGGCGGCAAGCCTCGACACCAAAGTTGATCTAGCGTTGGCTCTTGGCGAGGTCGACGGTCAGATCGTTGGCGCTTTACAGTACAGTGCAGACCTCTTCGACCCGACGACTGCTCGCCGGTGGGCCGGTCAGATCGAAGCTTTGCTCGAGAATCTAGCAGTTGATTCGGATCGACCGCTTTCAGAGCTCGCTCGGCCAGCCGCCAGCGAGCGTCACCAGCTGCTTGTCGAGTGGGCCAGTCCAACGGCTCTCCAGTCGTCGCAGGCTGTCACTCAGCGTGCCTTCGAAATCTGCGCAGCCCTTGCTCCAGATGCCGTGGCTCTGAGATGGCGCGAGCGAACGCTGAGCTATCGCCAGCTGGATGCCTGCGCTGGACACTTGGCACGTCGTCTCCTCGAGCTCGGTGTTGCCCGGGAGACGGTGGTTGGGGTGGTGATGAGAGATGCGTCGGAGGCGGTGGTGAGCTTGCTCGGCATTCTCAAGGATGGAGGTGTCTACTTGCCCCTCGACGTGTCGTACCCGCGCGATCGGTTGACGTTCATGTTGCGTGACGCGTCGGCTCAACTGATCGTTAGCGGCCGATCCGTGGACGACCGAGAGCTGGCGGTGAGCCTGCTGCCGACGGCCGAATCCGTGACCGAGATAGTATGTCTCGAAGGGGGAAGCTCTGGAAACGGAGGGGCCCCCTGTCAGCCAAGTGTCGACATCCGTCCCGATCAACTTGACTACATGATCTACACGTCGGGGAGCACCGGGGTGCCCAAGTGCGTCGAGGTGAGTCACGAGCAATATCGGCCCGTCATTGCGTGGACCGTCGAATCTCTAGGGCT
>JAJCXQ010000562.1 GCA_029263355.1 Acidobacteriota bacterium | reverse complement strand
CCGGCATCGCGCGCCGCCGCAAATAGGTTGGCGGTGCCTGAGACGTTGACGGCCAGCGAGCTTGCAGGATCCTTCAGTGACCTAGGTACCGAACCCAACGCCGCCTGGTGGAACACCAGCTCGACGCCGTCGCAGGCCCGACGGCAGGCGTCGACATCGCGCAGGTCCCCTTCGATCACCTCGACCTCGCCGTCTAGCTGGGCCAGGTTCGCGCGCAGTCCATTGGACAGGTTGTCAAGCACCCGCACCCGGGCGCCGTGCGCTAGCGCTGCGTCCGCCAGGTGGGAGCCGATAAAGCCGGCGCCGCCAGTGATCAGGACGCCGACGCCGTCAAGCTTGGGCAGCGGCAATTCCGGGATCCTTTAAGCTTTGGTGCGAACGCTCTCAGGGCGCTTGATATCACCCCGTGAGAACTCACCATTCGAACTCTTGCGACAGCCTTCCAACACCACCGGGATCGTCGACAGTAACAGCCTGAAGTCCAGCCATAGCGACCAATTGTCGATGTACTGCAAATCCAGCTCCATCCATTTCTCGAACTCGATCGAGTTCCGGCCACTGACTTGCCACAAACAGGTCAACCCAGGCGGTACGCTGAAGCGTCGGCGATGCTGCTCTTCTTCGAAACCTCGAAAATCCCTTAGCGGCAACGGCCGCGGACCAACCAGGCTCATGTCTCCTTTGAAGACATTCAGTAACTGTGGCAACTCGTCGATGCTGGTCTGACGCAAGAACGCGCCGAGGCGCGTGACCCGTGGGTCATTCTTGATCTTGAACACCGGCCCGCTGACCTCGTTGAGATGCTCTATCTCGGCTTGTTTCTGCTCGGCGTCTGGCACCATCGTACGAAACTTGAACAGCTTGAACGTACGCTTGCGGTAACCCACACGTTCTTGCACGAAGAAGATCGAACCCTTCGACGACAGCTTGATCGCCACCGCCACCAGCAAAAAAACTGGCGCCAGGGCGATCAACAACAACGCCGACGCGCAGACGTCAATCAAACGCTTGGCCAATTGTTGGCCATTGCCGGTGGAGCCACTTTCCAAGGTCAACACCGGCATTTCCTGGAAGGACTCGATCTTGGCCTTCGCCAATTTTGGCTCGAAGAACTGCCACAGGAAACGCACCGTGATGCCTTGCACCTCGCAGATGCTGAGGATACGGGACGACTGCTCGTACGATTTGCTGAACGGCAACGCCACCACTACCTCATCGACCACATTGTCGGACAAGTAATGGCTCAGTGTGTCGAAGTCGGCCACGATCTCACTGCCGCGTCGCTTCACTTCGCCGCTGCCTGCCCACTCTTCATCGACGAAACCGATGATCTTGTAACCCAGCTCTGGGTTACGCTCCAACATGCCCGCAAAGTGCAATGCTCGGGAGTTGGTTCCGACCACCAGCACGTTGCGTAGGTTACGACCGCGGACCCGCGCCCATTCGAGCGCGAAGCGCACCGACAACCGACCGATGATCGTCATCAGGGTGCTGAGAGTCCAGAAACTGAGCAAGAATTCTGGATTACGCAACGGGATGTTGAGGATCGACGCGGCGCTCGAGATCAACAGGCTACCGAGGGTGGTTGCCCAGAAGATATCTAACGCTTCGCGGCGCCGTGGCACCAAGCGCCGTGAGCCGTACAGCCCCATGCGATAGAACACCAAATGCCAGGCGATCCACAGCACCATTAGCACCGGTACGTTCTCGACCCTCGCCTGCTCGACCAGCGCGGTCGCCAATCCACTTGCCGACGACAGCCAAAGCGCCAGCACCATAGCCACCGACATGATGAGCAAGTCCACCAGCTTGAAGGACTCGTGCAGCAGATGTCGATGGGGAGGGATCACTAGCTTTCCTGTTCGAGGTCTTCGGAGAGTGATCTCTCCATCTCATAAGCCGGTTGCAGATGCTGGCTTCGACGGTCGGGCCACAGAACCAGCATAAGGAGGGCGCCCACCAGCAGCGGTAGCTCGATCATTGTTGTTCTCCTGGCAGCCATTCGGCCGAGGGCTCGCTTTCGTTCCATCCGATGCGAGCCACGTTGAGAATCTTCCGCCTCATAGTGACCAGGATAGGTTGTATACCTTACGGCCTATATTACAGATTCAAGGACAACTTGTATGGCTTTAAGGTCAGGCTCGGTCAACCGCCCGGCTCCACGGGGACCAGCATCGAGACTTTCAACCCAGGCAGATGCTACCGACTGTGAAGAAAAGACTTAGCGTCGCCTGGCCAGGGCCTTGGAGGGATTCATCACCCAGATCTTGCGATGAGATCGGCTACCTGAACCAGGGATATTGCCTACCAACAGGACTCAAAACGGGCCCGCAACAGCGTCGCAACATAACGGTCACCTAACGTTCCACATGACGGCCCAGGCAGGCCCCTACTCCTCTTCACTCGGCCGCAATGCGGTCCCGGTAGACCGCCGCCCGGGCCAAAACTTCCGCCGCATCGACGGTCAACACTTGCCCCTTGTCCATCACCACCCGACCTTCGATGATCACCGTCTCGACATCCGACGCTTTGGTCGAATAGGTGAGCAATGAGTAGGCGTTGTAGGACGGTTGCTGATGGAAGCCATCGGTCCCAACGAGGATCACATCGGCCCGCTTGCCGACCTCGAGGGACCCGATCTCGGCCTCCATGTCGAGGGCGCGGGCGCCTTCGATAGTGGCCATACGCAGAGCCTCACGAGCGGAAACCAAGGTCGCATCGCCACTCGTCACCTTGTGTAGCTTGGCGGCGGTGTCGATCTCCTCCCACATATCGAGATCGTTGTTGCTGGCGGCGCCGTCGGTTCCCAGACCTACCGCGACCCCAGCCGCGAGCATGGCCGGCACCGGCGCGACTCCAGCGGAGATTTTCATATTCGACTGGGGATTGTGCGCCACCCCGGTACCGCGCTCGGCCAGCAGCGCAATCTCTTCCGGTGTGGGCCACACCATGTGGGCCGCCAACACCCGATCGTCGAGAATTCCCAGGGAATCCAACTAGTTCACCGGCGAATACCCGGTCGCTTTTGTCACCCGCTCGATCTCGGCCCGATCTTCCGCCAAGTGGATCACCATCGGTGTATCGAGCTCGGTGGCCAGGGCGTGGGCTTCCTTCAAGTGATCGGCGGAGACCGTGTAGGGGGCATGCGGCGCCACCGCCGGAGTGATCCGCGGATGGTCCTGCCACCGTGTCACGAAGTCCCGCGTGTAGGCCACCGCGGCGTCCCATGTCTTGTTGTCGGGCGTCGGAAAATCGATCAGCGACTCGCCGACTATCGCCCGCATACCGCAACGGTCCGCCTCTTCTGCGATCGCATCTTCGAAAAAGTACATATCGACGAAGGTGGTCGTGCCGCCGCGCAGCATCTCGAGACACGCCAGCCGAGTGCCCCAACGCACGAACTCTTCGTCTACATGTTTGGCCTCGGCCGGGAAGATGTGATTCTCCAACCAATCCATCAGCTTGAGATCGTCGGCCAGGCCACGAAACAACACCATCGGCACATGAGTGTGAGTGTTGATCAGTCCCGGCATGATGATGCCGCCATCGGCCGAAACCCGTCGCGCCGAGGCATACTTCGCGGCCAATTCGCTGGCCGGACCAACTGCCACGATCTTTCCGTTGACCACCGCCACCGCACCGTCCTCGATGATCGTATCCACTGCGTCCATCGTCACGACGGTACCGTCGGTGATCAACAGAGGTTCTTGGGCCGCCTGTTGGCCAGCGGCCGTCCCATCGACGGGTGCTTCAGCCACACTCTCAGTCGTCGGAGAATCCGTCGTAGGCGCCTGGCACGCCATCAAGCCGGTCAGCATCAGCCCGACAAGCAACAGCCCGGCCAAGTCTCGCAGGCCGCCCATCACTCACCCAAACCCGGTAAGTACGTCTCATGGACATGTAGCCACTCGACGCCGTTCGGCACCCCGTCCCGTACCCGAAACAGCGCCGAGCTCTGCCAACCGCGGGGTTTGCCAGCGGCCATCTGATGCTCCTCATAGGTCACCAGCACCACTCCCTCCGCCACCGTCCTGCTCTCGACCTCACGCACCGCAATCGAAAACTCCTTGCCAACGTGCTGGCCATGGGCAGCACGCAGCCCCGGCAACACGTCTGCCCGAGCCGTCTTGCGACCGTTGGGACCAACAATCTCGAAGTCCGCCGCCAGCACCCCCTCGAATCGTTCGAAGCTCGCATCGTCCTTCGTCAGCTCGGCGTTGAACCAATCTTGAAAAAACTGATGCAGCTCCACCACTTCACGGCGGCAGCGCTCTTCCAGGGAGGGGTCTTCCGTCGTCTTCATCGCAGTCTCCTCCTGGGCCGCGGCAGGTAGTATCGTCAACAGCAGGACCGTCATCAACAGGACCGGAGCCGCCGCCAAGCAACGCACGTTGAACAGGTTCATGCCTTCAGAATACAACAGATGGCAGAGACGATCGAGTCGCCATGTGATCCGTTCACGAACGACCAACCCGCTTCGATATGTCCCGCAGCAGATCATTTCCAACGCTGTCTCGATCCCCGGAAGGGCGCAAGATCAGTTTCGCCAGCATGGCGCTGGACCTCTGGACGAATACAGGCCGAAATGTTGAGTGATCGCCGATCGGGGGCTCCTGACGCTTCAGACAGTGCGATCGACGATAAATCGCGGTACCCCAACGCTCCCGAGACCACGATCGACGATCAATCCTTGTGCCCTGACTTCGCAGACAGCGCGATTGACGCTCGATCGTGGTACCCCAACGTTGCCGAGACCGCGATCGACGATAAATCGCGGTACCCTGACGTCGAGGACCGTGCAATCGACGATCTACCCTAGCAGGCCGGGTTGATAGGGGCCGCTGTAGACACCTCTCGCAGCCTATCGATCAGCTCCGGGCACCAGCTCTAACTGGTGTACGACCGGCCCGGCCAGGAAAGGAGTTGGCTGGCCTTCGACCCAGGCTGCGTGGGCATCACGGTAATGGGGTGACATGGGGTGACCGCTCTGGCCGCCGGGCATGTGGAAGTACCCATCTGCTTCTCGCCCGGGAGAAACCACCATGCGCTGCGATGCGCCGAAACTCGGCCCCTGAACCCGAGGCATGTAGGAGTCACCCGGTAGCGGATCGGCAGGCATGTCGAGCCAACGACCGACCAGCGGCAGGGCACCGCTCAAGGGATGACGGATACGCGCTCGATTGCGCTCCCCCCAAGCCGCCTCGACCAGCGGCCGGCCAGCCTCCTCAAGATTGTCCAGGGCTGCGTCGACCGCGGCCAGCAGTTGGTCGTCCCAGCTCGAGTACCGCGAGCTCAACAGATGTGGCGGCCGCTCCGAAGCCAGGTGCCAAAGGGGAGCCTCGAAGCGCTCTGTAAGGTAACGGAAGTCGAATTCGGGATCGATCTCGAGGCAGGTTGCGGTCAGCGCAGCGAAGACCTCTTCCGACAGCTTCAAACGAAACTGGCGCACCAGGTAATAGCCGACGGAATCCACCGCCGCCCGACCGCCCCAACCCTCCACCAACTTGCGCGCTTCTTGGCGCCGTGGGTCGTTGGCTATCTTCTCCGTCGTCAGAAGATCCAACAACAGCTCGCGCCAAGGTTCCAAGAACAACGCCCGGTTGTCGAGTTGGATTCGCAACATATCCTCAGCCGTGGCTTGTTCGAGAGCGAAGAGCTGGTCTCGGATCTGCCGCGCCCGTGCTCCGAGCGCGTAACCACCATCGCCGAGTTTTTCGAGCATCTCACCGCTGACGACACGGTTGTTGGCGGTCCACAAACGGCCGGATTCAGGATCGACGATACGCGGATACTCCGCCGCCGACAGCATGCCGCTCCAGCGGTAGGAACCATCTCGCCAGGACATCGGAACCTCTCCACCCTGGCCTTCACGCGCTGGCACCCGACCGGCAATCGTCCAAGCGATCCGACCGTCGGTATCCGCGACCAACAGGTTCAAAGCCGGCACGCCGCTGCGCTGGGCAATCGCGACACCATCGTCCACTGAGCGCGCTGTTTCCATCGCGATGAGCTCGAGATTGACGGCCTCGACATCGTAGGCAACCCACCGGTAAGCGTGGCGTTCGCCCTGCGAGTCAGGATCGAGAAGTGGCCCCCAGATCGTCTCGACCACGTCCACCACCTCGTCCTCACCACCCTTGACTCGGATGACCTCACGATGGCGTTCGAAACGGCGCGGTCCGTCAGGGGTCAAGTATGTCTCGTCATCCTGCAGCTCGAGCTCGACAACATCGCTGGTGTCGATGGCGCTGTTGGTGAAGCCCCAAGCGACATGGGTATTGCTGCCGATCACCATCGCTGGCAACCCCGGCAACGTGGCTCCCGTCACCTGCTCCTGAGCACTTGAATCCACGGTCGACGGCCAAACGAAGGACGCACGGTACCAGATGTTGGGCACCGACAACCCGAGATGCATGTCGTTGCTCAAGAGAGCACCATGGTCGGCTGCGTGGGCTGCTGCGATCGCCCAACTGTTGCTACCACTGGTTGGCGGTGGAGGCGGCGTGGAACCTGCCACAGGTGGCGCCGAAGCGTCGCGTAGATCGACAGCATCCGAACTCGGAACCAACAGCTCGGCAACACTCTCGCCATCGATTGGTGAAGCCCAGGAAGTGCTATCCGGCAGCAGGAAGTCGAACACCTCCGCCGGTAGGCATTCGGCCATGAGCCCGCGACCAGACTCACGAAAGCCGTTGTTGTCCTGCAACTGGAGAAACATGGCGAGCAGGGTGAGGAAAGAGTCTTCAGGCTGCCAAGACGTTGGCTCCGCACGCAAGATGATGTATTCGAAGGGTTTCGAGCCAAGAGCGTCGAGGCCCGCGTTGACGCCTTCCGCATAGGCCTCCAGAACATCGCGGATCTCGACCGAGCTCGCCTCCAGCATTAGGCGGGCGCGGTGACGGAAGCGGTGGATTCGCGTCGGCCGGTCGGCGCGCAGCGCCAGTGTCCCAAACAGCTCCGAAAGCTCGCCGGCTGCTCGTCGGCGCTGCAAATCCATCTGAAAGAACCGGTCTTGGGCATGCACGAAGCCGAGGCCGCGCGCTACGTCGAGTCGACTCGAGCCGGAAAGGGTCGGAATACCCAGGGCATCTCGAGCAACGTTCAACGGCGCCTCTAGACTGGGCAAGACCTGCTCACCCTCCAGCTTCGGGAGGCTGGCCGTGAGCTGAGAGCGGAGCCACAGCCCGCCGACCAGAACCATGAGCAACAGCAGACCGAGTATCGCCACGAACGCCTTGGCGATCCACCTCACGCCGCGACGCCAGCCGGTCCTGACACCGGGGCCCCCATGGCTCTCACCGGAAGCGGTCTCAACACTTTCTGCTTCAGCCATTTCGAGCTCCTACCGTCATATTTGGACCGATCAAGCCATCGCGATGCACAGAGATCTTTCAGGCCCTGGACATCACAACAGCAGTTTCATGGATATCGAAACAAGATAATACAATATGATATTATGACGTTAACAATCGCTTAAAATTGAGCTTGTTCTCTGCCGCTACATCCTTCGTATCGAAGGAAGACCTGCGAGCGGCTTGTCCGCAACCGTGCTGCCACATGACTGCGCTAGCCGCGCCCGCGACACATCCGAGTACCACCTTCTAGCGAGGCATCGATAACCCTCCATGAGCCGGCCGGAACCCATCGAAAAAGCATTGGCGGCAGGCGCAGAGGACTCTGCCGAGGAGCCTGTCGAAGGTCGTGTCGACTCGCTGGGGGACCTGAGACTCAACGATCCGTCGCCGACGACGGTATCGAGCCGCAACAACGGTGGAGCGCCCGCGCTCTCTCATGCCCAGCAGAGGGTCTGGTTCCTCGACCAGCTGGAGCAAGGACGTACGGCCTTCACTCTCTCAGGCGTCGTGCAACTGCATGGGAACCTTCTTGTTGCCGGGCTCGCAGAGGCCCTGCGTTCTTTGGAACGGCGCCACACCATTTTGCGCACCTCGTTCCCAAGTGTAGATGGGCAACCGCGGCAAATCGTCGAGAGCTCGAGTAAGCGCCGCTGGAGCGTTGTCGATCTCTCGGCCCTGCGATCGTCTCGACGCCAAGACGTCGCAGATCGGCTCGAACACCGGCAAGCCCGGAGGCCGATCGATACGGTCGCCGAAGGCCCATGGCGCAGCACGTTGCTGCGGCTCGAGCCACAACACCATCGGCTGCTGCTGAGCCTGCATCGCCTGGTCGCCGATCGTCGAACATTGGAGCTCTTGGCGACGGACTTGGCCGAGAGCTACGATCGCCTCGTTGCCCACAACGCCCCGCAACCAAGGCCGATGCAGCAGTACGCCGACTTCGCACGTAGGCAACGACACCGACTGGAAAGCGGAAAGCTGCAGTCGTCCCTGCTCTACTGGGCGCAGCGCCTCGAGGACGCTCCAGCGCTCCTCGAACTGCCGACGGATCGACCACGGCCCACTCTTCAGAACTTCCGCGTCGCACGGCAGCCGCTGGTGCTGGCAGCGCGATCGTCGGCCGTCTGGAACGAATTGTGCCAGCAACCGCGATCGCTTGTCGAGACGACGCTGCTGACGGCGTTCGAAATCCTCCTCCATCGGTACTCCGGCAAGAAAGATCTAGTGGTCGCCGTGCCGGCAGACCTGCGTCGAGGACCGGACACTGAGAGGCTCCTGGGACCAGTCTCGAACACCCTGGTGCTACGCACCAACCTAGAAGGTGACCCCGAGCTCCGAAACCTCTGCCAACAGTCGGGTAAGGAACTCGCCGATGCACGGGCAAACCAAGACGTTCCGTTCGAGACTCTGGTAGAGATCCTGCAGCCGGAAAGGGATCGCAGCCGCAACCCGCTGGCACAAGTGCTGTTTTCTTTTCGATCCCCTGCCCCTCCACCGTGGAGCGCTGGTGGCGTCAGCCTACAAATAGAGCCGCCATTCTCCACCGCCACCGAGCTCGACCTCAGCTTGGCTCTCACTGCCACCGATGACGGCATCCGCGGCACGATGGAATACGACCCTCGGCTGTTCGACGCCACCACCATCACCCGGATGCGACACCACTACCGGAGCTTGCTGCGGCAGATCATCGCAACACCGCGGCGCCGGCTGTCCCGAATCGATGGGTTGAGCGAAGCCGAACGCCACCAGTTGCTGTGCGAATGGACCGACACCCGCCAGCTCCGAGAGCCTGCGCTCCTGCAGCAATTCTTCGAGGCCCAGTCCGAGAGGACGCCTGAAGCGGTCGCGATCCTTTGCCGCGACCAGTCCTGCACCTACGGCGAGCTCGAAGCGCGTGCCAACCGACTCGCCCGACTGTTGCGCTGTCGCGGGCTCAGGTCCGAACAACGGGTTGCCATCTTTCTCGATCGTTCGCCCGACCTGATCATCGCCATCGTCGCCATACTCAAGGCCGGCGGAGCTTATCTCCCCCTCGACCCCAAGTATCCATCGCAGCGGCTCGTTTTCATGCTGCGCGACGCTCGCGCCGTCGGCGTGTTGACGACGTCCTCCGGGATCGAAACGCTGCCCGACCCAGGAGATGCCTGGGTCGTCTGTTTGGATCGCGACACCGAAACGATGACCGCCCAGACCGGCACGCGCCCCACCCTCGCCGCTTCGGCAGACCAGCTGGCCTACCTGATCTACACCTCGGGATCGACCGGTCGCGCCAAAGGCGTGGCCATCAGCCACCGCAGCGCCGGAGCCCTGATCGAGTGGGCACTCGAAGTCTACTCTGGCGCCGAGCTGGCACGAGTCGTCGCCGCCACATCGGTCTGCTTCGACCTGTCGATCTTCGAAATCTTCGTCCCCTTGGCCAGCGGTGGCCAGGTGCTCTTGATCGACGATGCGTTAGCCCTGGCTGAGATTCGGCACCGCGACCCAACCCTGGTCAACACCGTCCCCGGAGCCATCGACGAGGCCTTGCGCGCGGGCGCGGTGCCGTCCTCGGTGAGGACCGTCAACCTAGCCGGTGAGGCACTGGCCCGCGATCTCGCAAATCGGGTCTTCGAACACTCGAGCTGTGAACGTTTGTTCAACCTCTACGGCCCTTCGGAAGACACCACGTACTCAACTTGGGCACGGATCGAAGCCAACAACGCCGGTCCACCGCCGATCGGCAGGCCGATCACTCAGACCCGAGCCTTGGTGCTCGATCGTCAGGGTCAGCCGGTACCCATCGGCGTGATCGGTGAGCTCACCTTGGGTGGCGACGGCCTGGCCCGCTGTTACCTCGAACGTCCGGCGTTGACCGCCGCGGGGTTTCTCCCCGACCCCCGCGCGGCGCCAGGTCAAAGGTTTTACCGAACCGGTGATCTGGTGCGCTCGCGCCCGGACGGCCAGCTCGACTTCTTGGGCCGGATCGACCATCAGGTCAAGCTGCGCGGCTACCGCATCGAGCTCGGCGAGATCGAAGCCACCCTCCGGGCGCACCCTGCGATACGCGAAGCCGTCGTCCTGGTGCAAGACGAGCTGCTCGTCGCCTATCTGACCACCGACGAGCCGGTGCCCGCTGTCGACAGTTTGCGCACCTTCATGGCAAAGACGCTGCCCGAATTCATGCTGCCTCAGGTGTTCGAGCACCTCGACGCCTTGCCCCGCATGCCCAACGGCAAGGTTGATCGTTCCGCGCTCGCCCGCACTGCTCCGCGGCACTACTCGGCAAACAAGGCTTCTGCTCTTGGAACAGCTCCAAAGGGGGCGGTCGAAGAAGTGCTCACAGGCATCTGGTGCCGGGTGCTCGGCGTCGAGCAAATTGCAGCCTACGATCACTTTTTCAACCTCGGTGGCCACTCTTTAATGGCCAATCGAGTACTGTCCCGAGTCCGAGAGGCCTTCGGCGTCGAACTGCCAGTCAGTGCGCTCTTCACCGCTCCCACGTTACGCGCTTTCTCTCGCACCCTGGAAAAAGCACGCCTGGAGTCGTTTGGGGCTGTGGATCGACCGCTGGTCCCCACACCGCGGGAGACGTTTCCACCGTTGTCTTTCGCGCAGCAACAAATATTGCTCTTCCATCAAGTGCAAGGCAATCTCGCCGTTTACA
>JAJCXQ010000561.1 GCA_029263355.1 Acidobacteriota bacterium | reverse complement strand
CGCGTTGCCGGTCGACCAGCCCGGACGCTCGGGGCGCCGAGGCCCGGCGGTAAAAATCAACCCTGCGCGGGCGCAGCGACTGCGCCTACCCCAACAGCTGTACGATCCGGTGTTGTCCCATCTCTGCGCCAAGGGCACCCTCGGTTGGTGGGACGGGCGAGCGCTGCGCGCCCTGCAGCAGCTATCTTGGAACACTTCGCCACCATGGCGACTGGCACTCCATCTCGAAATCGCTACCGCCGGCAGCGCGCGCCTACGCGGCGGCCTGGAACGTGAGGGCGAGAGCCTGCCGCTCAGCGCTGCCGAACTGATCCTGCCCACCGGCCCAACCGGAGACGGGCGCGGCGCCACCACCCGGGCGCTAGCCCCCAACATCGCCAGCCTCGCTGCTGTCCCCGGCAAACCGGCGGCGATTCCTTCCGGCCCCGCTTTGATCCTGCTCAATGACTCGATCGCCTGCCTCGAGATCGAGACCCAGAGGGACCTACCCTGGTTGTCTTTGCTGCGCGGTTCCGATGAGATCCTGATCCCCAAGGAAGATCTAGCCGAGGCTCTGACCGCACTGTTGGAGCTCCCCAACTTGCCGCGGCTGGAAGCTCCCATCGAGCTCCAGCTCTCCGAGGAGCGACCCACCCCGCAGCCCCATCTGGTGCTCGAGGCAGACCCGGCGCCGGCATGGATGAACCCACCGCTGCTCGCCGAGCTGTCGTTCGACTACGGAACCATGCAGCTCAGCGCTGGAGACCCACGCTCGGCGGTCGTCGATTGGCAAGGGCAGAAGTTTCTGCGCCGCGATCTAGAGAGCGAGCACAACGCGTTGGTGCGTCTTCTCGAGCTCGGACTGCAGCCGGTAGCGTCGAGCCAGGGACACGGGCTCGAGCTCGATCCTCAAGACTTGCCGGCGGTAGCGGAGCCGCTGCTACAGGACGGCTGGTCGGTGGAAGTCCATGGCGCCACCATGCGTCCCCCGAGCCCACCGGCACTGCGGGTGGAAAGTGGCATCGATTGGTTCGAGCTGTCCGGTGAGGTCGATTTCGACGGCGATCAGGTGGATCTGTCCAAAGTGCTCGAGTCGATCTCTCGCGGAGACCGTTTCGTCGAGCTCGAGGATGGCTCGAAGGGTCTGCTCCCTGAAGCCTGGATGAAGACCTACGATTCGTTGTCTAAGCTGGCGACGAGCTCGAGCGATGCCGGCCTGCGCTTCATACCATCGCAGGCCCTACTCGTCGACGCTCTGCTCACTGCCATGCCCCCTGCCGCCGTCGACTCGGCATTCTCGAAGCTGCGACAGAAGTTGCTGTCCTTCGATCGCATCAAACCCAAGAAGGAGCCCCGCGGCTTCGAGGGCACCCTGCGCGGCTATCAGCGCGAGGGCCTGGGCTGGCTCAACTTCCTGCGGGAGTTCGGCCTCGGCGGCGTGCTCGCCGACGACATGGGTCTCGGTAAGACCGTGCAAGTGCTGGCGCTGATGCGCGCCAACCGCACACCATCGAAGACTACCGGTCTGCCCTATCTGGTCGTGGCGCCACGCAGTGTGGTCTATAACTGGCTCGACGAGGCGGCTCGCTTCACTCCCAAGCTAAAGGTTGTCGAGTACAGCGGCGCCGATCGCGAAGCACTGCGACCCAAGCTCAACGACTACGACATCGTGGTGACCACTTATGGCACTCTGCGCCGCGACATCGGTTTCCTGGCGACGGTGGAGCTCGACACCATCATTCTCGACGAGGCCCAGGCGATAAAAAACCCCGGGTCACAAACCGCCAAGGCCAGCCGACTGTTGGTCGCTCGCCACCGCTTAGCGCTCACCGGCACGCCGATCGAAAATCATCTTGGTGAGCTCGGCTCACTGTTCGAGTTTCTCAACCCTGGCTTGCTCGGTCGCCTACCGATCCTCGAAGTGCTCACCGGCGGCCGGACCGCTAGCAAGAACGAGCTGAGGCAGGTCGCTGAAGGGATTCGGCCCTTTATCTTGCGGCGCACCAAAGCCCAAGTGTTGCCCGACCTGCCGGAGAAAACCGAGCAGGTCTTGCTCACCACCCTGCTGCCCGAACAGCGTAAGGTCTACGACCAACTGCGCGCCAAGTACCAAGCCAGCCTGTTGCAGCAGGTGGAGTCGCAGGGGTTGTCGAAATCGACCATGCAAGTACTCGAAGCCTTGTTACGTCTGCGCCAGGTGGCCTGCCACCCGGGTTTGGTTGACGCTTCGTTCGAAGAAGCCGGCAGCGCCAAGCTGGAGGCTCTCTACACCCAGGTCGCAGCGGTGCTCGACGAAGGTCATAAACTGATCATCTTCTCTCAGTTCACCAAGCTGCTCGGTTTCGTGCAGCGGCACTTCGACACCGAGGGTGTGCCTTACGCCTACCTCGACGGTCAGACCCGGAATCGCGGCGACGTGGTCGATCGCTTCCAGACCGACTCGACCTGCAACATTTTCCTGGTCAGCCTGAAAGCCGGCGGCACCGGCCTCAACTTGACCGCCGCCGGTTACGTCTTCCTGCTCGATCCGTGGTGGAACCCCGCCGTCGAGGCCCAAGCCATCGACCGAGCCCATCGCATCGGCCAGACCCAGCCGGTCTTCGCCTACCGCATGATCGCGCAGGATACCGTCGAAGAGAAGATCCTCGAGTTGCAACGCTCCAAGCGTCAAATCGCCGACGCGATCTTGGAAGGTGAAGGTCAGTCGTTGAGCGATTTGACCGCCGACGACCTGAAGCTGCTGCTGAGTTAGATTCCATCCAAGATTGACCCCTGCCGGTCGCGCTGATGGGCTGCGCGCAGCGCTGCACGAGGGATTGATAAAATCCCTCGCTCAGCGAAAGCGTCCCTGCGGGACTTGGATCCGCTACGGACGTTGCCGACGAGGTCGCCGACGGCGCGGCCGACGTTTGGCTTCGACGTGAGGCTGGGGACGCCGCGGACGCTGGCGTTGAGCGGCCTGCCAATGTTCCAAAACTTCGTAACCTTCGCCGGTAGCGCGGGCAAGGATCTCGAACAGGAGCAAGGCATCGTCGAAGTAGCTCTTGCTGGCGAAGCGCACCCGCTGGGCCGGGGTCCAACCCGGGCTACAAAGGCGATGGAAACCCTCGAGCACATGGAGCACCATGGCGCGTTTGAAGTTGGCCAAGGAAAAGCGCTCGAGAAAGGACTCCAGAGTCGCTTGCACAACCTTCAGGTAAGCCGGTATCGGCATCCAGCGACTGCTCGCGGATTCACTCTCGAAACGGCGGAGCATGACTTGGGGTAACAGCACCGCCGACAACAGCACCGCGTCCGGCACCTCGCGTCCCTCGGTGGTCAGCTGGTCGAGGGTCGGCAGGATACCGCCGAAGTTGCCAGCACCGCGTTCGGCGGCGGCAATCATCGCACCGGCTTCGGGCAGCAGTACATCGAGCAAACCGAGCTCGAGCATCCATTGCATGGCGGCGCCGGCATGGCCGCAT
>JAJCXQ010000560.1 GCA_029263355.1 Acidobacteriota bacterium | reverse complement strand
AAGCGATCTACCACGATGTCGCTCGGCTCTCCGCCTCCCCCACCCATGCCTACCACTTCCTGCACGACAACCGGGAGCTCCTTGGCATTCCGGGCTATCAGGACTTCGAGGTTGTCGACCTCTACAAGACCAACAAGGTGAATGCCGCGGCCAGACGATTGCCCACTGAGGTGGTGGTGGCATATGTGTGGCGCGAACCGGTACTCCTCGAAGGGTCACGTTTTGGCGAGCTCGAGGGTGAGACCGCACCGCTGCTATGTGGTGGCACTCTGGTGCTGGACGGTCGAGGCAACATCCAATCATGGTTCCGCAAGCCCGGCACCGGATACGAGGAGGATGAGAAAGCCCTGGCAGAAGGCCACGCCCGCCGAGACGCCCTGTTCGAGCACCTCGCCCGCCAGGTCGCCCGCGGGCGTATCGGTCTGGCACACAAGATTGAGGGCTTGGGAGTGCAGGGGCCGCCGATCGTAGCCCGCAACGTCGCTGGCTTCTTATCGTTGGAATCCTCTCCCCACTTTCGCGCGCGCCAAGGAGAAGAGCGATGGCACCTGAGCTTCTAGTCCGCCACTACAACGTCGGCCTCGGAGACTGTATCTACTTACAGGTCCCCGACAGCCGGACGACACGCCATATCCTGATCGACTGCGGCAACAAATTCGGGCAGGGGATTGAGCTCGAGAAAGCCATCGAGCACCTCGAATTTGAGCTTCCGGATGATGCGGGCGGCAAGAAACGGCTGGACCTGCTGGTCGTCAGCCACCCACACGAGGACCACCTCAAGGGATTCGACACCACCCTGTTCCAGAACATCCGGATCCACCGCATCTGGCTCAGTCCGTCGATGAACCCCGAGCACCCCCAAGCGCAGGGATTGAGAGCGGTCCAGGCCTTCGCCGACCACGCGCTCCAGCAGTTGCGCTCGCTACCTCTCGGATCCCGACAGCTCGAAATCCTGGACTCGATGTTCGAGCTCAGCAAGAAGACGGCGGTCACCGCTTTGCTCGAAGGCTTGCCGCAGGCGAACCCTGACCTCCAGCCACAGTTCGTCCATGCCGAGACACCGACCGACGACCTCTTCCCCTTCGACGATGACGCGATCCGTCTCCAGGTCCTGGGTCCGATGGAAGATATCGATGCCACCTATCTCGGCAAGACGGACGTCGACATCGCCGCGCTTCAGGGGCTCGGTGCGACCGTCTCGGGCCGTGACGCGGAAGACGTCGCGGGCGCTCCTACCGCGGAGCTGCAATATCCCGGGAACATCAGCCGGGGCGACTTCGATCAACTGCGGAGCCGGTTGCTCAGCAATGCCATGGCCTTTACGCTCAAGTCCGGCGAGTTGGTGAACAACACGAGCATCGTACTGCTGCTCGAATGGCGAGGGCGGCGTCTGCTCTTCCCCGGCGACGCCCAGGTCAAAACGACGCGCGGCGGCGCCTTCGAGGAAGGCAAGAGTAACGGTGCCTGGAATGTGATGTGGGCCAAGCGAAAGGACGCTCTGGACGCCCCGCTCGACTACCTCAAGATCGGCCACCACGGCAGTCACAACGCCACCCCCTGGACATCCAAGCCCTGGCGCGTCCGGGAAAACGGTAAGCGCGTCGACAAGGCGCATCCCGTCAACGAAATCCTCGACGCGATGCTGCCCGAGGTCGACGACCCGAAGCAGCGCAGGGGCCTAGCTGTCGTTTCCACAAGGCGCACGCGCGCTTACGAGAAGATTCCCGAGCCCGAGTTGATGGCGACCCTTGGCAGACGCGTAGCGAACGTCGAGAGATATGACGAGCCACCGGTCGACGGCGTGCGCGTGGCCTCTGATATCGACCAGCCCTGGCGAACGGACCTGATGCGGAGGGACAACGGCGAGGCCCTGCCCTTCATCGATCTCCGCTTCGAACCCCTCGCCTGATCCGTTGGACGAGATCGCGAGGCGCCACGACGGCGTCGTGACGCGTCACCTTCTACACTGAGCCCGCGGACGAGTGATTCGCTGAACCCGCTCACCGTGGGATCTGCCACGAGGTCCACGATACATTCCACCAGCTGGAGCCGGAGTCCCTGGACACCAAAATTGGCTCCCCCGAGTGGTGCCAGCACCGTCCTACGGCGGTCGCACCCGCCATGTTCGAGCACGAATATCTCGCCCGCCATGAACGTAGTCCTACCATCCGGCTCATGGTGGAGTCGAGCTCATCCTGCCGAACCTGGAGTGTGTTCTCACCCCAGGATCCGACGGAGCCTTGAGCTCGACAATCCTGAGCTCGGCAAATCTGACTACGGGCCCTGGATGAATAGATATCCACCCATTACCTGAGAATTTGGAGGAAGAGATGACAAAGGCCCTACGATATTCCTGCTTGGCACTGGCTCTGACGCTGGGACTCGGTTCCCCGCTCGCCGCCGCGGCGAGCACCAAAGAAGCCAAGCTGATCAAACGAGCCACGAGGCTCATGGAGCAGCACAAGTACAGCCAGGCGGTCTTACCGCTGATTGATGCCAATACGGCTGCTGAGGGAAGGAGCCCCGAAGCCCTCGATCTCCTGGCCCGGTGTTACCTCGAGTTTGCGAACTTCCCCGCGGCGATCGCCGCCGCCCACGCCCTGGTCGGCGTGACCGAGGGTTCTGATCGCCAGGCCGCAGCTTATGAGCTGCTAGGTACCGCATGGTTCCAGAGCAGTCTGGCAGCCGCCTCCGAAGAGAGTCAGCAAGCCATCCTCGTGGAGTCGCTACTCTTCGGGAACATGCAGTCTGTCGGCCACCAGCGTTACATGGACCGCGCTCTCCAGCTCTACCAACTGCCGCGCGGCGAGTTGCTCGAACCCGCAAGGCTCGCCTTCGAGAAAGCGATCGAGCTGCGAGGGACGAATTCTCTGCATCTCCGCTACCAGCTGGCCGAGACGCTGACCAGCCTCGAGCGCTTCGACGAAGCCGCCGCCGTGCTCGAAGAGCTCTTCGCGCTCGCCGGTGACTCCGACCTGTCTCGGGGCCCACGCGAGTTGCAGTGCTACCTGAAGGTCACGATGGACCTCCAAGGGCAAACCGCCGGCCTCGCTGACGATGCCCTGGTCCGACCCGACGTCGTCCGGGTCAAGAAAATGCGACCCGGCAAAGAAGCGATGATCCGCAGTGTCGGAGGCGTCGAGTTCCTGGTGGCCGTCGTCGACGAACGAGGTACCGCGACTTGCATCCGGCCTCTGCGTGGCCGCCCGCTCGGTATCACCGATCTGGCCATCAAGTCCCTCCAAGGCTCGAAAATCGAGCCCGCACGCTTGAACGGGACACCGGTCGCCGCCGGCTATCACGTCATCATGACCACTCTCGGCTCCTCATAGGAGCTCGCCTTGCGCGCCATCCGCAGGCTTCTAACAAGCTTCCGACTCCATCGGCTCGAGCTCGTGGAGATGACGATAAAGCCATAACTTGGCCATCGTCCATTTACGTTTGACGGTGGTTGGCGAGACACCAAGAACTTCCGCGATCTCGTCGCGAGTGAGTCCGGCGAAGAATCGCATCTCGACTACCGCGCAGCCCTCGGGATTGATCTTCGCCATGTCGTGGAGGGCGTCGTCGAGGGCGATGAGATCGATGTTGCGGGCCTGCGGCAACACTTGATCGAGATCGATGGCAGCACGGACGACGTCACCGCCGCGTTTGGCGGCGCGACGTCCCCGGGCATGGTCGACCAGGACGC
>JAJCXQ010000559.1 GCA_029263355.1 Acidobacteriota bacterium | reverse complement strand
TACCAGGACGCGACGGGAGCCACGATCGAGCTCACTGCGGCGGGCCGCGGCACCGTCGCCGCCATGGTGTGGATGGCGGTGTGGTGGCTGACCGAGGCCATCGACATCCCTGCGACGGCATTGCTGCCGGTCGCCTTGTTCCCGGTGCTTGGTGTCGCCAATGTAAAAACCGCAGCCGCCCCTTATGCGTCGGACATCATCTTTCTGTTCATGGGCGGCTTCCTGCTCGCCCTCGCCATGCAGCGCTGGGGACTCGACCGGCGCATCGCCCTTTTGACCCTGCGCGCTGTCGGCACTCGCCCCAGCCACATGGTCGCCGGCTTCATGCTGGTGACCGCGGTGCTGTCAGCTTTCGTTTCGAACACCGCTACGGCTGCCATGATGTTGCCCATTGCCCTCAGTGTCATCCAGTTGGTGCGTCCAGGGGAGGACGAAGCGCCAGCTTCCATATCGGCTGCTGAGGGCAAGAACTTCGCCCTCTGCTTGCTCCTCGGCATCGCCTACTCGGCGTCGATCGGCGGCATCGCCACCCTCATTGGCACGCCGCCCAACGGCATCCTGGCGCAGTTCATCCGCGATCAACTGGCGGATCCCTACCGGATCGAGATTAGCTTCGCGAGTTGGATGCTGATTGGCGGCCCGATTGCGGCCGTCTTCTTGCCCCTCGTGTGGTGGCTCTTGACCCATAGGCTCTACCCGATCCGCTTGCAGGAGATCCCGGGAGGTCGGCAACTGATCGAGTCCCAATTGCGTCAACTCGGCCGAACCAGGCGCGCCGAACGACTGACCTTCACCGTTTTCATGATCACCGCTTCGGCCTGGATCAGCCGACCGCTGTGGGCCGGCTTCACCTTCGGAGAGCCGGCCATCCGTCCCTTCGCCGGACTCACCGACGCCGGGATCGTCATGATCGCCAGCCTCGCTCTCTTCTTGCTGCCGGCCGAACGCGGCAGCAAAGGTGTACTCGACTGGCAGACGGCCCGCAAGCTACCGTGGGGTATTCTCATCCTATTTGGCGGCGGCCTGAGTCTGGCAGCGGCGGTCAAAGCCAACGGCGTCGCTGAGCTCATCGGCAGCCAGGTCGGCGGCCTTAAAGGCGCTGCACCCGTCGTCTTGGTGTTGGCGGTGGTCACGCTGGTGATCTTCCTCACCGAGCTGACCTCAAACACCGCCACCACCGCCACCCTGCTACCGATCCTCGCCGGAGTCGCCATCGGGCTCGGGTTACATCCGTTCCTGCTGATCATCCCCGCCACCCTGGCCGCCAGCTGCGCTTTCATGATGCCCGTGGCCACCCCGCCAAATGCCATCATTTTCGGCTCCGGAAGGGTCACCATTCCGCAGATGTGTCGCGCCGGGTTGTGGCTCAATCTGATCGGTATCGTTTTGGTGACGATCCTGGCCTACGCCTTGATGGTGCCGTTGCTGATCGCGTCGTAGACGTATTGAGCCAAATCTGCAGAACGATCATAGAATCTTCGCTACCCAGGTGCCCACTGCATCGGCAAGCTCGTCCAACACTTCGTCGTCGGTTCGCCCGGAACGTTTCAACACATGAAACGAATGGTCGCCACCTTCCACCACATGTAAGGTCGAGCGTGCGCCAAGCCGATCACAAACCGGCGTCAGAAGGTCGAGGTCGGCCAACTTGTCGCGGGTGCCTTGCAGGAAGAGCATCGGCACGGTGACCTCGTCGAGGTGATCGCCGCGTTCGGTCCCCGGCTTACCGATGGGGTGCAGCGGGAAACCGAAAAAGATCAGGCCCCGAGCTCCGACAAGATCCTCGTTTGCCGCCGCGGTCGAGGTCATCCGCCCTCCCATCGACTTGCCGCCGGCCAACAGCGGCAGCCCGGGCGCAGCAGAGGTTGCGGCAGTCACCGCCGAACGGATGGTCTTCAGCAGGATGTTCTTGTGATCAGGCCGACGGCGCCCTTGCTCCATGTAGGGAAATTGATAACGGAAAGTGGCGATCCCTTTGGCGGCCAAGCGCTCGCTCATCGCCTCCATGAACACATGCCTCATGCCGGCGCCGGCGCCGTGGCCAAAGATCAGGAGACAGCGCGCGTCGATAGGCTGCATCAGGATGGCGGAGACGTCACCCGAGCTGCGGGTGGCTTCGAATCGGAGCTCTTGTGTTGTCATCTCCAGGAGTTTAACAACATAGAATCAGCGCCATGACTTTTGAGCCCCAACATCTCGGCAAGACGTCCAACCAGCCGGTGGACGAGGTGGACCTGATCCCATGGAGCGGCGGACGCATCGCGGTGCGCCTGGATTGTGCGGAGCTCACTTCGCTGTGTCCCGTAACCGGGCACCCGGACTTCGCGACCCTCGAGATCGATTATGTTCCCGACCAACACTTGGTCGAGACCAAGTCGATGAAGCTCTACCTGTGGCGTTACCGTGACCGCCCAACCTTCAACGAGGTCCTGGTGGACGAGATCGCCGGGGACCTGCATCGGCAAATCGCGCCCCATTGGCTGCGCGTCACCGGTCACTTTCACGCTCGTGGAGGCATCGCTGTCACCGTCAGCGCCGAGCGCGGCGACGCGACTCTCCGCCCCTGAGTCAACTCGCCAGCAGCTCTCTGAGGGCATCACTGGCACGCAGCGCTTCTGCCTCGATCTGTTCGAGGAGATTCGACGACATCACCAGCCCGTCACCAACAGCATGCTCTTCGAGCTCTTCACATAGCGACATCAGACCCAGGGCGCCGACCGTACCGGAGGTACCTTTGAGATTGTGCGTCGTCAGGGCCACTACCGCTGAATCGCTCGCTTCAACGGACTGGCGCAGCTCATCCACAAGCACTGGAATCCTGGTAAGGAAGATCTCGATCACTCGTGCCAGCAGGTCCTCATCCCCGCTCTGGACCCCGAGCATCCGAAGCGACTTGATAGTCGAAGGATCGAGGACAGCGGGCCCGTAAGCTGTTGATGTGGCCGCCGTTGAGCAGGACGTCTCGGCGGATACAGCAGCAGCTGGCTCGTTGTCAGTTACCTGCGGAGACGGCAACTGCCCGGGAAGCCAGCGCACTAGAATCTCCCACAGATCCGCCTCGCGAAACGGTTTGGACAGATAGTCGTCCATACCCGAAGCCAAACAATGATCGCGGTCACCTTTCATGGCGTGGGCGGTGACCGCGATGATCGGGATCCGACCTTCGGTCTCACCGGCTCGAATTCGTCTCGCCGTCTGATAGCCATCGAGGCCCGGCATCTGGCAATCCAACATCAGCAGATCGTAGCTTTTCTTGGCCAGCGCCTCGAGGACCTCAGCTCCGCTGTCGACCGTGTCACAGGCAATCCCCAGCGCCTTCAGCTGAAGCCGCATGACCAGGCGGTTGACGTCGTTGTCGTCAGCCACGAGGACACGGGCATCCTGTGCGTCGAGCTCCTGCGACAAACTGGAAGAACTGTCCTCACCAGGCAGGGTACCCACATCAGGCGCCCGGAACACCCCCGAGGTCGCCCTGCCACGATACGGCGCCCTGACACGATAAGGCGCTGTGCCCGGCCCCGCCTCCTGCGCAGCCGGCTCCTCGACCTCAGGTAGCGGCAATTGGACCGTGAAGGTACTGCCGATTTCTACCATGCTGTCGATCTCGATCGTCCCTGCCATCAGCTCCACCAGCTGGCGGCTGATGGCGAGACCAAGGCCGGTGCCGCCAAAGCGACGTGCGGTCGAGCTTGTCGCCTGCGCAAACGGCTCAAAAAGTGCACGACGGTCTTCTGGGCTGATGCCGATACCGGTATCTTGTATTTGGAATCGGATCATCCCTTCGTAACCGCTCCCGACCACTAGGGTCACCCCACCTTGGTCGGTGAACTTGACCGCGTTGCCCACCAGATTGAGCAGCACCTGTTGAACCCGGCCGGGATCTCCTCGCACCCATAGGGGAACATGGTCAGCGCCGTCGAGGATAAACTGAATACCTTTGGCCTCGGCATGAGGGGTGATCAGTTCCGCGATGTGCTCGAGCAAGGCGAAGAGAGAAAATGGGACGTCTTCGATCTCCAACTTGTCGGCCTCGACCTTCGACAGATCGAGAATGTCGTCGATCAGCTGCATCAAGCTTTCGGCGGACGTCTCGATGGTGCGCGCGTAGTCGGCAGCCACAGGTGAAAGCTCGGTCTTCAACTGCAGCTGGTTGACTCCGATGATGGCATTCATCGGGGTTCGTATCTCGTGGCTCATGTTGGCGAGGAATTGGCTCTTGGCCACACTTGCCGCTTGCGCTCTCTGCTTCTCGTCGCGCAGTTGGGATGAGGTCTTCTCGAGGTCGCCGATCAACGACCGTGCCAGATGAACCGCTTCGGCAGTAGCCCGGTGGTAACGATCGGCGGTGGTCGCCACCGCCACTAAATAGAGGTTGATCCCGGCGATCACACCGGTCTTCGCCCAAGCGACGGCCCAGGCCACGTCGCGTCCGGGGATGAGCTCGAGGCCAACCATCAGCGCCAAGTAGAAGAGCACTGACAGGCCGCCGAAGAAGAGAGTGCGTCGTCGGCCAATAGCCGATTGGTCCGCCGCTCTCAGGATCATGTAGAAGAAGAGTAGGCTGTGCTCACCGCCGGTGGCGTAGATCGCACCCAGGGCCACAAACCCGTCGGTGGTCAGGAAGACGTCACCCAGATTGACCCAGCGAACCCGGTCGTAGAGTTTGACCAAGGCAAGCCAACTGGCGAAGACGTAAACCAAGGTTGCCACCGTCACCACTTGCAACGGCAAGATCAACTCGGGATCGGTCAGAATAAACGCATAATGCGCCCACGCGAAGGCCACGAACACAGCGTTGCCGACGACACGCAAAGGTGGCGACCGCACCGTGTGGAATCGCCGCAGCCGCTCCGCCTTGTCACGCTCGATCGCCTCGGGTTCGAGCGCAATGCTGTCTAAGTTGCGGTCACTCATGGACCCAAAACGATCCAGCGGTTACGACGCTACGTCTTCGGGCTCCGCGACAGCCTAAACCAGCAAGACGACATCGATCCACCCAACAAATTCTGATAAGCAGCCTCCCCTTTGACGTCCGACTCTCTACTGACCTCCAACCCCATTGAGAGAGATATTACCACGTAGCCATCGATTGAGTTCTACCTCAGGGCGAGCGGTCGCTTTTCAGAAGAGTGACGGGCTGATGGAAACTAACTCAACGAAGTCCGAAAAGGATGGCCGAGTTCGGCCATCAAGTCTTCGGCAGCGCGCACCCCTTGATACTGCGCTTCCTCGAACAAAGACAACCCACTCATGTCGGAATGGGCAAAACGGATAGCGCCGAAGGGCTCTGCGGCGCGGCGACGCACGTCGCTCCAAAAGAAGCCCGGTACCGGGCGAATCATGGCGTGCCCCCACAACATGACGTCGAGCTGCTCGACGAGGGAATGGATGTTCGGATGCGCCATCGACAGGTCGGCCAAAATCATACTGGCCCACTCTTGCCATCCACGCTCGAGCATCTGCTGGCGGGCGACCGCGGGCGCGGCATCGGTCAAGGGTAGGTAATACGTCAGGACGCTGCGCTGTGGCGCGATCGCCAAATTCTGATGGGTCGCCACTACATAACCCAACGATCGACTGTGGTAGATCACGTTATCCCAGGCAGCGTCCGGTGGCAGCTGTCGGACGGTGAGATTGGCGACCACCCAAGGACTGTAGGTGAAACGTTCGATCCCGGGCAGATCGTAGCCGGCGATCAGATGTGGGGCGGTGAAGCGCGGCACAGCGCAGATCACCTGACGGGCATAGATCCGCTCTACGGTCTCGCTCCGGGCATCGAGTACGTCCACGGTGACGCCGCGATCGGCACCATCACGGACTCCATCGCGAGCAACACCGGGCACGACGCGATACGCCAACTTGCCGGTCCGCACGCGATCTCCCAAGCGCGAGGCGAGATGGCGGACGATCCGCCCGTTGCCTTCAGGCCAAGTCAGGTACTCAGCGTCTTCCGCACGCGAACAGAAGTAGTGCCACCCCGCCCAGGCGGAGGTGGTGTCCAAGCTGCAACCGTAGTCGTCGCGGCAGCAGTAGTCGACGTACCAACGCAATCGCTCGGAACGCCAACCGGCGCGGTCGAAGTATTGGCGCATAGTGATGGTGTCCAACTCGCGCAACTCGGGATCATCACTCGATAATGCCGCTGGCAAGGCGAAACCGGGACGCCCCTCGGCATCGCGCCAGTCTCGGTAAATCGCCAGTTGCCGTTCGAAGGCCACAAGTTCTGCCATCTCTGCCGGATCCGACAGGTCATGGCTGATCAAGTCTCTCGCCGACAGGCCGTCTTGCCATTCGTCGTCGAGCAGAATCCGTTCCTGCGGCGCATGGCAGAGATGCCTGGGATCGTAGATTGGAGCACCGTCGCTCCCCTCCCCCACCATCATGCCCATCTCAGCCAACAGCTCGCGCACCGCGGTCGACTCAGGAGTTGGGAGCGGCAGATAGTGAGCGCCCCAAGGAAACCGAGAGACGTCGTTCTGCCCCCAGCGCGAATTGCCGCCGGCAGTGTCTTCGAGCTCCAGAATCTCGAAGTCGTCGACGCCGCTACCCAACAGCTTCCAGCCGGCGGACAGGCCAGCGATGCCGCCGCCGATGATCAACACCGGTACCTCACGGGTTTGCCGCGGTTCGGGCAGTGCGCCGGTCCGCAGCCGGTGCCCAATCTCATGGGCGGCGCCAACAATCGAACCACCGATGCCGCTGAGGTCGATCCCAGCGTCGAGACTCCCCGGGGGTCGCGGCCGCGACGGGCAGCCAAGCGTCCACGCGGCGACCAACCCGGGCGTCCAGCGCAGCAGCTGCCGTCGACTGAAGCCCTGTTTCACGATCCGAGCTGCCCGGTGTAGTGACGCCACCCCTGTTCGTAGTACCGGACCAGGATCTGATTATTGAGCTGATTGGTTTCGACGGCGACGGGGCGCATGTCAGCCGGAAACTCGAACAATCCGGGCAGCAGGGATGGCGCCAGAAAGCGCAACCCCGGCGCCAGCGTTTTCGGCATACGAAACGCCTCGCGGGACGCCAGGGTAAAACCCCATTCGCCAAACGTCGGCACCGCGGCATGGTAGGGCGTCGCCACCAGCCCCACCGATCGCACAGTTTCGACGATGCACCAGAACGCCTGACGAGACACCAAGGGTGACGTGCTCTGGATGGCGATCAGCCCTTGTGGCGCCAGATGACCGATCAACCGCCGATAAAAGGTTCGAGTGTAGAGCTTGCCGACGGAGTAACCCAGAGGATCCGGAAAGTCGACAACAATGAAATCGTAGAGCTGTGTCTGCTCTTGCAGCCAAACGAAGGCGTCGGCGTTGTGGACCGTCACCCGGGGTGAGCGCAAGGCGTGATCGTTGAGCGTCGCTAGGGTCGCGTGGTCACGAAAGCTCTCGGTCATCAGCGGATCGAGATCCACCAAGGTCACGGACTCGACCCGCTGGTCTTTGAGCAGCTCACGCACCGCGAAGCCATCGCCGCCGCCAAGCACCAGGCAGTGGCGGGGAGAGGCGACCGCCGCCAAGCCGGGGTGCACTAAAGCCTCATGGTACCGATACTCGTCGAGGGAAGAGAATTGCAACTCGCCGTTGAGGTAGAGGCGCACTTCGTCGTCGGCTCGGGTCAACACCATCCGCTGATAGGGCGAAGACTGAGCGAAGATGATCGGATCCTTGTATAGCCGCCGCTCGGAAAAGCTCGCCAGCTCAGTCGAGAAGACGATGCCTGCCAGCAGCACCACGAAAGCGACATAGGCTTGGACGAGCAGCCAAGGTCGCCGATGCTCGCGGAAGAAGATGTGACAAGTCCAAATCGCCACCAACACGTTGAGCGCCCCGAAGACGAACGAGGTACGCATCAAGCCGACCCGGGGAACCAGCCACAACGGAAATAGCAACGAGGCCGCCAGCGCGCCGACGTAGTCGAGGGACAACACCTTGGAGATCAGATCGCGCAGCGGGAAACGCTCTTTCAGGATGCGGATCAACAGCGGGATCTCGAGCCCGACCAGAACCCCGGTGACCAGCACCCAGCCGAAGAGCACCAGGCGGAACGCTTGCAGCTCGGCAAAAGCGAAGAAGAAGACCGGAGAAGAAACGCCGCCGATCAACCCGACCAGGATCTCGATCTGGATGAAGCGCACCACCAGATCGTGGCGGAAGTAGCGCGAAAGGAAAGAGCCCACCCCCATAGCTGAGAGATAGAGCCCGATGATGACCGAGAATTGGGTGACGCTGTCACCCAACAAATAACTGGCGATGGTCCCGGCCAGCAACTCGTAAATCAGTCCACAGGTGGCGATGGTGAAGACTGAAACGAGGAGTGCCAGGGTTTTCGACCGGCCGTCCACCGGAGAAGTTGTACTGGCGCTCACTTCGAGAGGATAACAAAGGACTCGCACCTGGTGTCTACTCCGCGCCGCGTTGCTGGCGGATCGGATCTGTGTTATCAATCCTCTAGAGGATTGACCGACACGCAAGAGGCTTATGGGTTTTCTAGATCGATTTCGCAAGACCAAGGCTGAGCCCGAGTTCGATCCGTTGGCGGATCTGGTGCTCGCCAAGCTCAAAGTCGGCTACCTGCTGGACTACGACCTACGCACCTGGGCGGTGACCGACCACAGCCGCTACAGCTTCAACGGTGGCCGCACCGCCGAAGAATGGGAGCTGACCGCAGGTAGCGACAAACGTTACCTGGAGTGCTCCGAGCAAGGAGCAACCTTCTCGCTCTCGAAAACCATTCCCTTGGGCGCCCTCGGCAGCAACGTGCGCCAGCACATCCTCGATCGCGGCGAAGCCCCCGAGCAGGTGACCTACAAAGGCACAACTTATTACCTGGACGACTCGGCCGGCGGCGAGCTGATCCCCGCCGACGGCGGCACACCCAAAGAGCTCATCCAGTGGGAATTCCTCGACGAGGACGAAGAACTTTTCGTCTCGATCGTACAGTGGAGCGAAACCGAGCTCAACGCCGTCGCTGGCCACTTCGTCGAAGAGTACCAATTCACCGATATCCTGCCGGGGGAACCGACATGAGCCATCGACCTGCCGGATCAACCGGACAATGGGCACATTCCGGCGGCATACATTCCGGCGGCGTACAGTCCGGCGGCATACCGTTCGGCGGCATGCTCGCCGTGGCCGCCGTGCTGGCTTCTGCCGCCATGGTCGCCGGCTGCACCTCGCCGCCCGATCCTCTGCAACGCCTACAGCGTCAGCTCAATATCTATCCGGAATATTCAGTAGTTCTGTCGGACATGGAAACGTCCGGAACGTTCTTCAAGTCCTACCATCATCGCTACACCATCGTGCGTGGCCACAAGGCTGACGGCGCCGGCAACGTAAACGCGAACAGCACCGACGAGAGTGTCTCCAATAGAGACGGCGCCCCCGAAAGCAACGTCAACGAGAACGGCGTCAACGAGAACGGCAGCGAGGGAGCCGGCGCCGAAACGCCCAACAGTGCCGGTGACAGCCCCGGTGACGGTTTGGTCTTCGACACCGAGACAACGGATTGGATCGATGTCAGTCGCCAATTCTTCGACAAATACGAACCGATGCTCGGCATGGTGGTGCTGTCGCGGGGAGAACAGGGCAAGGTCGACACGGCAAACTACCCACCGGGTTACCAATACGTCGGCAACCAGCGTTACGGATCCTGGCGGACCGATAGCAACGGCGGCTCGTTCTGGGAGTTCTACGGTAAGTATGCGCTCTTCAGCCACCTCCTCGGCAGTTCCAGGCGCCCACTCTACCGATCCGACTACGACCTCTATCGAAATTCGCGCAGCGCGCAAAGACCCTATTTTGGGCCGGCGAACAACTACGGTACCCGCGGCTCGTACACCAAGACGTCCAATCCGACGTTCTACCAACGCCAGCAGGTCCGACAGCGGTCCAAGAGCCAGAAGTTCTCGCAAAAAGTAAAGAGCCGGGCCAGCAGTTCCAGGTCACGCAGCGGCGCCCGCGGCAAGTAGTAACGGCCGGAGGTCACCATGTCCTACGAGCAAGCGGATATCTTCATCACCGGCGTGATTTACCTCGGGGCGATCTTCGTCCTGCTGATGCTGGGTAAGCTGGTCTACGACAAACGCCATCCCGGCTTTGTGCTCAAAGATGAGCTCTTCGAGCGCGACAACTTCGCGCTGTCGCTGGCGGTGGTCGGTTATTACCTGGGCCTGGTCTTCGCTCTCGGCGGGGTGCTGGCGGGAGAGGGTGTCGATCTGACGACGGATCTGATCGACATTTTCCTGTACGGCGGCTTGGCGATCGTGCTGATCAATATTTCGAGCATCCTCAACGACAAGATCATCCTGCCGCAGTTCCGCAACGAGAAAGAGATCATCGAGGATCGTAACGCTGGCGCTGGCGCGGTGGAGGCCGGCAACCACATCGCTAACGGGCTGATCATTTCCGGCGTCCTCAATGGCGAGAACGTTGATCTGTGGGTAGTGCTCGCCTTCTGGAGCCTCGGGCAGCTGGCGCTGATCCTCGGCGGCATCGTTTACAACCGGCTCTCTTCGTTCAATCTTCACGCAGAGATCGAGAAAGACAACGTCGCGGTGGGGGTCGCCTTTGCCGGCGTCCTCATTGGACTCGGCAATCTCGTGCGCTTCAGTGTCAGGGGTGATTTCATCAACTGGCAGTCCAGCCTGACCGACTTCATATTCTTCCTGATCATGGGTCTGGTACTGCTGCCGGGGGTCCGGATGCTGACCGACAAGATGCTGGTGCCCGGCGCCCGCCTGACCGACGAGATGGTGCATCAAGAGCATCCCAACGTCGGCGCAGGCGTGCTCGAGGCAGCGTCCTATCTCGCCGCCTCCATGCTCATCGGCTGGGCGATGTTCTGAACGATACCCTCCCGTCTCCCGGACCGCAGAGCACCATCCTCAAAGCCTGCGTCCTCGCTACCGGTATTTCCGGCATTGTTGCCGAGTATGTAATGGCCACGTTGGCGAGCTATTTGCTCGGTGACGCGATCCTACATTGGACGCTCGTCATCTCGCTGATGTTGTTCGCCATGGGCCTCGGTAGCCGGCTCAGCCGCCTGATTCGCGGCCCCCTGCTCGACGCGTTTGTCGGCGTCGAGTTGGCGTTGTCGGTGCTGGTGGCAGCGAGCGCACCGCTGGTGTATCTGCTGTCGGCCTACAGCGAGGGGATCGGGCTGATCATTTATTTGCTGGCGTTCGCCGTCGGCTTGCTGATCGGCATCGAGCTGCCCTTGGTGACGCGACTCAATCAGAGCTTCGAAGAGCTGCGCATCAACATTGGCTCGGTGATGGAAAAGGACTATTACGGGGCGCTGATCGGCGGCCTGTTCTTCGCATTGGTTGGCCTGCCTTATCTGGGTTTGACTTATACGCCGTTGGTGCTGGGCGCGGTCAACTTTGCGGTTGCTGCCTATCTGGCGTTGCGCTACCGCGGCGTCTTGCAGCGGCGCCGACCCCTCGCCGTCGGCGGTTTGGCGGTGGCGGCGAGCCTGGTCGCGGTGGGCGTCCTGGCTGAACCGATTGTGCGTTACGGCGAGCAGCAGAAGTATCGCGACCGGGTGATCTACCAGGAGCAGTCCCGATTCCAACGCATCGTGATGACCCGCTGGAAAGATGACGTTTGGCTCTACCTCGACGGCCACCAACAATTCTCCAGTGTCGACGAGGAGCGTTACCACGAGCCCTTGGTGCACCCGGCGATGAAGCTCGCCGCCGCCCACCGCAACATTCTGGTGATCGGCGGCGGCGATGGTCTGGCGATCCGCGAGATCTTGCAACACCCGGGGGTCGAGACCGTCACCTTGGTAGAGCTCGACCCGGCGGTCACCCGGTTGGCAACCACCCGTCCCGAGTTGCGACGCATCAACCGCGATTCCCTCGCTGACCCGCGCGTCGAGACAGTGCATCGTGACGGCTACGGCTATCTATTGGGCAGCGACGAGTTGTTCGACGTGATGGTTATCGACCTCCCCGATCCGCGGACGATCAGCCTGGCGCGCCTCTACAGTCGCCCGTTTTATGAGCTGGCGGCACGCCACCTGACCCCTGGTGGAGTGCTGGTCACCCAGGCGACCAGCCCCTTTTTCTCTCGACGGGCTTTTCTTTCGATCCTCAAATCGGTCCGCGCCGCCGGCCTGGCGGCGGTGCCGTACCACACCCACGTACCGACCCTCGGCGAGTGGGGTTGGGTGTTGGCGCAACGCGGACCGTCGACGGCACCCGAGCTGTCGACGGAGCCCCAACCGTCAACCGACGTCGACCTCCGCACTCGCCTGATGGCTCTCGACTTCGATGACCTCCAAACCCGTTTCTTGAACACTGATGCAATGGTCGCTATGCTTCATTTTGGTAAGGGTGTTCTCGACGACATAGAGACCATTGATGTCTCCGAAGAGTCGAGCCTCGCCGTTTTCACCTATTATCGCGATAGCGACTGGGACTTGTACTGAAGGACTGAGACGGTAGAGAGACCCGACGATGGATCGACGACGTAGCCCACCGCTGTGGGTCGAGAAGTTGGTGCGGATTCTCCGGCGCGAGAACCTACACCGCATCTTCGTGTTTCTATTTGTGCTCAGCCTGCTGAGTGCGGTGGCTCTATGGAAGCTCGAGCCTCAGACTTCGCTCGCCGACTGGCTTTGGTGGAGCGTCGTGACGGTCACGACCGTGGGTTATGGCGACTTCACCCCGGTGACCGTTGCCGGCCGACTGATCGGCATCGTGCTGATGTTCTTCGGTATCGGCGTGCTCAGCATGTTCACCGCGACAATCGCCGGTTTTTTTGTCGAGATCCAACTCAAGAGAGAGCGTGGCATGGACCAAGTGCAACTGCGAGACCATTACATTCTTTGTGAATGGAACCAACGAGCCGAGGCGGTGTACAACGAGCTGCGGTCGGACCAGCGTTCCGCCGAGTTGCCGATTGTGCTGCTCGCCGACATCGATGCCAAGCCGGTCGACGACGACAAGCTGTTCTTCATTCACGGTGAAGTCACCGAGGAGAACCTCGAGCGCGCCAATATCGAAAGCGCCGCCACCGTGATCATTCTGGGCAACGACGAGCTCGAACCCGGAGCCCGCGACGCTCGGGTGGTGCTTTCGACCCTCACCGTCGAAGGCATGAACCGCGACGCCTACACGGTCGTCGAGCTGGTGCGGGAGCAGAATCGGCGTCACTGCCAAAGGGCTCATGCCGACGAAATCATTGTCGGCAACGAGTTCAGCAGCCGGTTACTCGCCAGCGCCGCCGTCGACCACGGCATCAGCAAGGTGTTCTCGGAGCTGTTGAGCGTCACCTACGGCAATGACTTCAAGCAGGTGTCGGTGCCCTCGGCTCTGAGTGGTAAAAGCTTTATCGATGTGTTGGTGGAGATGAAGCGCGCCGACGGCAGCATCGTGCTCGCCGTGCAGCGTGGCATGGACGTCACCACCAACCCACCGCCCGATTTCCGGGTCGAAGCGACGGATCGCCTGATCGTCGTCGCCGCCCCCCCGGATCGCTCGTCGTAAAACCCCCGTCATCCCCGCCCCCGGAAGTACCTCGTATCCGCCCCCTGCTGGGAGCGCCGGCGTCCCGCCGGCTGGGTCCACGAAGCGACAAAGGATCGTGCGTCTGCAACGGTTGCGCACCAAGCGACTCCGCCCCTGAAAGTACCTCGTATCCGCCCCCTGCTGGGAGCGCCGGCGTCCCGCCGGCTGGGTCCACGCAAGCGACGAAGAGTCGCGGGTCAACGAAGTTTGTGGGCTTTCCCCAACTCGGTCACTACCAGCACATTGTCTGGCAATAAGGTCGCATCGTCGGCAATTTCTTCCGGTAACCCACGGACGATTTCCTGATACCTCAAGGACTCGGCCCCTACCGCCTTGGCCAGCAGCTCGCAACCCGGCCGCGGATCGAGCCCGCCGCAGGTGAAGATATCAACCGCAACGTAGCCGCGGGCGGGCCAAGTGTGGATCGACAGATGAGACTCGGCGATCAACACCACCCCGGTCACGCCGTCGGGCTCAAATCGATGGTACGCCTCCCCCACCACCGTCGCATCGACAATTTTGGCGGCGGCGTTCAGGTGTTGGCGGATCGCTTCGATATCGCCGGTGATCTCAGCATCACAGCCGTAATACTCCACAATCAAATGTCGACCGATCGTCTTCACTCGGCAAGCATAACTCGCCACGACGCGATCCGCTATGCAGCTAAGACGCAACCTAGCTGATGGGGACCAGATGCTCGGCCACTAGAAAGTCCACCAACAAATCTGCCGCGAGGTCGTGACCCGCTGGCGTCCAATGCGGATCGTAAGCAAAGTAGAGTTGCTCACCCTTCGCAATCTCGCGCCGGAAGGCTGCCGAGACATCGAAGTTTGGGATGTTGTGCTCGGCCAGCAAACCAGCAAAGAATCGCCCTGGTACATCCGGATCATGTTCGCTCGGCTCCAGATCAATCAACGCACAGAGTGCCTCGAAAACCTCTGGCTGAACCTGCATCTGGGCCGGGATCAACAACGCAGCCAACGCGATGCCGTGGTCTTCCGCCAACTCGACGAGCTCGGCAACCGCTTGGCGGCTCGCCTGCCGGCCTTCCAACACCAGGAGCGGCGGTTCGAGCGCCAACGCCCCCATCATCTCCCTTAAATAACCGATCGCCCACGGCTCCGGAAGCCCAAGCCGCGAGGCCAGACCGCTTCCAGCACGCTTGGTGAGCCGAAAGAGGTGAGAACGACGATAAGCCGTAATCTGCAACTCGCCGGCAATACCCGCCTCGGGCAAAATTTCGGACAACCGCTCGCGGCGTCGATTGGCGGTCGCTTCGAGCAGGTCGTTACCCATCATGACCACCAGCACCACTAAGTCCGGCTCGAGCCGCAGACCGTGATGCCGCAGCCAGTCGACCTCGTCTCGCAGCCCGAACCCCGGTAACCCGCCATTGAGGACTTCGAGCTCAGAGTAGTCCTGACGCAACCCCAACTGCACCCCGGCGACCATGCTAGCCTCGATCTCCACCCCCCAACCAAAGACAAACGAATCGCCGAGGACCAAGATACGGGGCTGAGTGGCCTGACGTCGACTCTCCGGTCCACGCAGGCCGAGGGAGTTGATCGCCACGTGAGTAGAGAACTCGGCGCCGTTCGACAACGAGCCCTGATGCCCGGGCCGGAGGCGATAACGACGCGGCGGATCGGGCTTGTACAGACCCGGAGAAACAACTGAAATGGGCTGCGGCAAGAGAACCCGTACCAGCGCCTCTGCACTCAATACAAAGAGCGCAATAACAACTCCTGCCATGCCTACGCGTTGAGCGAGGCGGCTTACTGAACTTCCCACCACAGCGCAGCTCCCCCGTCTCGATTGTACAATAAACCTGCCCTAGATCAATGGCCAGCCCTCGGACGGATACAATCCGTTTCCGTCCACTCGAAGACAAGGAACTCTTGCGATGAAGAACGATTCATGGCTACCGATCGTGTTGATCACGTTCTCGATCCTCCTCATGGCTGGGCACGCCAGTGCCTTGGAAACCATCTGGGTGGTTCGCCATGCCGACAAGGTAACCAACTGGGCGAAGGCACGGGAGCTGAATGCCTTCCAACCGTTGAACTGTGAGGGAAGTACACGAGCCGAACAGATCGCAAAACGGCTCGGGGACGCGGACATTGCGGCGATCTACACCAGCACGACAACCCGTACCTTGGCCACTGGCATGCCCCTCGCCGAGGCCGCCGGAGTGCCGATCAGCCCCGACGACCGCACTATCGACCCCGCACAGCTGACAGCATTTTTCGCCGAGATGAATGAGCGACACACCGAAGATTCCACCATCTTGATCGTCGGCCACAGCAACACGGTGCCGCAGTTGCTGATTGAGCTCGGAGCCGAAGCCAGCTGTTACCCTGCCCTCGACATCGCCGACCACGACGGTGAGCTCTTGATCCACGGCTACGAGGGCCTGTGGCGGATCGATCTCAGTCGCCCCGGCTGCGCTGGCATCGAGCGCCAGCTTGTGAAGCTCGACGAACCGGCGAGCGAGCCTGCACCGGCATCACAGGAAGACCACCACTAGGGGACATCGGCTTGGTAGACGTTCTGGAATTCTTCCTACGCTACAAGTACCCGATGCTGTTTGGCCTGGTGTTCGCCGAGCAGATTGGGCTGCCACTGCCGGCGTTGCCGTTCCTGCTTGCCGCCGGCGCCCTCATCCGCACCGGGCAACTGCACCTAGGCTTGGCCTTGGCTCTCGCCGTCTTGGCATCGGTGGCCAGTGATCTGCTGTGGTACCAACTCGGGCGTCGCCGCGGCATCAAGGTGCTGAACCTGCTGTGCCGCATCTCGCTGGAGCCTGACTCCTGCGTCCGCCGCACTGAAGATCTGTTCGCGCGCCACGGAGCGCGATCGTTGCTGGTGGCGAAATTTCTGCCCGGCTTCAACACCGTAGCGCCACCGCTGGCCGGCATCTTCGGAATGCGACTCAGCCGTTTCCTGATCTACGACGCCCTCGGCGCCCTGCTCTGGCTCACCACTTTCGGCGGCCTCGGCTACGTCTTCGGCCACCAGCTGGAAGAGCTCTCGCAACGCATCGCCGAGTTCGGTTCCAGTGTCGGCGGTGTGTTGCTGGCGCTCCTGGCCGCTTACATCCTGACCAAATATATTCAGCGGCAACGTTTTCTACGGGAGCTTCGCATTGCTCGCATCACCCCCGCTGAGCTTCAGAGCCGACTGACTCAGGGTGAAGACATTGTTGTCGTCGACCTGCGCCATTCGGTGGAGTTCGAGGCTGAGCCCGAAAGTATCCCCGGCGCCTTGCACCTGCCGGTGGAGGAAGTGGATACGCGCACCGGCGAGATTCCACCGGATCAGGAGATCGTGCTCTTCTGTACGTGACCCAACGAAGCTTCGAGCGCCCGGGTGGCGCTCTTGTTGAGGCGCAAAGGGATCCACAAGGTTAGACCGCTGGCGGGCGGGCTCGAAGCCTGGCGCCAGCACGTCGGCGACACCGATGCATCATCTCAATCCGCAGCCTGAGCTGGCGAGTCTCGACAACCCAAGTGAATACCCGGCAGGTCTGCTGCGAACTCTTTAAAGACCCGTTCGCCGCTGAGAACGATAAGATGGCGACGTTTCTCCCATTGCATTGAAAGAGGACACCATGGGCATCAAGGGCACCAAGGATTCAAGCCATGACGCGGGTGACGCGCAGAGCGGCGCTTCCATGCTGGACGGCAAACGAGAGCCGAGCCCCGAGCGCGGCTTGACCTTCAGCGACCGGCAGAAAGCGACCCTGGCTTCCGCCGTCACCGTGTTGTCGGTGTTTGTCATCGTCTGCGCCGTCGGTGCCCTGTTATGGCTGGTCGGTGCGTTCTTCAGCGCCTTCTCGCATGTGTTCGTACCGCTGGCCGTGGCCGGCATCATCGCCATGATGCTCAAACCCTACTACGACTGGTTCGTGGTCAAGCTCAAGCTCCCCAGCCCGGTTGCTTTAGTCGGCGTCTTCCTGGTGATCCTGATCCCGATTGTCGCTCTGGGGTGGTTCCTGGGTGACATCGTCGTCGAACAGACCTCGGATCTGATCTCGAAGATCCCCGAGTGGTGGAAAGCTGGCGTCGAGCAGGTCCAGCTCAGATGGCCCGCGCTGGTCGCGGACTACGACATCGTCAACAAACTGACCACCGCGGTCGAAGGCAAAGAAGGAGCCCTGCTCTCTGGCCTACGACTGGTCGGAATCAAAGCTTTGTCGGCCGGAGCTGGCATCTTTGGCGCCCTCGGCAGTCTCGCTGGCTGGGCGGTGCTGCCGGTTTACGTCGCCTTCTTCCTGCTGATCGACCTCAAAGCGCAGACCAGCACCTGGTCCAGCGCCGCCTTGCCGTTCCTCAAAGCCGAGACGCGTGAAAACATCACCTATCTGGTCAGCGAGTTCGTCGAGATCATCGTCGCGTTCTTCCGCGGGCAATTTGTCATCGCGTTGATGCAAGGCATCCTCTTCGCTGTCGGTTTCTCCATCGTCGGCCTACGCTACGGCTTGATCCTCGGCCTGCTGCTCGGTTTCCTCAACGTTATCCCCTACCTCGGCAGCATGGTGGGTCTCGGCGTCGCTTTGCCGTTGGCGCTGTTTCAAGACAGCGGCGGCTGGAGCATGGTGTTGGGGGTCTTGGTGGTATTCACCATCGTCCAGACGATCGAAGGTTACGTGCTGACGCCGCGCATCATGGGGGAGCAGACCGGCCTCCATCCGATGGCGATCATTGTCGCCATCTTCTTCTGGGGCTCAGCGTTGAACGGCATCACCGGCATGATCCTGGCGATCCCGCTGACCGCGTTCTTCGTCGTTTTCTGGCGACTATTGCAAGAGAAGTACATGCGGGAGCTGGTCTAGACGCCCGGCACTTGGATCTAAACATCGATTGGGGTCCCCTAGACCGTCAGGGACCCCAGTTGAGCGTTAAACCGGGTCTCCCCAACCCTCAGACACCCGGTTTGACGGTCAAACCGGGTTCCTGACACGTTCGGACACCCCGTTTAACGGTCGATCCGGGTACCCTGACGGTGCAGACACCCCGATTTACGCTCAATCCGGGTCTCTTCGCCCCGAAGAGAGGCAAATCGACGATCAACGGCATTATCGGGAGACTCCGGGCATCTAGGAGGCCTGCTAGCCATGCCAACGAAAACGCTTCAAATCGATCACCCCACGATCGCTGAAGATTACCCCTTCAGCTTCCAGTCGAGACCGTTGATAACCATCCCACCCCGGCTCGGAGCGTTGACTGACGCGGCCCTGGGCGTTGATCACTCGATGCCAGGGGACGGTGTCGTCGTTCAGGGCGTTGAGAGCGTAACCCACTTGCCGGGCGTGACCGGGTAGGTCGGCGACAACGGCGATCTGGCCATAGGTGGCGACCTTACCCTCGGGTATCTTGCGCACCGCGGCATAGATGCGCTGATAGTTGCTGCTAGGTTTGGGAGGGTTCATCGTTGCGCACACTCGAGACAGCTTCTGAAAACCGCGGCTAAGAGAAGCGGCGGGGAGACGCGGCGGGGAGACGCGGCTTAGTTTACGATATAGGCTCCTCGCGCCTCTGAAGACTGCCCATCCACATCCACATCCACATCCACATCCTCATCCACATCCACAGCGCCAACCCTGGGGCGCCTCTTTCGAAATAGGACAGACTGTCATGGACGAAAAAAGCCGCCCACGCGCCTCAGAATCCCATGCAAAGCCCGATTGGGGTCCCGCCACCCGTCTGGTCCACGCTGGACTCGAGTCTAACGACACCACCGCAATTTCAGTACCGATTTACCAAACATCAACCTTTCGCTTCGACAGTGCGGCTCATGGCGCCGACCTCTGCCAACAAGTCGCCCCGAGCCACTTGTACACTCGCTGGGGCAATCCCACCACCCACGCCCTGGTACTGGCGTTGGCCGACGTCGAAGGCGGCGAGGCGGCCCTGGCGTTTTCGTCGGGGATGGCTGCCGGGGTCACGGCCGTGATGGCGATGGTCGCCAGCGGCGATCACGTGGTGGCGGCAAACTGCCTCTACGCCGGCATGACCGAGCTCTTCGACCACGTCCTGCCACCGCTCGGCGTCGAGACGACCTTTGTCGACTCCGCCGACCCCGACGCTTTTGAGCAAGCGCTGCGGCCCAACACCAAACTGATCTACGTCGAGACTCCTGCCAACCCAACCCTTGCCATCACCGATCTCGCCGCGGTCGCTGAGATCGCTCGGCGACACAATATCTTCACTCTCGCCGACAATACCTGGGCATCACCTTGGAACACTCGCCCCCTCGAGCTCGGGATCGACGCTGTGATCCACTCCGCAACCAAATATCTCGGCGGCCACACCGACCTCATCGCTGGCGCCGCAATCGGCAGCCGCGAGTGGATCAACCGAGTCTGGCCCTACCTCAAGATCTTTGGTGGTTGCCCGAGCCCCCATGATGCTTGGCTGCTCCACCGCGGTATGCGGACTCTCGGCTTGAGGGTCGACCGTCAAAACGCCAGCGCGATAGAAGTCGCCGAGTTCTTGAACCAACATCCAAAGGTCGAAGCGACCTTCTACCCCGGACTCCCCGACCACCCCGGCCACGCCGTTGCCAAGCGTCAGATGCGGGGCTTCGGCGGCATGCTGTCCTTCGAAGTCAAAGGTGGACTCGAAGCCGGCCGCCAGCTCTTGGAGTCCCTGCGCTTGATCATCCATGCGGTCAGCCTGGGTGGGATCGAGACCCTGGCAGTCCACCCCGCGTCGACCACACACTCACCGTTGACCCCCGAAGAGCGACGACGCGGCGGCGTCACCGAAGGCTTGATCCGCATGTCGATTGGACTCGAGGAGCCGCAAGACCTCATCGCCGACCTGGAACAGGCATTGGCTTAGCGACGCGGGCGGACCTAATCAACCTCTGCACGGAAACGCTGCAGGACCTCGAGTGAGGTATTGCAGCTCCTCTGCCAGCCGAGAACACGACAGGCCTTTTCACTCGATAACACGAGGACAGCGTCGCTGTATTTGATCCACGCCGGATCGAGGGCGCTGCCGAAGCCGAGCTTGGCCGCCAGATTCGAGACATGGGCCGCCAACACGCCAAGCCAGCGCGGGAACCATAAGCTGCGCATGCCGGTGGCGGCGGCCAGCTCGCGGGCAGACATCGGCTCATCGGCCGACAGGTTGAAGGCTCCACCGATACGCTGATACAACGCCAGGACCAGGGCATCAGCGGCATCGTCTCCCCACACGATCGGCCACGGCACATCGCTGGTGTTGGGAATGTAGCCACGTGCCAGGGCCTTGCCCATCGCGCTTTCCATGCCCGGGCCCAGAGCCGCCACCATGCGGAATCGAGTCACGATCAAGTCTGGGTGTTCAGCCTCGAAGTCGTCGAGGAACGCCTCAACACGAAATTTGGCGTCGTTATACGAGAAATCCGGCTGATGCACCCGCGGCGTGTCTTCAACGATCGGCACCGGATGATCCGGTACCATGCCATAGGCTGCCGCCGACGAGCTGTAGACGATCTGTGAAACACCCGCTGCCACCGCCGCTCGAAAAACGTTGCGACTGCCTTCGATATTGATCGACTCATAAAGCTCGCGCGGCCGATAGCGGCTGATCAAGAACGCCAAGTGCACCACCGCATCGACGCCTTCGAAATGGCGAACGATCTCGGGGTCGCGGACGTCGGCAATCACCGCTTCGAGCTTGGGGTGCGTCCACTCGGGGGGACGTACATCGAGGGAAATTGCCCTTTTCACGGACGGCTCAGCCACCAAACGACGCAGAACCGCTCCCCCGAAGTGACCAGCGCCACCCGTGACAGCTACCGTCATTTCCGCCGGCAAACTCACACTCCCAGGCTTGTCGTCCACAGCCATCGTTTTTCTCCCGTCTCGTCAGAACTCTACCCTTCCAGGCTCGAGCACATCGCCCTTAAATTAACCCTACCGTAACACCGTCTGCCTCGTAAAACCGGCCGTTTCGTAACACCGTTTCGCCCTAAACATCTAAACTGGATTCCAACAGCCCTACAGATGGCCCGGCTCGCCGCCAAACGGGTCTCAGCACAACGCGCCCAGCTACCCCGGAAAAGTAACGGCACGAGCTTCGACCAGGCGGCGCGGGCGGTTTATGATCTGTTGGCTGAGATTGAGCCGATACGTCGCTAATTCCACGGCCTGCTCTAGGATGGACTCATGATTCACACCCCAAGCCCCCGCCCATTCGCCAATCGGACTTTGCCTATCGTCCAGATTGTGCTCGTTGTTCTGACTCTGCTCGTTAGCGCTTGCGCGGGGCGCCCGGAACCTCGTGCCAGCGTGCCACAGCCCAACGTGCTACAGCCTAACCTCGCTGGCATCACCTGCAACGATCACAGCGCCTGGATCCCCGGGTTGCGTGACCAGGCCAAGGAGGCGGCGCGGGAGATTGTCAACCACGCCCAGGAGTCCGGCGTCGAGCTCACCGCTGAACAAGAGGACAACCTGTTCAAGCAGGCACGAGACATCGTCATGTGGCGGATGGTTCGTACTCAACTGATCGGCGCCAACTACAACAATCTTGGTGTCGTGCCGCTGCGCGGAGTTCAGAGCGTTGATGGCGATCCGGTAATCCTCTACCGCACCGGCCTAACACCGGATCCCTTGGCCGAAAATTCTTGTGTCCGCAGCCTGATCGAGTCAGGGGGTGTGCGCCATATCGTCAACCTGTACCACGGCGATATCCCCTCAAAGGACTTGCTCTCGGCTGAGTCGAAAGCGATCACCGAAGTGGGTGGCACCTACTTCGACGTCGGCGACGCTGGCGAAGAATTCAGCGAGTGGCGAGACCACCTGCGGGATTCTCCCGCTGCCAAAGACGAAGTGGCGACAGTGGTTGCTGAGCTGATCAACGATCAGATCCTGCGTCCTGGCGGCGAGACGCCTCGCGGCAACCTCCACGTCCACTGCGGTGGCGGCATGCACCGCACCGGCATGGTTGTCGGCATTCTGCAGCGTTGCCTCAACGGCGTCTCGAAGGAAGCCATTCTCGACGAGTATCGTCGGCATGTGGCGTGGCAGAACGAGGATCAGACCGGCGGTTTCGAACAGGGCAACATCGACTTCATTTTCGACTTCGATTGTGAGTTGCTGTCGTTCTGAGCTGACGACTCCGATCGCTTCTACGCCACCCTCAGTGCTCCTCCACAGCCGTCGTCAAAAAGCCGTAGGGCACGGTGCCGTCGGAAGGCGAGAAGTCGAGGCCGAGCAGCTCGGCGACGAAGGGCGCGACATCAACCAATCGCAGTTGAGCGGCAACGCCGCCTTGGCGGACGCCGGCCCCCGCGGCGACGAAACCGGTCTGAATATGCTGGAAGGTCGGAATCCAGCCATGGGTGGCGCCGGTCGCCGGCCGCAGTGCGTCACCGGTGGCTTTGCTGCTCAAGTTGACGCCGGGCTGTGGATCGAGAGCTAGAACCGCTTCGGGGGCAGCACCGAGACGATCGAGCTCCTCTCGGTCGACGATCCGGAAGAGATCCCGCACCCCGCGCGGCTGCGAGCTCAGAACCTCTCGCACCTTCGCCACCGCCGCACTGTCGGAGGGATCAGCGAGGTGAAGGAACGCCGACGCACCGGTGACGTGGAACGTCGCACGCCAGTCACCGCGGTCCTCCGCCACCGTCCTCAACCCTGCCGCCGCCAACCAAACATTCGGCGCCAACTCACTGTGCAGGTCAACGTGCCCGTGATCACCCGTCACCACAAAAGCGGTGCGCTCCGCAATGCCCGCGTTTTGCGCCGCCTCATAAATCTGCGACACCGCCCGGTCGGCGGCCGCCACCGCCCGCACTACCCGGCGCGACATGCGACCGTCTTCATGCTGGAAATGATCGGTGCCGATGAGATGCACCAACAGCAGGGTCGGCTTGTACCTTTCGAGTAGATAAGCCGCCATGTCGCCGGCGCGATCGTCGCGGGTCAGGTAGTTGAGGGTGAAGTTCTCCTTGCGCAGCCGCCCGGTGGCCTCGCGCTCGAGCTCCGATAGCAACCCAGGAGGGTTGCAGTGTGCCCGCGTGTGCTCGACAAACGTGGTGTCCTGGTCGAGGGGCCAGATCTCCGGCACGAGAAAGTCGATCTCAGCACCCACGCTGACCGGCCAGCCAATCGCTGCACTCGTGCCCTGGGTCACCCGCACTGCCTGCCACAGGGTCGGCACTCGGATCGCCTCGGCTTCCCAATACCAGCGGCCCGTCGCTCCCTCGGGCTCGAAGGGCGCGTTGTAAAAAATTCCGTGACGCGCCGGCAGCGCACCGGTCACCATCGTCGTGTGTGACGGATAAGTTACCGACGGATAGACGCCACGCACCGCTTCGGTGTGCGATCCGTCCTCCACCAGCTGACGAAGCATCGGCGCCGGCCACTCGCGGTCGAGATAAAACTCTGGCCGCAGCCCATCGATCGAAATCAGCACCACATGATCCGCCAGCCGCTCGCCGCAAGCCGGCATCGCGGAGAAGACCAAGAGACACACTGCCAGCCATCGAATCCATCCTAGGGATCGGGTCATCGGGTCTCCTATTTGGGGTCAGAAGCCACTTCCACCGCGACGCTCGGGTTCTAGAGTCCTTACGTCGTCATCGACTTGAGCTGACGGTTGGCGACCGCCAACATCGACAGATTGGGGTTGGCGACACTTTGCAACTCGGCGAGTAGATGCTCGGTCTGGGAGACGAGGGAGCGGCGACTTTCGGCCCAGCGGTCGATGGCGGTGGCATCAGCGACTTCGTCAGCAGCTTCGATGATACGACGGGTAAGATCACTCTGGTGGCCGTAGAGATCGTCGATGATGGCGGTGATGGCGAGTTTGTCCCAGGCGGAATCGCTCGGCAGGTGGCTGGCGGCGCGACGCAGCCAGTCGAAGCCGAGGCGAGCGCCAACCGCGAAGTAGACGGCGCCAACTTCGGGCACACCCTGATGGGTGTCGCGGGCGATCCTAGCGATGTCACAACCCGGGGCGAGCAGCGGCAGACGGGCGACCCTGATCGCGATGTCCTCGGGGGTTCCCTCTTCAATGTTGGCGGCGGCACGTTCGAC
>JAJCXQ010000558.1 GCA_029263355.1 Acidobacteriota bacterium | reverse complement strand
CTCGCGCGTGGTCGGGTGGCTGCGCCGCGCCGAGCTGCCGCTGGCGCTGCTGACCAACGGGCGACAGTGGCGGCTGATCCATGCCGGCGCCGACTACGATGCCTGGTGTGAGTGGGACGCCGACCTGTGGTTCGAGGAGGGCGAGCCCGGCCCGCAGGTGACGGCGCTGCGTGCCCTGATCGGCGTGCCCTCGCTCACGCCGGAGGCCGAGGGCGCGCGCTCGGCGTTGATGGAGGCGATCCTCGCTTCCCGCCGCGGTCAGGCGGAGCTGTCGGCGGTGCTGGGCGAGCGGGTGCGGCAGGCGGTGGAGGTGGTCATCGATGCCTTCGGTCCGCGCCTGGCCGATCTGGACGAGGACGGCGCGACGAGCGTGCCGCGCAAGGAAATCTATACGGCGGCCACGCGCATCGTCATGCGCTGTGTGGTCGTGCTCTTCGCCGAGGCGCGGGGCGACGAGCTTCTGCCGCGCTCCAACGCCATCTATATCGACTCCTACAGCCTGCAGGGCTTGCGCGGCCAGCTGGACCGCCAGGCCGGTGGCCACGGCCACATGCGTCTGCGTCATCAGCACGGCGCCTGGCCGCGTCTGCTGGCGCTCTTCCACCTGATTCACGCCGGCTCGGCCCATCCGGATCTGCCGATCCTGGCCTATGGTGGCTCGCTCTTCCAGCCCGGCGACCCGGACTCCGACGACCCCCTTCTACGGGCGCTGTCCGTGCTCGAGGATCCCGAACACGGCCCCAACGATCTGCTCGTGCAGCACCTGCTGACGCTGCTCACGCGCAGCCGCATCAAAGTGCACATGGGCAAGGGCAAGACCTGGGTCGAGGCGCCGGTCGACTTCTCGGATCTGAGCACGCAGTACATCGGAATCCTGTACGAGGGCTTGCTGGACTTCGAGCTGCGCCGCGCGCCGGACGACGATGCGATGCTATTCCTCAACGTCGGCGACCAGCCGGCGCTGCCCCTCTCGCGTTTGGACGCGATGGACGATCGCACGCTCTCCAAGCTGTTCGACGACCTCAAGGGCTCGGGTAGCACGATCGACGAGGAGGCGGTCGAAGCGGGTGGGGAGGACTTCGAAGAGCTGCTCGATGAGGAGGAGCCCGACGAGGAGGACGAGGACACCGAGGACACGGGAGGCTCCGACGAAGAGACCTCGACGGACGATGACGACTCAGTTCGCGCGTGGACCGACCGCATCCAGACCTGGGCCGAGCGCGCGGTCGTGGCGGCCAAGCTGGTCAAGAAGCCGCGCGGCAAGATGACGGCGGCCAAGAAAGCAGCACACGAGAAAGACGTCGCCAAGACTGCCGCGCAGCTGGTGGGCCGCGTGGTGCTGCCCGGCCGCTGGTTCCTGGTGCGCTGGGGTGGTACGCGCAAGGGCGCCGGTACTTTCTACACTCGCCCGGAGCTGGCCGGCCCGACGACGACGCGCACCTTGCGCCCGCTGGCCTACGAGGCTGTGAGCCAGGAGACGGACCCCGAGACCGGCCTGGAGTGGGTGACCGAGTGGCGCCCGCGCACGCCGGAGGAGATCCTGGCGCTCAAGGTCTGCGACCCGGCGATGGGTTCGGGCTCCTTCCTGGTGGCCGCGCTGCGCTTCCTGACCGAAGCCTTGCTGGAGAGCCTCTTCGCCCACGGCCGCCTGGAAGATCGCCCCGACGGCAGCATCGCCCGCCTGGCCGACGGCCTGCCGGCCAACGACCCGGCCAACGAGACGCTACCCGTGCCGCTCGACCATCCGGAGCTGGAGGACCGCCTGCGCGCGCGGCTCAAGCGCCATGTGGTGGAGCGCTGCATCTACGGCGTGGACATCGACGGCCTGGCGGTGGAACTGGCCAAGTTGGCGCTGTGGATCGAGACGATGGACCGCAGCCTGCCCTTCGGCTTCCTCGATCACAAGCTGAAGGCGGGGGACGCGTTGGTGGGCTGCTGGCTGGACCGCGTCACCGAGTACCCGGTGATGGCCTGGGAGCGCGACGGCGGCGACCAGAACCACGACCGCTACGTGCACCACTACCACGACAGTGTGATCACGCGCGGCAAGAAGAAGGGCCAGACGAAGCGCAGCGGAGACGTCTGGACCCAAGCTATCAAGGACACGCGCAACGACGTCATCAAGTCCGAGATGGTGGCCTGGATCAACGCCCGCCGATCGGACGCCTTCGCCTTCATGCGCGAGGGCTTCTCCGTGGGCCGCATCCATGACGAAGCCCTGGCTGCCATCGACCGCGTGCATGCCCTGCCTGTCCACGAGTCAGCCCGCAAGCGCGAGCTCTACCGTGAGTTGGTCGAGAACAACGCCGAGGTCTCCGCTCTGCGTGACGCGCTGGACACCTGGTGCGCTATCTGGTTCTGGCCCGGCGACGCGCTCGAGCACGCCCCGACGCCTAAGACCTTCCAGTCCCCGCCGGAGGAGACACGGCGCATTGCCCGAGCCGTGGCCCGCGAGCGGCTCTTCCTCCACTGGGAACTTGAGTTCCCGGACGTGTTCACGGGAGAGGAGGAGGGATTTGATGCGGTGATAGGAAACCCGCCATGGGAGATACGCAAGCCGAATTCCAAGGAGTTCTTCTCGAACATCGATCCCCTGTATCGCACGTATGGCAAGCAGGTAGCCCTGCGGCAGCAGGAGGCGCTGTTCGAGGCCGATCCGAATGTCGAGGAAGGATGGCTGGGGTACAACGCCGAAAACCGCTCGATGAGCAACTGGGTACGCAACACCGGATTCCCGTGGGGCGACTCCGCGGACGACGAGGCCGGTGGCAACCGCTTCTCCTTCACCCGATCCAGCAAGCAAAACCAGGGTCACCATCACCGGTGGCGCGAGCGCCGCACCGCCAACGGCGGCTACGCTGATCCCAAGCACCCATTTCGCCACCAGGGCTCGGCCGACATCAACACCTACAAGCTGTTTCTCGAACAGGCCCACGCCGTGCTTGGCGACGGCGGCCGAATGGGGCTGATCGTGCCTTCGGGCATATACACCGACCGCGGCACTGGCGACCTGCGCACACTCTTTCTCGACGAGGCTCGGTGGGAGTGGCTCTTCGGGTTCGAGAACCGCAACAAGATCTTCGACATTCACCGGTCGTTCAAATTCGGCCCACTCATTGTGGCCAAGGGCGGGCGCACCGAGGCCATCCGCGCTGCCTTCATGCACCACGATTTGGAGGACTGGGCGGAGGCGGAGAAGCACGTGGTGCCCTATCCGCGTGCGCGTGTCACCGAGTTCAGCCCCAAATCGCGCGCCCTGCTCGAGGTGCGCGGCCAGCGCGATCTCGATATCCTGCACAAGCTATACGCCAACGGGGTGCTCCTCGGCGACGACGGTCCTGACGGGTGGGGTATCAAGTACGCCACTGAATTCCACATGACCAACGACTCGAAACTCTTCCCGCCACGCCCGCAGTGGGAGGCCAAGGGCTACCGCGGCGACGAGTACGGTCACTGGCTCAAGGGCCGCTGGCGCCCCTGGGATGGCCCGACCGGGGTGGCGAGCGTGCTCGAACGGCCGGGGGGGGTGGTGCTGAGCCAGGACGGGGCGTGGGCGATTGACGTGGATGACGTGGAGGGGGTGGCGCTGCCGTTGTACGAGGGGCGGATGATTGGGCAGTACGACTTCAGCGCGAAGGGATGGGTGAGCGGGAAAGGGCGAAGTGCAGAGTGGGTGCCTGTGGACTGGGCGGGCAAGAATTTTGTACCGCAGTATCTCATTGGCCTGGAAGTCGCCGTACAGCATGGCGTGCTTGGCATCAAGGCGCCTTTCATGAACATCGGTAGTGCCACTAACCAGCGCACTGCCATTGCCGCGCTCTCCAAGCATCTGCCATGCAATCACTCGATCAACCCCATGCGTGCCCCAGGGTTGAAGAAGAGCCTCGCACTCGTTGCTGCATTGAATTCACTTGTGCTGGACTATCAGCTGCGCGTGCGACTCGGGGGCCTAAACATCAGCTTCTTCCTACTTGATGAGACCTCGATTCATGTGAGCAACTGGCGAGAGCCGACAGTGATGCCAGCGGCGAAACTCTCACTGGCCTCCACGTTCTTCTCAGACGAGTGGCTACGACTCCGTGCTCGAGTTGGCGAGAGAAGTGTGTTTGCTCAGTGGGCTGTTACACCTTCTGAACGACTTAGGCTACGCGCTCAGCTCGATGCGACGATTGCATGGCAGTTCAGCCTAGATCGGTCAGACCTGGCGTATGTCTTGATCGATTGCGACCGTCCATCATCTGGGAACGGGGTTGGAGCGACTAGGCGACCAGTTGCCCCCAAAGGCTTCTGGCGCGTCGACAAAGACAAGGACCCCGAACTCCGCCACACCGTCCTCTCCCTGATCGCCTTCGCCGACCTCCAGCGCCGCATTGAGACCGCCGGCGGTGACCGCGATGCCGGTCTCGCCGCGTTCTGCGCGCAAAACGACGGTGAGGGTTGGATGCTGCCGGAGACCGTGCGGCTGGCTGACTACGGCCTCGGTCATGACGATCGCGCGAAGAAGTCTCAGCCGGTGCGAGAGCGGATGGGCGAGCGCTTCCTGCCGTGGCAACTAGAGCTGAGCGTGGAGGAGTCGTGGGAGGCGTGTCGGCGGCACGCAGAGCTGATCCGACGGATCGTTCCGTGGAAGGACGAGCGGGGCGGCGAAGTCGTTGGGGAGATCGGGTTGCGCGATCAGCAGCGCGTTGCCGAGCCGCCGGGGGAGTATCGGGTGGATGGTGACCAGCTGTCGTTGTTCGAGGAAGGGGGCCGGAATGTCTCATAGCGGCCGTTCGGGAGTTCCACGACGATGTGAGGGAAGTACGTGACGAACCCACAGGTTCAGAGCCAGACCATCGAATCACTTGACCTCTCGGTCGAGAAGATCCTCAGCGACTTCTATGTCGTCCCAAGCTACCAGCGGGAGTACGTGTGGGATGAGGAGCAGGTCGAGCAGTTGATGAACGACGTCTACGAGGCTTTTCCGGATCTACCGGGGCTGCCGACGGCGGAGTACTTCATCGGCAGCATCGTCGTTACGCCCGGCGCCGAGGGGGTCTTCGAGCTCATCGACGGGCAGCAGCGCATGACGACGATCTTTCTGTTTGTCTGCGCGATGCGGGATCGACTTCAGGGGTTGGGTGTGGAGACGATCACGCATCTCTCCAAGCAGATCGCGTCCACGAGCATGAGTGAGCTTGGACTGGAGATCTTGCGCTACAGGGTCAGCCTACAGTATGAAGACAGCGCGAATGTATTGGAACACGTGGCGCGGGGGGATGCCTTCGAAGACCTTGACCTGCCCCGCACGCGGTCAGTCGAGAACATCCAGCGAGCCTACGAAGCCATCATGGCGTTCCTGCGCACTTCATTCGACGAGGATGCCGACGAGTTGCGACGCTTCTACGCCTACTTCATCAATCGGGTGAAGCTGGTGCGGATCCGCACGGAGAGCGTGGCTCATGCGCTCAAGGTATTCGAGACGGTGAACGATCGCGGAGTCGGACTTGACTCCATGGACTTGCTGAAGAACCTGATGTTCATGCGTGCCGAGAGGGTTGAGTTCGATCGGCTGAAGGAGATCTGGAAGGACCTCATCGATACACTGTTCGAGGCCGGTGAGAAGCCTTTGCGTTTCTTGCGCTACTTCATCTTCGCGAACTTCAAGGTGGATCGCCTCAAGGAGGACCAGATCTACCGATGGTTCAGCGATAATGAAGCCGCGTGTGGCTATGGTGAAGATCCGCTTGGGTTCGCGAAGCGACTCCGCCAGTCTGGTAAGCACTATGCGAGGTTCACGAAGAGCAAGAATGTCGATGGTACGGACAATCGATATCTCTCGAACATCTATTCCCTGAGCTATGCCGCGCGCCAGCAGTACATCCTTCTGCTAGCGGCATCCCACTTGGCGGTTGCCGACTTCATCGAGTTGAGTCGCCAGCTCGAGAACCTGTTCTTCGCCTACATCATCACCCGCGAACCGACAAAGGAATTCGAGCGTCGCTTTGCCCAGTGGGCTCCTTATCTCCGCAAGTGCCGGACGCGCGGCGAACTGCAGGCCTTCTTGGATGAGTACTTCGACCCAGCCCGCAGGCGCCTGACCACACGATACGAACTGGCATTCCAGGAGCTGCACGAGTACCAGGTGCCCAAGTACAGAATGCGCTACATCATCGGCAAGTTGGCCCAGTATGTGAACGAGCAGGCCTACGGGGCTACGGAAGCCGACCTGACGAAGTTCCTCAGCACACGGGATGTCGAGCATATCCTGTCGCAGACTCCGTCGGACGTCGAAGTCGCGACATTCACCCACCCCGAAGACACCGAGCTGGCAGACTACATCCCTATGCTCGGCAACATGACCCTGCTCGAGCACAGCATCAACCGCTCGATCGGCAACCGTCCGTTCGTTGAGAAGCTGGAAGGCTATCGGCAGTCACATTTCCTGCTTACCCGATCGATTGCTCAACCCATTCGGCTTGGAGCAACCCAGATCGACCGGGCTGTCGACGGACTGGAGACCTTTGCCGCGTGGAATGCGGGGGCCGTCGAGCGCAGGCAGGCGATCCTCACTGAACTCGCGCGCAGAGTCTGGGACATGCCTGCGTGAGGGGCTGATGACTTGAGAGCACACAGCATCTGATCGCAGCTCATCGAGAGTCTGGATCTAGATCGAGATTCTCCACTTGTCGGGAAGCGAGGGTGACCGTGTTGGGCAAGAGTCGCAATCACGTCCTCCATCGCTTGGTGCAGATTGTCTTGGTTGTGGCGTCTTTGGCGTCCTTGGTCATTGCTCTGCAGTGGGCGCGGTCGGATGGGGGGTACGAGCCCTGGTTGGGGGTGGCTGTAGCCGTGGCAGGGGCCGCTGCCCTCATTGCAGAAGGCTTGCGGTACCGACAAGCGGTGCAGTAGGAGGCCCTAGTCGAACTACTCCCTTCGGACTGTGGTGAGAGAGGTATTGACCTTGGGCGCCAGCGGCTGAGTGTATCGGAAGCCTTCGGCAACTATTTCACAGGCTTACTTGAGCGTGATGGATACTACATCACGCTGCCGGATCAAATCGACTGCCGATACAGTGCGGGTGCGGAAGGGCTACCGCCTATCCAGCGGCTATTCTGGGCCTTGCAGAATCCGCTGGGGCCGCGGGTCGTCATCCTGGTGGGAGATGGCGGCATGGGAAAGAGCACGCTCGCGGCCAAACTTATCCGATGCTTGTATTCGCACCAGGTCATCGATCAGATTCTGGGAGATAGTGCCAAATCGGAAGTGGTCGATGTGTCCACCGGACAAGTGGCAGCGACTCCACCCGGATTCCTGACTGCTCAACAGTACATCGATGCTCTTTCCAGCCAACTTGGTCTGCCTCCGTTGCCAGGGGTGCCTGGCGGAATCGGGAGGATTCGTGACAAGTTGCAGGGGCGACGTGTTCTCCTGGTCGCTGACAACTTGGATACCGTTGATGACGAGCATGACTTGCTGCACATGATGACTGACCTCACTTCACGCGACTTGAGAGTTCTGATCACCACCCGGTCAATCGGCGGCATCGATCTGCATGACTATCCAGTGTTGGTGGTTAGGCTTCAAGCCTTGCTAGATCAGTTGACGGTTCGGAAGTTCACTGAATGGCACGTGGAGAAACACATCCAAGAGCAGCCGGCCCTATCTTCAGTGGTCAAGAGCTTGGACAGGCCGCGCCGTTTGAAGTGGCTGATTCAGTATTCCGGAGGTAACCCACTTATCATCCAGCTGCTACTGAGTGACGTGGCGAGATCGTCGTGGGAGGCAGTACGGCAATCCCCTAGCCTGCATGGGCCAGCATTGTTGGAGTATCTCTATCAAGACCGGTGGCGATCTTTGTCTGCTATGGGTGAGGCTGGGCATGCCGCGCAGGCTATTCTGCGGTTCATTGGGCGAGAGCAGTATGAGGGGCGGCGGATCACTGAAAGGCGGCTCATAGGCTTCATTGCAGACAAATCATTGTCTGGAGTATTCGTCGATGCACTAAGAGAACTTCATCAACGATATATGTTCGTGAATCATGATCCAGTCAAGGGGAATTACGCGATAACTCCCGCACTAACTGAATTCCTTAGCAACGTGGCTGAGTAGTCGAGAATATGACGGTGATTGACTGGCAACGGGTGTCGGATATGGCGGAGTTGGCGTCACGATCCGGCACCGTTCTTGGATCAATGCCAGCCACGGAGTGGCAGTACATGGCGGCTGTTCTTGAGCGGCTCGAGTCCGGTGGAGACACCGAGGGGATCTTGCGCTTGCGCAGACTCTTTGATGATCTGCTGGCCCGCGACTCAGGTTGGGGAATTGCGGCGTTGCAGGCACTCGACTCGAGTGCGATTAGCTCAGCAAGACAGTTGCGAGACATGAAGCAGCTTGGGTTCCTGCTACTGGCTCGAGGACATAACCTCCACCGGCAAGGACTGCACGGCGATTGTATCGTAGCGTTCGATGAGGCGGCGACATGCTACGAGGGAATAGGTGCTTCGTTCGAAGCGCTCAAGAGTAGATTCATGACATCGTTGGCATATCGAGCTTTGGGGAACCGTGCAAAGGCTGCTGATGTGCTTGAGATGGTTCTGTCAAAGACGGCTCATGATGACAGTTGGCGGGGCAATCCACTGCAGGTGAGGGCGTGGCTACTTCAAGACGAAGGCGAGTTGGATCGAGCGGGTCGTCTTCTCGAAGAGGCGCTCGCTCTTCATCGAATCGCCAAAGAGGGCGACATCTTGGCTGCTGGAACGCTTGCAGATCTCGGCGAGATCTGCGGGCTGCAGGGTGACGAGGCCAAGGCGCGCGCCCACTTCGAGGAGAGTCTGAGCATACTGGCCGGCTTTGAGGGGCAATACGACCGGCAGGTTGCGCGCACGAAGCTGAAGTTGGCGGAGCTATGCATCCGTTGCGGATCTCTCGACGAGGCGTTCGAGTTGCTAGATGATGCGGATCGGTTGGCAGGAGCATATGGCCACTACTACGATCTTCTTTGGAGGATCGAACTTTCCCGCTCCGCTGCATTGCTGCGGGCGGGCAGGGTGCTATCTGCAATTCGCAGGTTCAGGCTCGTTCGAGTGTACCGAAGGGCTTTGGGTCTGCCGATGGGGATGCTCATGCGACAGCTTGTGGCTCGATGGTACAGCGGGTCGGGATTGCCACGGTAGCTACAGGCTGCAACTCTCTTATGAATGCGCCGCGAAGGCTGATTCCATGCTAAACCCCATCACCTACACCGAATCCACCGTCGCTGACTTCCTGCGCTACCAGCTGACGACCTACCCCTTCACCGACCCGCGCCTGCACGCTCAGATGCGTGGCCTGCTGCGCCTGGACGCCACGCGCAAGTCGCCGCTCATGCGGGGGCCGTACGTCAGCCTCAGCCGCGCCTTTCGCACGGGCGCGCGGCTCGATGATCTGGGTAGAGAGGGCGTGCTGCACCCGTTGATCGCCAACCTCGCTGCCCACGAGAACGCATACGGGCATCAGGAGAAGGCGATGCGGGCCATTGCCGACGGGCGGCACACGCTCGTGGCGACGGGGACGGGGTCGGGCAAGACGGAGTGCTTCCAATACCCAATCATCAGCCACTGCCTGCGGCTGCGCGACGAGGGGGCGCCGGCGGGTATCGCGGCGGTGATCGTGTACCCGATGAACGCGCTGGCCGAGGATCAGCTGGGGCGTCTGCGGGATCTCTTGGCCGGGACGGGTATCAGCTTTGGTATGTACATCGGCAAGACGCCGGAGCAGGAGGCGCAGGTTGCCGGCGTGCGGCTCGAGCCGGGCAGTTCGCGGGCGGACTACCGTGCGGCGGTGGCGGACTGGGCGGAGAAGGAACGCGGTCGGGCGGTGCATCCGCCGGAGGAGCGGGCGTCGCGCGAAGACATGCGGGCGGCGGGGCGTCAGCCGCGGATCTTGATCACCAACGTCAAGCAGTTAGAGTTGCTGCTGACTCGGCAAAGAGATGTGGAGCTGTTCGACGGTGCGCGGCTGGATCACCTCGTCTTCGATGAGGCGCACACCTTTAGTGGAGCCGGCGGGGCAGAAACGGCCTGCCTCATTCGGCGACTGCGCGCCTACTGTGGCAAGGGGCCGGACGAGACGGTGTGTATCGCCACGTCGGCCACGATCGCCGACCCGGAGCGTGGCATCGAGGCCGGCCGGAATTTTGCTGCACGCTTCTTCGGGGTTGCGGGCGAGAACGTCGAGCTCGTGGGAGAGGACTACGAGAAGGACGACTGGGCGGGCGATCGCCACCTGCCCGGGGCGCTGCCGGGAGATCCGAAGGTGCACCTGGGCAACGTGCTCGAGGCGGTGCGCGATCTCGAGGCGGAACCCGAGGACGTCGCGGCTCGCAAGGCGCTCAAGCTGGTCTACGAGACGATGACGGGGAGCGCGTTGGACCCGGCGCGCTGGAGCGAGAGCCTGCACGAGCACCTCTCCGCCAACGAGGTCGCGTACCAGCTGGCCGAGGTCTTGGCCGAACCGAAGTCGCTTGATGTCTTGGTCGAAGAGCTCGAGCAGCGCATCGGGCGGCCGGTGTCGGAGGAAGAGGTGCTGGCCTGGCTAACGCTCGGCGCCGCGGCGCGCATGGCGGATCGGCCTCTGTTGCGTCCAGTGGTTCACGCCTTCGTGCGCGGTGTGGGAGGCGCGGTGGTGGGCTTCCCTGCCGGGGTCGAGGGGCCACAGTTGTGGCTGTCAGCGGCGGATGCCTACGAAGAGGTGGGCGAGGAAGGGCTATTCCTCCTGCCCGTGCTCTCGTGCACCACCTGTGGGCAGCATTACTTCGAGCACCACCTGGAGGACTTCGAGTTCACGGCCAAGGAGCCCGGCGGTGGGCAGATGGAGGGCGAGGCTCGAGTGTGGCTGCCGCAGGGAGACAGCCTGGGCGGCCAGCGGGCAGTCTTCCTCGACCAAAGCATTGCCGGCACGCCGGATGAAGAGGCCGAGGACGATGATTCTTTGGCCAAGAAGGCCGCTTTGGTCTACCTGTGCCGCGGCTGTGGCGCCGTGCACGAGGCGCCGGGTGCGAGTTGCGGGAGCTGCGGTTTGAGCGCAGAGCGCGTTCGGCTGTGGGTGCTCCAGCAGAAGGAGGACCACCCCGGGAAGCTGACCTCCTGCGTCGCCTGCGCCGCCCACGGACGGGGAGGCGTGAGCGGCTACCGTGAGCCGGCGCGGCCCGTACGCGCGACGACGGTGGCCGACGTGCACGTGCTCGCGCAGAACATGCTGCACCATGCCGAGCGGCCGCGGCTGCTGATCTTTGCGGACAACCGACAAGACGCGGCATTCCAGGCCGGCTGGATGCGCGATCACGCGCGCCGCTACCGGCTGCGTGCGATGATGCACGAGCGGCTGCTCGAAGGGCCGGTGTCCGTCGGCGACCTCACGGCCTGGCTCGACCGCCGGCTCGAGCGCGACGAGGACCTGTCGCGGGCGTTGCTGCCCGAGGTTTGGCGTATGTCGCCCAAAGAGGCTGCCGGTGGCGAGCACGCCCGGCAGCGCAAGTACTTTCTACGGATCCAGGTGCTGCGCGAGGTGGCGACCGGTGTGCGCCAGCGGATCGGCCTCGAGCCATGGGGCCGAATGCAGGTCGAGTACCTGGGGCTCGACACCGCCGTGCCCTTCGTCACCGATTGGGCGGAGCGGCTGAACACGACAACCGAAGTGATGCTCGGCGGCATCCAGTCGCTGCTCGACCGCGCGCGTCGCGGCACGGCGCTCCTGGATCGCGTCGGCCAAATCTACTCGACCTGGTGGCGCGATGGCGACCGCGAGGTCCAGTACGGCTTCCTGCCCCTGATTCCCGGAGGCCCGAAGGCCCTGCGACTCCAGCGCGACCCAGAGAACCGCAAGACGATCCAGCAGTGGCTCAGCTCCCATGGGCTGACCACCGCCCGCCACGCCGCCAAGCGCTGGGGCGTTCCCGAAGGCGAGGTCGACGATTTCCTGACCGCCCTGTGGGGCGTGTTGACCAACGACCTGCAGCTGCTGGCCAA
>JAJCXQ010000557.1 GCA_029263355.1 Acidobacteriota bacterium | reverse complement strand
CGCCGCTGATAAATCACTGCCGCTTATGTTATCAAGCGCGGTTATAAAGCTTGTTTTATTTAATGAATCCTCTCCCAAAGGCCCGTTTACAGTTAATTCAACGTTAAATATACCCTGTGTTTTGTAAGTGTGGACAGGATTTTGACTATTGCTTGAACCTCCGTCGCCAAAATCCCATAGCCTGCTTGATATAGCGCCGTTTGATAAATCCATGAATTCCACATCAAACGGGGCAAAACCTTTTAAAGGTTCTGCTGTAAATTCCGCCACTGGGGCTTCTTCAACCTGCGCATTTATAAAATTAACCTTTTCCTCCAAATCTATTCCACTCGAATTGCCTACAATTAAAGAGACGGTATAAAAACCAGGCTGCTTAAATGTATGCGGAGGGTTTTGCAAGTTGCTTGCGGCTCCGTCTCCAAAATCCCATATCCATGAGTTAGGTTCCCCTCTGGATTTGTCTGTAAACTGAACCTTCATCGGAGCCGAGCCTGATAAAGGAATCGCCTCAAAGTCCGCGTCAGGTTCTGCGGTATCCTGCGCGATTATAAAGTTTGGCTTTATCTCCCAGTCGGCACCTTTGCCGTTGGATGCAAACAAGCCGACTGTAAAAAATCCGGCTGTCTTATATGTGTGCTCTGGGTTTTGTTCGGTTGACGCATTGCCGTCGCCAAACTCCCATAGCAGGCTTGTGGGCTCGCCGGATGATAAATCTGTAAATTCGACTTTCAACGGGACGAATCCTAGTGTTTTGTCTACTGAGAACTCAGCCTGTGGCGCATCAGCGCATTGTACTATTATCATGTTTGGTTTTGAGATCGTGTCTTCCCCCTCTTCATTGCTCACGGTCAAAGAAGGTGTGTACACGTTGCAAGTCAAGTAAGTGTGAACAGGATTCCGCTTGGAAATTGTGTTGCCGTCGCCAAAATCCCACAACCATGAAACAGGGGCGCCGGCTGATTTATCCTGAAATTGAACAGTCAACGGCTCCTGCCCTGATGTATTGTCAACGCTGAATTCAGCTGTAGGCTCCACGGCGGATGATATTACTTCAATAAAATCCGCCTTCTCATCAGTGTTTGATCCACAGCTATTGCTTGCGACAAGGGAAACAGTGTATTTTCCGGCTTTAATGTATGCGTGAGTTGGGTTTTGACTGTTTTCTCGCTCGGATCCGTCGCCGAAATTCCATATCCACGATGTTGGGCTCTCTGTTGACTTATCTGAAAAAATGATTTTGCCGTTTACAAGAACAGAGCGTTTATCAGCTTCGAAATCCGCGTCCGGTTTCTTGCATTCCGTGGTAGGTTCAGGAGTTGGAGTTAAAACCGGAGTAGGCGTTGGTGTGGCTACCGGTGTTGGAGTTGGGCCTGGAGTGGGAGTCGGCGTAGCTGCCGGCGTTGGGCTCGGAGTAGGCGTAGTTGCCGGCGTTGGAGTCGGTGTTGTTACGATATCCGGATCGGTTACGGTTATGAAACCTGTTTTTGTTTCTGTGGTAGGGCCTGTTTCATTGGTAGCCGTAAGCGAAACATTAAAGCTGCCAGACGTTGTGTAAGTATGCGAAGGATTTTGTTGCGAGCTTGTTCCGCCGTCGCCAAAATTCCATGACCATGATTTAACTTTCCCTGTGGATGTATCCTCGAAATTAACGGTTAACGGAGCCTTCCCGGTTGTGGGAGAGGCTGAAAAATTTGCTCCGGCAAGCGCAGGGGTTACGGTTATAAAACCTGCTTTGGTTTCTATATCAGAGCCTCCAAGGCCGCTTGCAGTTAATGAAATATCAAAAGATCCGGTATTCACGTATGTATGCGAAGGATTTTGTTGAGAGCTTGCGGCGCCGTCGCCAAAATTCCATAACCACGTGTCAACATCGCCGGTGGATTTGTCTGTGAAATTAACACTTAACGGCGCTGCCCCGGTCGTAGTATTAGTTAAAAAATTGGCTACAGCGGGAACCGGAGTTTTTACGGTTATAAAATCGGTTTTTGTTTCAGTCTTTGATCCTACCGGGCCGATTGCTGTTAATGAAACTGTAAATATCCCGGTTTGCGTGTACGTATGCGGCGGGTTTTGTTGAGAGCTTGTTTCTCCATCACCAAAATTCCATGACCATGAGTCAATCTCTCCGGTAGATTTGTTCGTGAAATTAACAGTTAGCGGTGGCGCGCCTGTTGTCTGCGAGACTGAAAAACTAACTATAATTGGCTCAAACCGCGCCGAGCGCACAGGCCATACAAATTGTGATACACTCTTATTTACGCCGGCCATGGAACTTTCGCGCATAAAAGATATAGCCCACGCCTGATCCGCGCTACGCAAGTCGGTGGTGCTTGTCCAATATTTATGGATATTTTCATCGGTAAACTTTAAATTAACAAACGGATGTTCATTAGGCAATGCCGGATCAAACTTTGACCACTCAATCAAGCTAAATAATTCTTTTCGATTTGGAAGCTTCCAGTCTGAATAATTTGCAGTGTAGTCCATGCATGAAAAATCGCCTGGATTGCTATTGAAATCTTTGACGGCATCCAGGCCGCCTTGCCATTTAATTGTCCCAATACAATCAGTGTCTTTAAGCCATTGAAGGCCTGTTAGATTGTCAAATATGGTTCCATCTCCATTGTCGGTAAAACGTGGAACCGGCCCTTCAACTCCTGCTTGTACCGCTCCGTCATCTCCTCCGATCCAAGTCTCTGTTTGACCTGTGTCCGGCAGGTTTATGACTCCTGTTATGTTTCCTATTGACTTTTTAACATTGCTCACTCCCCATAATGAATGGCCGGATAGTTTTCTATCCACTCCTATTATACTATCATTCGTAACTATTATCGCATTTCCGTTATTGAAATGGCTGGTAGTGCTTGACCAGTATGGCCCATGCAGCTCGAAAAAACCCTGACTGTTTAACCATCCAAGTTTTTCTTTTTCACCATCGTTTATAAGGCTTTCAAGTTCATATACATTCGGAGGCCTCTTACCTGGCATGCTATGACTTATTGCAGAAATTTGCACCCATCCTTTAGAGCCAATAACATTCTTATGCCATTCAAGGCCTGTGAGATTATCGATTATACTATTATCGCCATTGCCTGTAAATCGTGGATCAGGCCATGCCACGCCCGCCCTGAAATCTCCATCCTGGCCGGTTCCGGCGCAACTAATTTCATTGCCGTTTTCGTCGTAACATTTCGTCTGGCCCGTTTGGGGTAATTCAATTGTCCCGGCGGTTGTGAATGTTGACGCTATAATGATAACAACGAACAAAATAAAAGCCATACGATTAACAATAACCATAATATGAATCCTTCCGGTTAAAAAACTTGTTAGATTAGTTAGGGCATGCAATGTAACTAATAATTATATAGTAATTATACGTAATTATTGTTTGATGTAAATGATAATGGTCACATTATTTTGTGATTTATATCACAGTATGGGAAATGCATGATTTTGACACAGGATAGAGCGCGGAGAGCATAGCGTAGGTAGTAAAAACATAAAAATTGGTATCAGTTTAGAATTTTGAAAATTTTAAAGTCTAAATAATAAGAAAGCGGCTATAAATACCTTATGGCATGGATACTGGATGCTGGTTTCTAGATGCCGGATGTCGGTATGATTTTAAATTTGCTCATTTC
>JAJCXQ010000556.1 GCA_029263355.1 Acidobacteriota bacterium | reverse complement strand
CGACGAGGCTGCCGTCCTTCCAATCGATGTCGGTGAGCCTCAGTTCAGCAACGTCGCCGGCGCGTAGGCCGAGCCGAACCAGAAGAAGGATAATTGCCCGATCACGAATTCTCGCCACCGACCCGCCATCGCATGCAGCGAGGAGCTGAGCGACTTCGGAGGCAGAAAGACCCCGGGGCAGGCTTGCCAGTCGCCACCCGGCCAAAGCCGGCACAGCCTGATCCAGCCCCGTACGACACAGTCCTTGAACGATAAGAAACCGCAAGAACGCTCGTAACGAGGCGGCAAGAGCCTGTGCTGATCGCTTGCTGGAGGTACGATGGCGCATGACGAAGAACTCGCGAATTCCTCGTGCGTCGTAACGGCTTGGGTCGTCTCCAAAGCACCTCTGGAAGTCTGCGGCTCGGCGGCAATGTTGCCGGCGAGTATGCGCTGAAACGCCGCGGTGTCGCTTCAGCCAGTGACCAAATGAGTCGATCATAGGCTGATCCAATCCTACTTTCTTTGTTATGACACCGGCGACGACCCCGACCTCCCGAAGATGATTCACAAACAGCTTTGCGCCGCAGAACGCATGGGGATTCACCTTCCCGCTGAAGGGCCGCGGGCACCTGCAACGAAGCAGATGCTGGCGGTACGACTCAAGCGTTACATCGGAGACGGCCTCCAGCGCGATGGCCTGGCGTTCAACGAAGTGCCCCAGATGCGCAGCCGATCGGAGGTATGTCAGAGCGGTCCAGTGCGAATACCCTTTTTTCTTGAGCTCTTCGGCAAAATCGTCGAAATACGGACCGAAGGTGCCATTGCGCAAGCGTCTAAGGGTCTTGGGAGCTACGAAGTAAGAATCCAGCATTGCGTCCTCTAAGATCATTGGACGCTGTGGGATCGGATCGGTTAATGGGGAGTATTTATTCGCTGCGCGCCTAGCCAGAGCAAGTGACAGATTTTCTACTCTCCATTACCAAACGCTCCCCATAACACACGAGTTATAGACCGGGACCTTGGCCTGGCACTCGTCACAGACGTAGAGATGGCCGCCCAGCGCCGCTGTACGACAGACCTCAATGGCGTGCATGACGCGGCGCTGTTGATCGGACAGTCGATGGTGTTGACGATAGTGAGGCCCGAAGTCACGGAAGATGTCCGCGACCTCGAGTCGTGGGCGCATGTCCCACTACTCGAGTTGAAGATAATCGAGAGGACTGCGGATCTTCGTTGCGCCGGTTGTCGTGACCTTGGTGTAGATCAGAGTCGTGTTCAGCGATGCGTGCCCCAGCAGCTTTTGGATGTAGCATAGCTCCGCTCCGGCCTCGAGGAGATGGGTCGCAAAGCTGTGGCGCATGGAATGAAACGTAGCAGGTTTACGGATACCCGCCTTCTTCCTTGATCTCGAGAAGACTCTCTGAGCGGAGCTTGCCCCCAACGGCCGCTCACTCTTGGCAGACGGGAAGAGCCAGACCTTGGGTCGATAAACCCTGTAGTATTCGCGGAGCTTGGGTAGCAAGCTCTCGGAGAGCATGACATAACGATCCTTGCGCCCCTTGCCGTTACGTACGTGGATGTGCATGAGCTCGCTATCGATATCGACCACTCGAAGCTGGCAGACCTCACTCACACGGAGTCCCCCAGAGTAAGCAGTCATCATAAGGGTGCGATGCTTCAGATTCGTTGTAGCCTCGAAAATCTTCGTGATCTCCCTCTGGCTCAGCACCACAGGCAACGTCTTGCCTCTTGGTTCTCGAGGGACCTTTCCGAAGTCTGTAGACAGCTCAAGCACATACTTATAGAGGAAACGCAGAGCACAGAGATGGGTACGGTAGACAGAGCCCGACACTTTCTGGACGTTGTAGAGATCCCAAAGATAGTCATAGGCATCCTTACAAATCAGATCAGCAGGCGACTTTCTATGGAACTTATAAAATCTTTCCGTTGCAGCGGCGTAGGCCTGAACCGTTGATTGGCTGCGGCCCATGGATTGCAGCTCTTCGATGATGGCTACCGTCGTTCGGTGCATGAGACACTCCTTTCCAGAGTTAAAGATTCAGGAAAAGAGTATCGCGTCGACTACCAACCTGGAGGCGATAAGTCTTGCGAGTAGAGCCACACGAAAGGCGGGTAGAAACTACGCCTATTAGAAAGAAGGCTTGCGACAGGCGAAGACTGTACGAAATCTAGGAGACGCACAATCCAAGAGATGGGCAGTCGTGCTTGGAGATCTGAGCTCGCAGGCCTTCGGAGTTAGAGGATATTAAATATGGGCAAGCGATACGGAGTGATGTCTGCCGCGAAGCGGTTTAGTTCAACATTGTAGTTAATTATCCAACAGCCTCATGACGTTTATTCAAAACACTCGCTGTCCGTATAGCTCATTCCAAAATCCTGCCCCAGAAGCATACTCTTGAACCAATTTCTCGCACTCTCGCTCTGGTCTACAGCAAAGCGATCGCGTCGTCAAAGACGACACCTTGGTGCTGCATAACACGTTCAGATCGAAATGTCGGCGGCCTCATACTGAACCTTCGACTGCGGCAAATGGAACACTCCGGTGTCCGTATATCTGCGAAGCGCTCATAGCAACTTTTCGCGGAAGTCCATGAGTACTCTTGACTTCGATAAGGGTGGTGATTGGTTCGATCGCACTCGGACGTGTCCGTGTAGTCGACTGGACGCTCAGGGCCGTCAACGTTATCTGGGGTACCTTCTGCCCCCAATAAACAACCTGAACCTTCCGAACTCAACAGCCGCATCCCTTAGGCCCCAAAGCAGTTCCAACTTCTGACGAGATGCCGAATTGCCTTGTTATCGTACTAGATCAAGTCCGCAGAGACAAATCCACTCCTGGCTGTACACCTCCGAGACCTCACCTTTTCAAGTCGAAGGTCGGAAGAGTGTTTGGGCGTTCCCCCGCTACGCGGGGTCGTGCTCTCCGCTGCAACTCCTCGCTCGCTCCGCTCGCTGCGGGGATTCCGCTGCGATCACTAACGCGGGGACCCATCTCCCCAACCGGGAGCAACCCCCGATCCCGGCCGGGATTCAGACGCGCGATTCCAAGGGTCGTGTCCTGCCAGCGGCTCGACTTGGGCGCACGAGCTGACCGACGCCGCGGACGATCGCCTGGGCACCCTCACTCATCGTCCAGGCCAACAACTCGACAACGAAGGCCCGGCCGAAAACGGCCAGGCCGTTTCTTTGCTACGCCATGGGCGACGAGCCAAGGCTCATTTTCGGCATCGTGCCGGAGGTCTTCCAGGATGCTAAGAAGGCCTCGATCTCGAATTCCGTGGGTCGGTTGGCGCTGTGCTCGACCCAGTGACTCCAGTCATGCTCGAAGCGAGTGAGCGAGTCGGCCTCGAGCGGCCCCAGGGCGACGCGGCGTGCCATCTCATCATGTCTGTGAAACGGAACGCGCTCGCCCAGTATCGGCGCACGGCCGAGGGGAAGCACCAGCAGCCGGTCGTCCGGCAATCGGGCGACTTCGTCGGGGGCAAGCAACGGCCGGCCGTGCTCACCGTCCGACAGAGTGGTCCTGGAGACACCTGAGGTCGCGACGGAACGTCGCTCGGTTTCGACCGTCAGGCGTCCGAGTCGTTCGGAGATCCGCTTGGCGGTCTCGACATCGGTCGCGCCCATGGTGAGGTGGATCGGGCAGATTCCCGAGATCGTCTCCTGGTTGCCGTAGAGCGACCGCAGCTGAGTGACCGACTGCACAACGAGGAAGAGCTGGACGCCGTAGCCACGTAGCACGGCGCCGGCCTTCTCCAGAAACTTCATACGACCCAGGAGCGGGAACTCGTCGAGCATCAGGAGAAGACGGTGCCGATAGGGAGGATTCTCGGGATCGCGCGCCACAGGTCGCTCGAGCAGCTCGCGCAGCCATTGGCTGACGATCAGCCGCAAAACACGCTCGAGGCGATCAACCTCAGCACCGGGCAAAGTTAGGTAAAGCGACACGGGGCGCTCGCGATCCATCAGGTCCGAGGCGGTTACGTCGCTGGTAGCAGTGTTGGCGGCGAGGCGAGGGTCGCCGAAGAGTTGGAGAGCTTCTTCGGCGTGGGCGATGATGCCGCTGCGGGTTTCGTGCGCCATCGCTAGAAGCGACCGCGCGGTGCCCGCAACTTCCGGATGAGTGCTGGTAGGATTTCCCGCCGAGCTTCGCCAGACGTGCCCGGTGTCGTGCTCGGTCAGGATCATCTCGGCGAGCAACGCCTCGATCGGCCCTTCGCGAAACCGCTCACGACAACGCGCAAGGGTCGGCTCCGACTCGCAGTAGAGCACGTGGAGGATGAGCGCAGTGAGAAGCTCCTGAGCTCGGCCACGCCAGAAGCTGTCGCCCTCGCCGGTCGTTGGCAACAGGAGGTCGGCAACCGCCTGGGCTTCGGCGACTTCGCGCGAACCGCGTGGAATTGCCAGAAGCGGGTTGACGCGCACGCGCCGACCTTCCTCGCGCGGACCTTTGGCTGGCGCGGTGAGGTCGAGGCGACAGATGTGCTGGTTGAGCTCGCGCTGGCGGTAGGCAGCGGTCCAGTCGTAGAGCTCGCCTTTGATGTCGAGCGCGAGCACGCTGCCTCGCCAAGTGAGAAGAGTCGGAGCGGCAAGGGCGGTGCTCTTGCCGGTTCCCGGGGGTGAGAAGACTAGGACATGGTGGTCGCGGAGCGTGCGCAGCGGTCGGCCCTGGTAGCTCCCCAAAATCACTCCGTCTTCAACCTCTCCGAGATAGCCACTTTCTTCAACCTCTTCCAGACTCGCAAAATGGGCCGACCCGTGAGTGTCGCCGCTCCTCGGCACGCGCCTGAGTGCCGCGATGGTCCACACGCCGATGCAGAGGGCAAGGGTCGCGAAGCTCACGGCGGCAGCGATCTGTGCTTCTGCTAGCAGCTCACCATCGAGGCGGTGCTTGCTGAGCCACCGCCAAAACTGGTCTGGCCCGTACACGGGAACGGTTGCGGCGAGCATCACTGCGATCCCCACCAGCAACCCACTGACGGAGCCGATCTTGGCTCGGCCGAGCACGATGGCAACTAGCCCGGCGAGGAAGCAGAGAAAGCCGGCAATCAGAGTGAGTCGAGCTCGGTCGCCATAGAGGTCGAACAACGGCTTGCCGAGTGTGGCGGTGTATGCGAGCTTGTGGGCAGTCCACTGCGTCGCAGTCCAGCTCGCGGCGACAGCAGCCGCGACCAGAGCGAGGCTGGTAGCGATCCAGACCTGCTGACGGGCCGATTGCCGGCCTGGAAGCTGGTAGAGCTCGTCCACGAAATCAGTTCCCTGGGAAGGTCCAGAGGGGCTCGAGCACGGCCTGGATAGAGGAGCGGTCAAGCGGGCCGTAGACACGGCTGTCTAGGCTCCGTCGATGGCGACCGGAGTGCAGCCAGAATTCGCCTCGGCCGAGGACGAGCACGCCTTCAGCGACCATGGGTACCGGTCGATCATGCGCGTCGGTGCGTTCGCGAGACGAGCCTTCGAGTGTAAGCCCGTTGATCGCCACCGTCTCCGAGAAAATCTCGACCCGGTCCCCCGGCACCCCTGCGATCCACTTGCCAAGCGGCTGGCTGCCACTCGGACAGCGGCCCGGCCGAAGATAGCCCCGCAGGCGCGCCCAGCGACCCATCACCTCGGGAAGGCAGACCAAAGCCAGGTCGCCGCGAATCACGGCACGCTGGCGCGCCAGGTAGAGGCCTGGCGCCACGCTCGGGCTCACATTCCAGCGAATACCCAGCAGCGCTGAAGCCGCGAGCACAGTCGCTACGGCCAGGCACACGATACAAGGTCGACATCTCATTTCGGGAACCTACTGTGTCCCTTGGGAGCGGCCGACGCTAGCTTTCTCTGCAACTATACTGAACTACTAAATTCAGCAACAGTCACACGACGAACGCCGGCTGACGGTACGATCCTGTGCCCATCCTGCTCGATATCCCGGCTTGAATAGCACATCAACGGACCCGGCTTGCGGAACCTTACCCTCCCAGATCCCCGCGAAACCCATCTCTCGCGCTCCGAGCTTCTGGTGCAGGCTAAAGGTTTGCTTCTCTGCACTTTGCCGCTACGGAGCACGCTCGCGACGCGCCTTCACCGCCGGGCTCGCATCGGCGAGAGTGATGAGATCCTGGTCACCTTCGCGGCCGTCAACCCACAGATTGCCCTACCATTCGGCGCAGATCGTGCGCTGCTGGCTTGGATCCAGACTCGGGCGTTTCGCGATGGCTACATCCTCTTCGACACACTGAACGACTTCTTCTCCTCATTCCACCTCAACTCGAGTGGCGCCAACTATGAGCGCTTCAAGCAGCGGCTGGAGCGAATCGCGAATCTCACGATTCAAGTCCGGGTCACGGGCGCGGACATCGACATCACCAACGCACCACCCGTCGAGCGGGCGATCTTTCCCGACACGCCTGCCAACCGGCGACAACTCCATGTCTTGGGACCCGATGGCCGGGAGCAGATCCTTCAGCCGAAGCGCTACGGGCTGCAGCTCAGTCGCAGCTTTCATCGCTATCTGTGCGAGAGTCCGATCCCGTTACCACTCGAATTGCTGCGCTGCTTCCACGACAAACCCATGGCGTGGGATCTGGCGTCCTTGACGCTCTGGCGCTGTTTCGTGGCCAGTCAGGCGAGCTTCATTCCCTGGCGTTCGCTCGTCGAACACCTAGGTAGCCACGATCGTGATCGCAAGCAGCTCAAGCGGACGATGAACCGGATCATCGATCGCATACGGCTCTCCTACCCCAGCTTTCCGGCGCGCTTCCTACCCCGCTATCAGGGTCTCGAGATCCAGCCGTGGCGACTGCCGGCTGATCGCTGATCAACGATCGCTGGCGCCGGGAGTTCCTTCTTGAGCCACACCTGCTGTGCCTCAAGAGCATCGCCTTCCAGATCGAAGCAGACTTTGATCGAAGCTGGCCGAGCAGCCCGCTTCATGAACTGAAATGTGGAAAACTCTGCGGAAAAGCCTGTGGATTAGTGATTTTTGCATCGTACATCTATACCCCTAGGATCGTACATCTGCACCCCTGGAATCGTACATTTACACCCCCGGAATCGTACATCTGCACCCCTGGAATCGTACATCTGTACCCCCCCTGTCCTTATGTATGCAGGAGTACAGGAATAACAGGAGTATCAGGAGGACAGGAGTAGTAGCAGAACGGCGGCGACGAACTCTTGGCAGAAGACTCACCTGCCCGGTCGAAAACGCGAAATCTCCTACGGTGCGATTACCGCCCCAAATGCGGTTTCGCCTCGGGTTAGGACTCTGACGCCAGATCGGAATCGGAGATTCGGGTAGGCGCGCCACAAGCGGTGCCGACTGTCGAATCGATGGCGTACGCGAAGGTGGCACTCGCGGCAAAAGTGAACAGGCTGCAGAAGAACCAGGCGGGAGCCTGAAGCGGAATCGGGGATCCGAATGACCTACTGGCCGGACTCATCATCAGGTTGCTTTTGGCTCGTCAGCTCTCTGGCATGCTATTTCTCGATTCATCCAGCCTGACGTGAGAGCGACCCTTGCTCTTCTCAGAAGCTAACATCCCTACTGCCTCATTAAGCTTGCGATCGTATCCTTCGTGCCGAGGATTTTCGCTCTGGTAAGAGTGCTCTCCCTCGCGCCATCCATCCAGAGCCGCAGTGCTGCGATGGCTTCCCTGTCGCTGGATAGCTCCCTGAAGCGCTCGAACGTCGCAGCCGCCAGCTCTTTCAATTGATCCCATTCGCGATGATCGAAATAGATCACTGAAAGATCGAGAGCGACAAGCGCGGCTTCGAAGACGGCACCGAGCTTGAGTAAGGGCTCGATGGCTCCCAGGAAACGCCGCTCAGCTGCGCGTGCCGAGCCCAACCTACCGTCGATGCGACCCTCGATCCAAGATAGCTTGTGTTTGTTGATGCTGGCGCGCTTCTTCGACAGAAATCGCTTCGCTTGATTGACGTATCGACGCGCTACGATGATGTCATCAACGGAACAGATTCGAGCCGTCGTCTCTGCCAGGTTATGCACAGCGCAGTAAACCGTTCGAGCAGCTACAGACGAAACTCTTCTATGGTCCCCCGCCAAGAAGAGTGCTTCAGCGAACAAGGGAACAGACTCTGAAAATCGACCGAGCTCGAACAGGATGTAACCTTTAGTAAGGATCGCGTCAGCGTGGTAAACCGTGTCTGTGTCTTTGTAGATCTCGATCGAGCTATCGATGAGATTCAAAGCTTCGCCGAACCGCCTCTGAGCACTGCGAAGCTTCGCCAGACGTTTGTCAAGGTTTGCTCTAATAGTAGGACAGACTGGACCAGTACTGCAGATTCGAGCAACTTCTGCATAGGCCTCGTCCGCCTCTTCGAATCTGGCGGTTGCCCGGTATGCGCCGCCTAGTACGGCCTGGCTCTTGGCCAACAGCTCGCGGTGCTGTTGTTTCTCGGACTCGCTCGTGAATTCCTTCCATTCGTACGGCCGCCTCTCGGGAATCAGCAACGCCAGCTTGGGCGCAACCACTGCCGCCTGTAGCCCAGCCTTGGGATTATCGAACAGCAAAGTGTCGCAGTGATCGAGATACAGGCGCAGGAAAGTCAGATCCCAGTACTTTCGCTGCTCTAGCAAGGCCGTAGGGTGGCCTGGACGGTTCCGGAGGAGTTCTTTGGCGTAGTGTTCAGAATGTGGCATCTCGCTCCTTCTCCCGTTTCTTCCTGCTCTGGCCAGACAAACGACTACCGTGCCTTCTTTTTAGCTCATTGATGCGACGAATTCTACTGCCAGACAGAGGGAAAGCACCAGAACTTTCCCTCTGTCTGGTCAGCTCCTCAACCTTCCGGTGTAACAAGAGGGCCGTTGCCCGCTTTGAGTCCTGTGTTAATGCGCATGAGAGACACCTCCACAGCGGAATCACAGGCACCTGGATTGGTACGCAGCGTTCCCCCTAGGACGACAATATTCTTTTACCGATGGGTAAGTGAAGTTGCCCGGAATGGCGATAGCGACATCTCCTCTTAGCGTAATGATCTCGAATCTGTGCAATCGCGCCGAGCCTGACGATTTTCCTTGACCGACTGGTCAGCTTCCGGGGCTCGATTCTCAGAAAATTTGAAGCCAGCGCACCTCGTGCTAGCGTCTTCTTTTGACAGAAGACCTTTCTTAAGGAAGCACTGCGTTTGTACTCTTACAAACTACTCGTAACCCATGGAGAATGCGCTGCCGGCTGCGGAACTGTCGTCGTTCCACGCCTAGCTGGACACTACTACCGTGAACCCATGTGCGATGAGTGCTTTCGGCAGGCTGCTCCAGACCTCGCGGAGGCAGTTCAGGCCCTCCAGCCAATAGTCTCGATCCAACACCAACGCGGACCGGACGAGGACTGTGCCAACTGTGGAGACGATCTCTTGGGCCGAGTCGCTGGTCATCACTACGGTGACGCGCTGTGTGTCGCCTGCTTCGGCAACTTCGCGCCGAAGCTCGCAGCGTTGCTGCTCCTCGAAGAGGCTGCCAGGGAAGCCGCTGGGGGCAGCCAAGACGCTCAAGGCTTGCTCGCTGTGGCAGCGACCTACTCCCGCCTACTCCTGCAGCTTGCCGATCGCCCTCGTGCTGCTCGGGTATTTTCCAATCAGAGAACGCGCTGAAACTGCCTAGGAATACGCATCATGACGACAGCTAATTCCAAACAATTACCAACAGATACTTCTTCCGATAGGCCCGCTGGCAAGCAATCCTCGCACCGCTATATTGCTCTCCAATGGACCCTGACCGCGACCTACCATGCAAGCTGGGCAGAGGCTGAGCAATCCCTCGTCGACCTGGCTTCGCCC
>JAJCXQ010000555.1 GCA_029263355.1 Acidobacteriota bacterium | reverse complement strand
AAAGCGGTTCGCCAGGCGATCGAAGGTCGCGACTTCGAACGACTCGGGAAAGTGATCGAAACCGAGGCGATCGATCTCCATTGTGTGGCGATGACTTCCAAGCCGGCGATATTCTATTGGAAGCCGGCCACGCTGACGGTTCTCGAGGCGGTGCGTGCGATGCGTCAGGATGGGGTCGAAGCCTACGGCACGATGGACGCTGGTGCTAACGTGCATGTCATCTGTCAGCCTGAGGCTGAGGACGAGGTCGAGCAACGGTTACTGCGTCTCGGTATTGAGCTGTCGTTGATTCGAGATGGTGTCGGTCCGGGGCCTGTCGTCGAAGACGAGCATCTCTTCTGATGTCAACAGGATTCGAAGCCGCTAGAGGTATTGATTGGTGACCGATCTGGTCATGATCAAACTCGGCGGTAGCCTCATCACCGATAAACGGGTCGAGGCAGCAGTCCGGGTTGGCGTCCTCGCTCGATTGAGTCGGGAGATCGCTGAGGCAGCGCCGCGTATGGAAGAGTGCGTGTTGCTCGGCCACGGGAGTGGCTCGTTCGGTCATATGGCGGCTGCCAAACATACGATCGGCAGCGGACCCCTCGGCCCGGCGGCAGCTTTCGGAGTGAGCGAAACTCGGGCAGCAGCGGCTCGCCTCCATCAATCGGTGACCGACCATCTGCTTGGCGTTGGGCTTCAGCCGTTTAGCTGGGCGCCGTCGAGCGCGTTGGTGAACCGGGCTGGCCGGCCGGTAAGCGCGACGCTAGAAACGCTGCTTACGGCCCTGAGCTTCGGTCTGATGCCGGTGGTTTACGGAGATGTCGTCATGGACCGGGAATGGGGAGCCTCGATTTGCTCGACTGAAGCGGTGCTGTGCTACCTTGTCAGTCGACTGAAGCGCCGTGAGGTTGTGGTGCGTCGCATCCTGTGGCTAGGAGCCACCGATGGCATCTACGATCGGAGTGGCAAGACAATCCCTCAGATCGATCGGGACAATTACACTCAGGCCCGAAAAGCGATTGGAGCTACCGCCGGAACGGACGTGACTGGTGGTATGCTCTTACGCCTCGAAACCGCACGTTGGTTGGCTCGTCGCGGTATCGAGTCCTGGATTGTGAATGGCCGGACCCCGGAAATCCTCACCGCCGGCCTGTTGGGTGAAGAGGTTCCCGGAACACGTTACCTGGCCGATTCTTGATCGACGACTTCTTGCTCCGCAACCCGGATGGTTTCGCGCTTGCCATGTCTGATCTCGAAGACCTACTGATCAAGACGAGCCGTACCTTCGCGCTCTCGATTCCGCTTTTGCCAGAGCCGACTCGGCGTGAGGTCACGGTCGCCTACTTGCTGTTTCGAATCGCCGATACGTTTGAGGACTCAGCGAGCTGGTCGCAGGAGAAGCGGATTCAGGCGTTGTCGGTTTTCAGCGACTTGCTCAGCCAGCAGAAGCCTGAGGCCACCCGGCGTTGGGCGGGAAAATGGGCTGCCGAGGTGCCGATCGATCACGCGGGATACCAGGAGCTGATGACCGAGGTGCCCTATGTCCTCGACGCCTACTTCGGGCTCGGCGACAAGGCGCGTGAGCTTGTCCGAAGCCATACGGTGCGAACCGCCGAAGGTATGGCGACCTTCGTTGCCCGGACCAACGCAAACGGGGAGCTCAATCTTGACCATCTGCAGGATCTGAGAGACTACTGCTACATCGTCGCCGGTATTGTTGGTGAGATGTTGACGGAGCTCTTCCTGCTTGATCGAGCTCGCCTTCGGCCCATCGCGTCGCAGTTGCGTCAGCGGTCGCGTCTCTTCGGCGAGGCGTTGCAGCTGGTCAATATTCTCAAGGACTCTTCATTCGACCTCACCGAAGGGCGCGCCTATTTGCCACCCGGCGTCAGTCGCGCCGAAGTACTGACTCTGGCGCGTCTCGATTTGCGCGCTGCGTCCGAATACGTGTTGAGTCTTCAGGACGCGGGGGCGGAGAACGGCCTCGTCGCCTTCAACGCGCTGCCCGTCCTGCTCGCGGTAGCGACCCTGGAGAAGGTCGAAATCGAGGGTCCTGGGTCCAAGATCGGTCGGCCGGAGGTCTACCAGCTCGTCGAGCTCATGAATTACGCTCTCGACAACGGCCTTCCGGTGATTTCTCTCGATGAGAAAGCGGGCTCAGGAATGCCCTAGGGGATTCCGTCCCACGAAGGCTCGGCTTAGAATTCAGTAACTCGTCACAACAACTCGATATGTCGCCACGGGATCGAGATCAAGTGTCTTCTAGGCTTGTTCGACATTCTCCGATCTTAGCTCATAGCATTGATCACCCGCCTTTCTCTTGCGGCCTGCTGATTCAGGAGGAATCATGTTCCACACTCCGCGTCCAAAGTTCACGTACCTCGGCCACTCCACGATCCGGTGCGATCTCCCAAGCGGCGAGGTTGTACTGATCGATCCCTGGGTCGATCAGAATCCGAGCTGTCCTGATGCCCTCAAGGCCTTCGACCGCATCGACGCGATCTTGATCACTCATGGACATGGGGATCACATGGCGGATGCCGTAGCGCTCGCGAAGAAGTTTCAACCGCAGGTTGTCATCGCGAACTATGAGATCTGCCACTGGTTGTCGAGCCAAGGGGTCGAGAATTGCTCCGGGATGAATCCTGGCGGTTCTCAGGACGCCTTGGGCCTCAAGGTGTCGCAGGTCCAGGCGGTTCACACTTCGAGCATCCAAGATGGCGATCGAATGATCTACGGCGGCGTAGCTACCGGATTTGTGGTGCGTCTGCCGGATGGGTACACCTTCTACCATGCTGGGGATACCGCATTGTTCTCAGACATGCAGTTGATCGCCGATCTCTACCGGCCCATACTGGCCTTCCTGCCGATCGGTGACCACTTCACCATGGACCCCACCCAGGCTGCTCTCGCCTGCCGATTCCTCGAGGTGCGCCAAGTGATCCCGATTCACTGGGGTACGTTCCCCTTGCTCACCGGAACGCCGCAACAATTTGAGCAGTCGCTCGAGAATTTGGGAGTCAACTGTGAGGTGATCACCCTCCA
>JAJCXQ010000554.1 GCA_029263355.1 Acidobacteriota bacterium | reverse complement strand
GCTCCGGAAAGTCGACGTTGCTGCACCTGTTGGGGGCGCTGGATACCCTCGATCGAGGCGAGATTGTCATCGGCGGTCAGTCGCTCGCCGATCTGGGGCGACGGCAGCTCGCCAAGTTTCGCAATCGGACGATCGGTTTTGTTTTTCAATTTCACCGCCTGCTGCCAGACTTCGACGCCTTGGAGAACGTGATGATGCCGGGTCGCATCGCTGGGGCTGACCCGCACCGCGTCGCTGAGATGGCCCGCCAACTCTTGCTCGAAGTCGGCCTGGAAGATCGTCTCGATCACTTCCCAAACCAGCTTTCGGGAGGCGAGCGGCAGCGGGTTGCGATCTGCCGCGCTCTGTTGATGGAGCCTCCTTTGTTGCTTGCCGATGAGCCGACCGGCAATCTTGATCCAGCGGCCGCTGAGCAAGTCTTCGAGCTGCTACTCGATCTCCAACAGCGCCACAGTACCACCGCTATTCTGGTGACGCACAACCCGGCCTTGGCAGCACGGTGTGGTAGAATTCTGAGGTTGGAGAAAGGTGCTTTGTATGCGGAGTCGTCATGATAAGAACCAAGGCGAAGTTCGCGCCGGAATCCCGCCGAAGTAGGTAGGTTGATGGCGAACCGCGGAGCGCAAGGCATCAAATACGACTGGCGTACCTAGACGCTTCATAAACGAACCGATGTTTGAAAAATACAACGAGAAGGCGCGTCGAGCGCTGTTTTTTGCTCGTTACGAGGCATCGAAGCTCGGTAGCCGGGTGATCGAAGCAGAACACGTATTGCTTGGCATTCTCCGCGAGGGTGAAGAATCGGTGATGAGCCTCTTTGCCCGTTTCGAAGTCCAGCCGGACGAGATTCGCGGTGAGATCGAAGGTGAAAGAGTTTTTGTTGAACGGGTGTCGTCCACCGCAGATCTTCCACTCTCCGAGGAGACCAAGAAGGTTCTCGCCTACGCCTCCCACGAGGCTGAAGGCATGGGCCACGCTGCGGTGGGCTCTGAACACTTGTTGATCGGCATCTTGCGCGTCGAGTCGAGTATCGCGATGCGCGTCTTGACCCACGCGGGGCTCGACCTCTACGCGGTGCGCGAGGAGGTGGTGACCATGGTTCGTGAACGCGAGGCGGCCCAACAAAAGAAGGAACTGCCGTTCCTTTCCGAGTATGGTCGAGATCTCACTTCGCTTGCCAGCCAGAGAGTTTTCGACCCGCTGATCGGTCGTGAGCTCGAGCTCGAGCGCATCATCCAGGTGCTGTCCCGGCGAACCAAGAACAATCCGATCTTGCTCGGCGAGCCAGGGGTCGGAAAGACCGCGATCGTCGAGGGCTTGGCGCAACGCATCGCCGACGATGAAATTCCGATTTCACTACGGCGCAAACGTATCGTTGCGATCGATCTCTCGTTGATTGTCGCGGGCACGAAGTACCGAGGGCAATTCGAAGAACGGCTCAAAGGGATTCTTAAGGAGCTCAAAGACTCGAGCGATCTGATCGTCTTTATCGATGAGATCCACTCTTTGATCGGCGCGGGCTCGGCTGAAGGTTCGCTCGATGCTGCCAACATCTTGAAGCCAGCTCTGTCCCGCGGGGAAGTTTCCTGTATTGGCGCGACGACTCAGCGAGAGTACCGCAAATACATCGAGAAAGATCGATCTTTGTTGCGGCGCTTTCAGGCGGTGCAGGTCGAGCCACCGACAGCGGAGGAGACTTACCAGATCCTGGCGGGAGTCAAGGATCGTTACGAGGCCTTTCACAAGGTGTGCTATTCAGAGTCGTCTCTGCGTACGGCGATCCTGCAGTCTGACCGCTACATCACCGATCGGTTCCAGCCTGACAAAGCGATCGACGTCATTGACGAAGCGGGCGCCAAAGTCAAACTGCGTCGAGCGCGAGACACCCGGAACCTTCGCCAGCTCGAAGACGAGGTGCGGCAGGTCGAGAGTGAGATGAAGGTCGCGATCTCCAACAAAGATTTTGAGCGTGCGGTATACCTGCGTGAGCGGGAGATCGAGTTGCGCGAGGACCTCGAGCAGATCGCCTCCGGATTCGATCAACCCGCGGACCTCGAGGTGTCGACTCGCGATGTCGAAGAGATCATCGCATCGTGGACGGGGGTGCCGGTGGCGAGCCTGCAGACCGCCGAAGCCGAGAAATTGATGGCGATGGAAGACTCGTTACGACGCTGGGTTGTCGGTCAGGATCGAGCGATCAGCGCCATTAGTCGGGCGATCCGTCGCTCGCGGCTAGGGGTCTCGAATCCTCAACGACCGGTGGGCTCGTTCATTTTTCTTGGGCCGTCTGGCGTCGGCAAGACCGAGGTCGGGCGACGTCTGGCGGAATTTCTCTTCGACAGCCAGCAGATGCTGGTGCGTTTCGACATGTCCGAGTACATGGAAAAACATGCGGTTTCGAAGCTGATCGGTTCGCCGCCAGGGTACGTCGGACACGAAGAGGGCGGCCAGCTCACCGAACGTATCCGTCGCCAACCCTATTCCGTAGTACTCTTCGATGAGATCGAGAAAGCGCATCCTGACGTCTCGAACCTGTTGCTACAGATTCTAGATGATGGTCGCTTGACCGATGCCTACGGCAATTCGATTGACTTCACCAACACCATCGTACTGATGACCTCCAATATTGGCTCGAAGTTGGTGCTACGCGGCGGCCGTGTGGGCTTCGGTGAAAATGACCAACACCAGAGCTTCAAGCGCATCGAGGAGGAGATCCTGGCCGAGTTGCGTCGCTCGTTCAGTCCAGAATTCATCAATCGCGTCGACGAAATCATCGTGTTCAATCCGCTGACCAGCATCAATCTACGTGCGATCGTCGACATTCTTCTGACCGACGTCAACAATACGCTGGCTGAACGCAGCTTAACGGTGAACGTTTCCGACGAAGCCAAGGAGTGGCTGCTCGAGAAAGCCGGAATCGACCCCTCGACCGGCGCCCGACCGTTGCGGCGGACGATCCAGCGCCATATCCAGGACGCGGTCTCCGAGCTCCTGATCACACAACACGGACAACAAATCGAGGCCATAGAGGTGTCGGTGGCCGATGGCGGGCTCGATCTTGTGGTCGGGGATCTTGAATGCCTCACCGCTGAACGGTAGTCTCTGCGTCGCCGGCTCGGAGGAGGCAGCCGGCACCGCCTAGATCCTTCCGCGTTGAGAGACAGAGGAAATTTAGATTGACAGAGTTTCGGGTTACAACGTCCTGCGACTCGCAGGTGAAGAGTTGGCATTCGCCTTGCTTCAGCTCGGATACCAGCATTGCTATCGCCGGTCGGCAAGGCCAGCCGGCAAACGTGTGCCCACTTCCCGAGAAGGAGTCTTAAGGTGGTGCAGAACCAGCAGCTCATAGCTCGAGCGACCCGAAATCTGTTGCTGGGTGTGGCGTTGATCGCCTCATCATTGCTCGGAGAGGTCCAGGCACAGAGTGGCCGGTATGACGGACTGGTCATCCAAGAGGTTCGATTCGAGGGTCTCGAAACCCTCAGCCCCGACACTATGGAGCACTATCTCCTGGGGCGCAAAGAGACCGATGATCGCCGTCTCGATCTCGAAGATCTCAACGAACGGGTTGGCAAACTCTGGGACCGCAAGCTGATCGACGACATCGAAATTTCGGTTGAAAACGTCGAAGGCGGTGTCCAGTTGATCATACGCGTCGTCGAAAGACCCATACTGGTGTCGATCGACTATGTTGGCATCAAGCGAGTCAACCGTTCCGACATCATCGAACAGGCCGATCGCGAGAGGATCTCGGCTTACGAGAGTCAGCCCGTGGAGCTTGGCGAGTTGAAGCGGCTAAAGCTCGCGATCGAGGAGCTCTACAAGGAAAAGGGCTATCGCTTCGCAGAGGTCCGGTACATCCTCGAGGAGACCGGCCCGGGACAACGCCGGGCGATCTTCACCATCGACGAGGGAGACAAAGTCAAGATCGGTGATATCGATTTCGATGGCAATACGATTTTTGGCGACTGGCGGCTCCGACTGGTGATGAAAGGAACCAAGCAGTCAGGCTTGCTTTCAAGATTCACCAAGAAGGACATCTACAATCCGGCCAAGATCGAAGAAGATCTGGACAAGGTTCGCGATGTCTATCGCAAAGCCGGTTATAAGGACGTACTCATCGCTCGCCCAGAGATTGCAGTTAAGGCCAAGAATCCTGGCGCGGATACGATCCAGCAGCAAAAGCGGCGCCTGGCGGTGACCATCCCGATCGAAGAAGGGGAACGCTGGCGTTTCGGCGAAATCTCGATCGAGGGCAACGAAGTGTTCTCTGATCAGCTCTTGCTCAGGCAGTTCGAAGATCCACGCGGCGGATGGTTACGCTCCAAAGTTGTTGACGATGCGGTGGAGTCGATAGGTAATCTCTACTCATCGGTCGGGTACATCTTCTCAAAGGTCGAGACCGAAGTCATCGAGAAAGAAGACAACGTCGCAGACATCTTGGTGCGTGTCGACGAGGCGGATCAGTTTAGGGTCGGTCGGATCGAGTTTGAAGGCAACCGCAAGACTCGCGACAAAGTCTTGCGTCGTGAGTTGTTGCTACAAGAGGGTACCGTCATGAATATGACGGCGGTACAGAATAGTCTGCTCAAGATTCGCCAACTCAATTACTTCGCCCTCAATGAAGAGGAGCCGGTCAAGTTTGACTTCGACGGCGAAGAGAAGAAGGTGGATCTGGTGGTGCAGGGTGAGGAGGCGGAGCGCACAGAGTTGCAGTTCGGTGGTGGCTGGAGTGAGTTTGACGGATTCTTCGCTCAGTTTGCGATGCGTACTACAAACTTTCTCGGTCGTGGTGAGACTGTCGGCGTTTCGGTCCAGAGTGGTCGCCAGCGTGACCTCTATGATCTCGAATATCGCATCCCCTGGTTTCTCGACAAGCCACAGTCGATCGGTTTTCGGCTCTTCAACTCCAACCTCGACAGTCAGGTTTTGGCCGGGACCGATTTTCGACAGTCGAACTCAGGGCTGTCGGTGACGTATGGCCGCTCGTTTCGCGGCTTCAACAGCACCAGCATCACTTACAGCTTTTCGGACATCGAGGACTTTCGCAGGCTGATCGGTGCTGGCCCGGACGGTACCGATCTCACTCAGGAACTGTCATTCAAGAGCTCGTCACTGCGTCCGTACTGGATCCGCAATACACTCGACAGCCGCTTCGAGCCCACCAGAGGGTTGCGGATGTCGGCCAACGTCGAGGTTGCCGGCGAGTTTCTCGGTGGCGATACCGGCTTCGTGCGGCCATTGTTCGACTTGACTTATTTCAAGCCGCTCTCTCGCCGCAACATCAAATCTTCTCTCGGTTTCAGAGTTGATCTTGGTTACATAACGAAGCTTGGCAATTCCGACGCCACTGGCCTCGATGACAGCGGTCTCTTTCCGCAGCAGCGCTTTTTCTTGGGTGGCGACAATTCGGTGCGTGGATTCCGGCGTCGTTCGATTGTGGTGCGCGAAGAAGACGGCACGATTCGACGCGATAGGTTCGGCTTTCCGCTCGGTGGCACACAAATGGCGCGCCTTGCTCTGGAGTATCATGTGATCCTCGGCGGGCCTTTCAGGCTAGTTTTCTACGGTGATGGTGGTGGTGTTTTCGACGACGACCAGTCGCCGAGCATCGACTTGATGCGCTTTAGTGCTGGCGCCGAGCTTCGCATTCAGGTACCGCTTTTCCCGGCCCCGCTGCGCTTCATCTACGCCAGAAACCTCGACGAGCTCGAAAACGACCAATTCGACTCGTTCGATTTCAGCTTGAGTACTTCGTTCTAGCTCATGAGGCCTGGCCTCGATCAACCCAAAACGTAGGAGAACTTCAATCATGCCGAACCCTGCTCGTGTTCGCGCTGGTCTCGTGATAGCCGGTGCCCTGATTCTTGTCAGCGCTTTTCAGGCGGTGCCTTCCGCCAGCGCTCAAGAGAAGCCCATCAAGATTGTTGTCGTTGATCTCGAACGCGTGGTCGCTCAGTCGGCCGCTGGCAAAGTGTTGCAGGATCGTCTCGCCAAGTTCCAAGAGGAAGTCAAGACGGAAGGCGAGGGCAAGGCAGCTGCAGCTCGTGACATCCGCCAACGGATCAGTGAAGGCGCCAATTCGCTCTCCGAAGAGAAGCTCACCCAGCTGCAGAAAGATTACGAGGACGCGACGATCGCTATCCGTCGCTTTCAGGATGACAAGCAGCGTGAAGGGCAGAAGATGCAAGGCGAAGGCCTGCGCGAGATCGAGAAGCAGCTGCAGCCGATCTTTGAAGCGATTCGCACCGAAGGCGGCTATGATCTGATCATCAACAACGTACCTGGCGTCGTCGTGATGGCGAATGAGAGAGTCGATATCACGCAAGAAGTCATCGATCGGCTCAATACCGCTGCCGCCGGAGGCTGAATTCGCTGAGCTTCCGTCGCTAGCCACTCCGCATCACCGCCGCAAATCGTTTACTGGTCGAAAGCAATCGGGTCGAAAGAAATCGTGCCGAAAGAGGGCCTTCAGCTCCGGCAGCTGGCGAGCGCCATAAATGGCGAGGTCGTTGGCGATGGCGACTTGGTTGTAATCGGAGTCCGGACCCTCGAACGGGCCGGTGCCGAGGACCTGTCGTTTGTCACCCGTGCTGCCTTTCGTGACCAGGCTGTCTCCAGCCGGGCAGGAGCGTTCCTGATCCCGGCGGAGCTGGTGACGACTCTAGAAAATCTGCGACGTCCGTTGCTCGTGGCCGACAATCCGAGCTGGGCATTGTCGCAAGTTATCGCTCTGTTTCATCCCGTCCAGAGAGCCCCTGCCGGAGTGCATGCGACCGCGGTTGTTGGTCAGGGCTGTGTGGTAAATGAGAGTGCCCATGTTGGCCCGTACGTTGTGATCGGGGACGGTTCTCGGATCGGTGCCGAGGTCGAAATCGGCGCTCACACGGTGATCGGCCGGGACTGCCGAATCAGTGCCGGCGCGATGGTGCATCCTCATGTTGTGCTGTACGATCGTACCGAGATCGGTGAACGAGTTGTGTTGCACGCCGGGGCAGTGTTGGGCGCTGACGGCTTCGGCTATGCGACCCGCGGCGGCGTTCACGTCAAGGTACCCCAAGTCGGACAGACGGTGGTTGAGGAGGATGTCGAGATCGGCGCTTTGAGTGCCGTAGACCGAGCTTTGCTCGAAGAAACGAGGATCGGCGCCGGTACCAAGATCGACAATTTGGTTCAGGTGGGACACAATGTGCAAATCGGACGCAGCTGTCTACTCTGCGGACAAGTCGGCGTTGCAGGAAGCGCCGAATTGGGCGACTACGTCGTTCTTGGTGGACAGTCGGGAGTCGCTGACCACGTCAAGATCGGGCG
>JAJCXQ010000553.1 GCA_029263355.1 Acidobacteriota bacterium | reverse complement strand
TCCATGAGAACGACCTTGAGGAGTTCATGGGCAGCGCCGTACGGATCGGGGCACTTTCCGAGAATTCGGACGAGGTCGAAGAAGAGACGGCGTTGGTATTCCATCAAGGGGAGACGATACGCATCTCTTCGGCACCCTTTCCCAATCGTGCGGAAAGACCACACATTCGCTGACTGACCGGTCGCGGGAAGTGGCGGTTTGCCGTTCTCCTGCCGCACGGCCACTGAACGCTCCGCACTGTCTCTGAATGACATGCACTAACAGCCAGAAACACCACGCCGACCATTTCACCGACCGATCGGTAGAGAGTAGTGTCGGTTTGGTGTTGGAGCATGGCTGTGGCACTTCTGCCAACCAGAGTCTCTGACGCCAGAGGAGGTCCCCGTGAATGTTGTGACCAATTTCAGAGCAGGAGTCGGGCCGGGTGTCGAGCCCTTCGGCTAACAGAGACGAGTGGGGGCAAAGGCCCCCGCTACACAATCTTGATGTATAGTCACCCTAGGGTGCGCTAGAATCTCATGAGAATCTCTGTACGAGCTAGCGGAGGGTTTTGGTGCCGCACAGTACGAAACACGCCAAGAGGCTCTTGAGCGAGCTTGCGCTCCCTGAAGATGTGCGGCGCGTGGTGCAGCACCCCTCGTACTGGGACCCTCAGTTTTTCAAGCTCTTTGTTGATCGTTGTGAAGAACAGATTTTTAGAGAGCCTCGCGTAGGGCTCCAGCTGGCAGCCGTGCTTCCCGACCTCGCCCTTTTGCTTCCTGAAGGACACACCGCTCTCGAGCGCCTCGCTCATCGCGAACAATTGGCTCGTGCACACGCGATCCTGGGTGGTGCGTATCGAGCGACCAATCAGTTGGACCAAGCAGAGAAACCGTATCGCAGAGCCTTGAAGCTCGCCCAAACCTGCTCCCCTACTATCCAAGCAGACGTCTCCCAGCGCCTTGCGATCCTTCGGGCCTCTCAGAAGCGATTTGCTGAAGCCAGCAAGCTGGCTAAACGGGCTGCGGACTTCTTCCGCAACGAGCAGCGTTTCATTGATCTCTCCGGAGCGCTTGCGGCCCAAGCGTTCGCTCTTGTCGAAGCACGGAGATTCTCGGATGCCCTAGCCGTGGCAAGCGAGGCGCTCTGCTACAGCGACCCCAAGGTTAATCCACGGGTTCACTACTCAGCCACGCACAACTTCGCCTATGCAGCGATCCACTCTTCTGACCTCGATGCAATCAGCCGTGCCTATGATGCGATCCGCGAAGCGAGGCGCCAGATCACCCACCATCGCAAGAGCATCCCCAAGTTCAAGCTCTATTGGGTCGAGGGCATCTTGTTGCAGAAGCTCTTTGCCACACGTCGGGCTGAGATGCTCTTCGAAAAGGCTCGTCTTGGCTTTCTCGAGCTCGGTGCGGTCTACGAGTGTGCGGTCGCGACGCTCGACCTCTCTGGCCTCCTCTTCCTCGACGGGCACTGGAAGGAACTTGAGGAGGTCGCTCGTGAGGCGTTCATCACGTTCTGCGACGTCGAGGCTGATGAAGAGACCGTGACGGCACTACGCCTGTGGCTTACGGCGATCGAGCGACAACACCTTGAGTCAGCGCTCCTGGCGAACGTTAGGGAGACTGTGATTGGTCAGATGGTCAGGCATCGGGGGGGTGGGTAGCGGAACGGTCGCGTCGGGGAGGAAGATCGTTGCGAGCCGCAGGATTGTCGAAGAGATATCGGGCGCACGTTGGGCACGCGGGCCAGCGGTTCTGTGTCTCAAAATCGACCCACTCACAGATTGTGACTCGCACACAACGGACACACGGTAGCGCGCCGCCGCAGTGTTTGAGTTTGATCTTCATTGAGATCTACTTGCCGAACTGAACATGTTGCAACCTTCGATTGAGCCGTACCGACGGGCGCAGAAGCCTGCCGAAACTTGTTCACAGATTAAGTTCCCAGTGCATACGCCCACAGTCCTACGCGCCAGGCTGCACTCCGACCGGCGACCTCCTCTCTAGCCAGCTTGCAAGACATTCCTGAACTCTCTCACCTTCGCTGTTCGTCCGACAGATCGCCGAAATACTCTGTCCCAGCATACACCTAGTCCCAGCTGAGCCCTAGGACGAGTCCTCTTCATCAGCATGTCTCGACTCGATTGGTTAGTCACCGCCTAAACCATCCTGCACAAACCGTGTCTATTCACTCTAGCACCCGTCTCATTTTCACAGCTCGGCAGATCTATCTAAATGAAGTATGGAGTAGGACTGGAATCTCGCTCCAGCGCGGAGACTCACGGATTGCACTACGAGGACTTCATAGTTGAGATCGGCCCAGACTGGCAATCCGAGTCTATCGTTCGTGTCTTGAAATCTCCCGCAGGAACGGGGGAAAGCTCGTTCACACTTCCCTGGACTCCCGAAGACCTCGGCCCTCTCTTGACGGAACTCGGTAGAGCAGTACACGCAAGCACGAACAGGCACCTTACGCCGGTCACAATAACCTCAGACACATCGCCACGAAGAGTCGGCGGACAGCTTTTTAACGCTCTCTTCTCTGGTCAAGTGCGGAATCTCCTCGACCAGAGTCTCGGCGCGCTGGAGGCAGCACCAGAATCCGGACTACGCATTACACTGAAACTCAATCCGCACCATCCCCAACTGGCCCGAATCTTTTCGCTTCCATGGGAACTCCTCTACCGTGCTGAAACGGAAGACTTCCTCACATTCAGCCGAGTAACACCATTAGTTCGAGCCTTGGACGCCCCTCGCGCGCCAAGACCTGCCACATTTCCTTCAACCCTCAACGTGCTCGTGGTTAGTGCGTGTCCCCAAGAACTGCCGTTGTTGGACCTTCAGCGGGAGCGCAACAACCTCCAAAGAGCTCTAGACCACTCCGAAGTCGGTGTTGTTCATCTTGAACACGCAACCCTACGCTCACTTCGCCGGACGCTCCTGGAAAGGGAATTCCACGTCCTCCACTTCATGGGGCACGGCACGTTTGACGCCCACACTGGGGAAGGCGGCCTTTACCTCGAAGAACCCGATAGCAGACATGTTCTCGTGACGGGTCGTGACTTCGCAAGCAGAATCAAGGACTTCAAATCACTTCGACTCGTTGTCTTCAACTCCTGTGATACCGCACGGTCAATCAGCGATGAAGGCGCCAATCCGTTCGCGGGTGTTGCCGCTGCCATCGTCTTGGCTGGAGTCCCTGCGGTAATCGCAATGCAATTCACGATATCGGACCTGGCCGCAATCGCGTTTAGCGAAGAATTCTACAACCGGCTCGCCTCCGGCGATGGAGTCGAGACAGCGGTGGCTGAAGGCCGGCAAGCGATCGACGCTGCGACACCCGGCACTGTTGAATGGGCAACGCCTATCCTCTTCTTAAGAACCCGAGAAGAGCACTCGCCCCCCTCATCCTCCAAACCCGCGCACCATAAAAGACTTCACTCCTTAGGCAACCTGCTTGTAGGACTCGCCTTGCTTCTCATAGCAAGTGCCACGCTTTTTCATCTTTGGAAGAGCGAAGATTCATCACCAACTCCGACAGCAATCCAGGCAGTCACCCTCGAGTTCCGAATTGGCCACCTTGAAATCTACGAGCCCCTCAGAGAGTTCGCCCTTGCCAATCAATTTTCAATAGACCTCTTCAACGAGCCACCGACATCCGCACTAAACACGTTTAGGTTATCTAACAATCCTGACCATCGGACACTCATACTTGAACCCGGGACGTACTCTCTAAAGCCACAATATTCCGATGTAAGGATATCTCCAAGTACATTCGTAATTGCCCCCCTGCAAGGACAGCAACCGATCCAGTTTGAAGTAACAATCCTCGGAAACACTATACGAATACGCACACCGTCCGATCTTGCCAGCCCTGTCAAGCTCGAGCGAGGTTCCCTCTCATTGCCACTAGCAAACTCCAGCATCATATCGATCAGCGGCGTGCCAGCTGGCCACTACGAACTTTCGGCAGAAGAATCACCAACCTACAAGGGTCTCAGGAAGAGTATCAGAGTCCCCACAGGAGCCGGCTCCCACAAATTTAGCTTTTTTCCGGAACGAAAACTCGCTCCTCTGATGGCTCCAATTCAAACTCACTCGCTCGCGCCTCAGGATACCGCGCTCCTTCCTCAAGACGCACCAAGACCAGGCCGGTCACAAGCAAACCTCGTCATGCTCGTCCGATCGGTCAAGATGGCCTGTGTTGAAGAGCCAAACCAAGTAGACCTCAAACCCGTGCTGGAACTACTAAAGAATAGCATCTCTGGAACCGGCCGAATGCCAGTAATCGACAAAGACAAGAACGAGCTTCAGACTCTCCTGCATCAGCTCGAAAGGCGCGGCTGCAAGGTCCTCGAAGAATGAGAGTAGCCAGTAGCATCACCTCCTCAAATGCCATCAGGTGTTTCTTGTCCGTCATCGTCGCTGCTCTATTCACCCTCGCGTGCGCAAGCACGCCCTCGCAGAAACAGTCACCGGCCGATGAAACAAAACAACACAACACCGACACTGACACCGCAACACACAAAAAACTCACGTCGCTGCTCGAGACTCTTGTCTCAAGAATCGACGAGATAGAGCGGAGACAGCGCTGGATCGAGGACGCCGATCGTCAATGGTTAACACTTCAAGCCATGACTGCAGAGGCCCAGCAATACGAACGCATTCTCGAAGTCATAGGCCAGTCCAGTGAACCCAGCACGAGCCAGATAGCTTGTTTGACTTCGTTGGAACTTCTCGCGTCCGCCCGCAGCCAAGCAGAACATCTTCTGTTGGCCAAGAAAGACATCCCAGCATTGTCACAAGCCGAAAGCGAGATCGACGAGGCCCTAATGGGAGCAAAGCGTTGTGTTGTCAACTACGGAGAAGTCGCTTTCGTGTACTTCAATCTTGACAACTATGAGAATGAAGGACGGACAATCCCTCACGGACTAAACCCAAGCTTCAGCGAAGAGAACGACCTCATGTTTGCAAAGCTCCGCAAGCTGTGCTCTAGATCCGGAGTAATTCATCTCTACGGATACAGCTGTGACCTTGGTACGTTCGCCTACGACGAGACGCTTGCCTACGAGCGCGCCGTCAATCTCAAATCATACATTACAAAGCTGCTGCTGGACGGGTGTCATACTTCTTCTATCCGCGTAGAAGCCAACCTTGGGGGCGTCATCGAACTCATTGACCCAAGGAACAACAACCCCAATATCCTAAAGTCCCAGCGGGAGAGGAATCGAGTCGTAGCGGCTTTTATGTTCAATCAAGATTAGCGTGACGCCACGCACCACATCCCCCACAAGAAACAAAACTATATGGATCGAGGTTGACGACCGTGGTCAAGCACAAGCATCATACCATTTTCCTGACCATACTCTTCATGTGCGCTCGCAATACAGCAGCGGAACGCCCATCGACGCCCACCACGTTTACGGACTCTACAACCGTAAACCTTGTCAATATCGACGTCTACGCAACAGACAAAAAGGGACGCCCGGTCGAGAGTCTCACCAAGGATGACCTCACGCTTAGAGTAAACGAGAAGCGCACCACGATTTCCAATTTCTATCTAGCACGGGAATGGCAACCTATTCGATTCATCGTCTATCTAGACTCTCTACATCTGAGTCGCAATTCTCGAAGACTCCACTTGGAGAAGCTCGGACCGTTTCTCCAAGACCGACTCGACCGGGGCGACTACGTGAGCGTCATCAGCTTCGACGGTTCGTTGGAGAGAGTACAAGAATTTACTGGTAGCTGGCCAGAGATACAAATGGCGCTTGACAGGAGCCGGAAGCATCAGAGCTTGTCTGCTTCAAGAACTGGCGTTCGTCGAAACAGCATCGATTTGCTGCGGTCGATCAGTTCAGGCGTCGACCCTGGCACATTTTGCACTTTCGGCGGGTCGTCCTTTGTTTCGACACATTCCGTTTTCGCCTATGACCTATTGAGAAAGAGTACACACGGATTACAGACTTTCATCAGTACATTGGCCGGCCTACCAGGACGCCGGGTCCTTATTTACCTTAGCGACGGACTTTCAACCTCTCCAGGCAAGAGCACCGAACGACTCCTCGACGACTTATGCGAAGTCCAGGCCAGAGCCCACACCGAACCATTGAGAGGCGAAACAATCTCGTCGGGCGGTACGTACAGCGGCCCAAATGCGAGGGAAGATTCACCAACAAGGGTAAACGCCGACCATTCTGCAGCCAACACGATCCTCGCCAACGCATCCCCACGGGAAAGGTTTGCATCAAACTACCGACTAGATACACTTTCTCTATTTCGAGATGTAGTTAGCGAGGCAAACTCTGAACGACTAATCCTGGTTGGCCTAAGCACGCTTGACCGCAGTACCGAAACGGCCCCTGGCGCAGACCAGTACTACTCAACAGCCAGCCACTCAACTGGCGTGGGAACAACGTCCGGCAGCATTTCAGGCCTCTCTTTCATTTCTGATCAAACAGGAGGAGTTACCCTATTTAATGCAGGAAAGCTCCAGTCAGAGCTAGAGAGACTGTCCAGCTCTCTCGAGACTTACTATTCACTTGGCTTCACTGCAAATGAGGAGAGCAAACACTCCCAACTCGCAATAGATTTGGGTCTCACGCGATCCAACACTCGTGGGCGTGCCAAACAGAAAATCTATCTTAGATACCGCAAGAGCGTGCGAGTAAAATCTCGTATCGACACTGCCAGAGATCGAATGAAAGCAGTACTCCTCTACGGGGAGCCCCACAACCCCCATGAAGTTCGTCTCACGTTAGGCGACTCGGCACCGTTTGACACAAAACTCAAACGTGCATCATTTCAAGTCACTATACCTCTCAAGACTCTGATTCTCGTTCCGGACAGCGAGAAGCTAACCGGATCCGTTTTGCTATACACAGCGTCATTGGACTCGAAAGGTGGCTTTTCGTCAACACACGAACGCCACATTCCTGTCGAGTTGCCACAGAGTCTTACTGGCCAATTGAGGCGCTTGAACTATACGTATTCTGGCTACCTCCTACTTCGCCCTGGCGAGCAGAGAATAGGTGTCTGCATGAGAGATGAGCTGAACAACAGGGAGTCCTGCGTTATTGAGGACTCTACTTTCTGATGAGGAAAATACCGTTTCATCGACCAGCGATAAGTTTCTTATTGGCTTTTCTTCTCCAGCAAGCTATTGGGATTACTCCGGCATCTCTCGCAGACGAATTCAAGTCACCGCGGTCGTATGCGATTGCGGTCGGCGGCAGTGGCACAAGCTGGAAGACATTCTCCATCCGGCCGATGTGATCTTCGTCGTAGTGGGTCGCGACCGTATAGTCGAGGCTGATAACCACCCCCAGCGTCGATCAGGTCGTTGATGAAGTCCTCGATACCATCCTCGGTCGCCTTGATCCCAGTGCCGGCGTCGATCAAGAGCGCCTGGCCGGAGGGTGAAACCACGAGCGCCGCACTTCCCTGCTCGATGTCAGGGTAGTACACGCGAAGGTACTGACCTGATGCGGGCAGGACGCAGATCAAAAACAACAAAACCGAAGCGAGTGAGAATCTGGCCATAGATGAACTCCTTGACAACAAGGGTATCGCACTGCGGCACCTCGTCTTTCGGGCCGTTCAGCCTCATCGATTCGCCAGACTCCTTGAAGTCAGACCAGCTCGTTTCGACCTCACGGGTATTCATGAGGTAGCTGAGAGCACCAGCCTTCCGGCATCGTGAGCAAGTTAGCAGGCTCCCTCCACGAGTAGCTCCCACTGTGAGGTCGCACACCGATCCTAGCGAATGCAAGTACCCCAAATCCGGCAAGCGTTCTTCTCTGCGGGGCTCAGGCTAAGCAGAGAGCGGCAACCTTCGCTGAACTCTGGCAGCCTCATCGTCCTCACCAGGCATCGCCGAATAGCCCTTTCCGGTACTAGGATGGGCTTCGTGATCGCCAATCCTATCGAGGTACTTCTTCCCAACCGGACGTACTCGCTCTGCTCTTGGTACTGGTACTCGCCTCTCTGGAAAAAGCGTTCGTCGAAGTGAGACATCAGGTTCATCCAAAAGGCGAGGGCGGATTGAGCGTCCTAGAACCTCCGCCAGAGCAGCCGGCACCGCATTGCCAATCTGCCGCTGCACTTCTGCAAGCGATCCCATCATCACAAAGTCGTCAGGAAACGTCTGAAGCCGTGCCAGCTCTCTTCCCGAGAGCCTGCGGTTCTTCCAGTGAAACGGCCCAGTTGCTGGCCCTGGGCTCGCTTGAAGTGTCCAACAGGGTCTTCGCTTTGAGAGCTTCAAGAGAAAACTCCAGTACCTACTGCGCCACTTGAAGAGTGGCAGACCGCCACTCCTGTCAGTGTGCCACAGGTAGTTCTCGCCCTCAGGTATCGACGGGACGAGGTCTGCCCATTTTCCGCGGAGCTTGAGGTCTGGATGATCCTCAGAGTCCTCTAGGTCACCAATCGCATCCCACGCTGTCATGTAGGGCTCAAGCCTGGGGAGGCGATCCGGGTCACCGTGCGTCGGTTCAGGAAACCGGAATACTCTTCCATCTCGAGAACCGACAATGAACACTCGCTCACGCGTCTGCGGGACACCATAGAGAGCTGCATTGAGCCTCTCGACTGCGAGGCTGTAGTTGACCCCGCGATCTCGATTGATTTCGCCCACTGCCCGCCAAATCAGCTGAAGCCCCTCGTCCTTTCCCCGAAACAGGAGCCCCGGCACGTTCTCAAGAAGGAACACTCTTGGCAACGTGTCCCGAAGCATCCGAAGGTACGCTGCCAACGTCCCAGCTCGGGCATCCTTGAGCCGCAACGAGTCACCCGTTGCCCAATAGCCAGACTTGGAGAAGGGCTGACAGGGTGGCCCACCGATCAGGACATCAGCCGTTCCTTCTTTTAGCGACGAAGCCCCCAAGATCTCTTCCGACGTGATCTCGTGGATATCGCCATGCAAAATCGGCCATTGCCGGTTTGCCTTGAGCGTCGCGACAGCCGTGTCATCTTTCTCCACAGCAACGCGTGTTTCAAAGCCCGCAGCCTCAAAGCCGAGGTCAAGCCCTCCAGCGCCGGTGAAGAGGCTGATGACAGTAGGTCTCATCTACAGATTGTGCGAGCTT
>JAJCXQ010000552.1 GCA_029263355.1 Acidobacteriota bacterium | reverse complement strand
GGATAATAAGAATGACAGTTAGACTTTTTGTGGTCCTAATGTTCTTGCTGCTTGCCGCCGGCCCGTCCCTGGCTGACGATCCCGAATGGGTTCCCGAGGTTGGTCCGATGCAAGTTGGTGAGCTGGTAGCGGAGCGAGTTGAGACTGCCCATCCCTATGTTGGCCCCGGCTCTAAAGAACCCAGTCGCATTCTGGTGCAGGAGATCCACCTCACGGGCGCCACCTACCTCGCACCTCATTTTTCGCGTTTTGAGCTCGCGAAGGGTGACTATGTGATTGTTCGTTCGCCGGACGGCCAACGCAGTTGGCGTTACGAAGACTATGGCAAAGGAGAGCTCGGTAAGACCGAGGGGTTCTGGGGGATCCACGTGCCAGGTGACCGTCTGGTGATCGAGCTCTACAGCCAGGGCATCAATCATGGTTTTGGCTACACCATCGATCAGGTTGCGCGCGGTTTCGCGCCGATTTATCCAGTGGTTCCAGAGGCGGTCTGCGGTGTCGACGATTCGGATTGGGCACAGTGTTACACCGCAACCGAGCCCGAGATCTACAGTGAGTCGCGGGCTGTGGCGCGGCTGTTGATCAACGGTACCGGGCTTTGCACGGGTTGGCTGGTGGGGGATGAAGGCCACCTCTTCACCAACAACCACTGCATTTCGACGCCAGCGGCAGCTGCTAATACCAACTTCGAGTTCATGGCGGAAGGTGCCTGCGGCCAGTTCTGTGGCCAGTTGCAGTGTCCGGGCACGATCGTGACAACGATGTCGACCCTTGTCCAGACCAACCCCCTCTTCGACTACACCTTGCTCCTGCTCGATACCAATCCCACCGCTACCTATGGTTTCTTTCAGCTGCGGGAGACCGGGCCGGTGGTCGACGAACGGATCTACATTCCGCAACATCCGCGCGGCGAGGGCAAGAAGATTTCAGTGGCGTCGACCCACCCCAACGACGTTAGTGGCTTCGGTGAGATCGACTCGGTGTTCGTCAACGGTGGCGCTACTCTTGGCACCTATTATGCTGATACCGCTAGTGGCTCCTCCGGCTCGCCGGTGGTCGCCTACGACGATCACTGCGCGGTGGTGCTCCACCAAGGCACATTTGGCTGCGCCAGCCTTGGCAATACCGGGAATGTGATCAGTGAGATTATTGTCGACCTCGGGGCGAACCTCCCCAACGCCGCGCTCTGCAGCACCGACGAAATTTTCTCGGACGGCTTCGAGTCCGGCGACACCAGTCGCTGGTAGGTTGGCGAGCCTGCGGTAGTTCACAGTAGTTCACAGTAGTTCACAGTAGTTGGCTGCCAGCTGGCAGTTCAATCTTTGGCGCCAGCTGGCACTACTCAATCTTTAGGCGCCAGCCGGTGCCCCCGACGAAACCTTGCCGGTCAAACCGCGTACAACAGCAGAACTGTACTCGAAGGCGCTGTGTTTATTCCTAGCGCCGGAAAACATTGCCGCAACGCTGCTTTACCGGACGGGTTGTCGTCGGTGATCTATGATTTTTAATACGCCGCTATTTTATCTGTTCTTTCTTTTCTTTGTCTTTTTCTATGGATTTGTTTTCCTGCGACAAAAGCCGAAGATCTATTTCCTTCTCGTTTCTAGTCTGATCTTTTACGGTGCCTGGAACTACCGTTTCATACCGTTGTTGGTCGGTAGCGCAGTCGCTGATTACTTCATCGCCCAGGCAATCGAGCGGGCGACAACGATAAGCTCGAAGAAACGCTTCCTGGGACTTTCGGTCGCGATCAATCTCGGTATTCTTGGACTGTTCAAGTATGCCGATTTTGTATTGAGCTCGGCCGCGGACTTGCTGAGTTTCTTGGGCGCCGAAGTTGATTTGCCGACACTGGCTCTAGTGTTGCCGGTCGGCATCTCGTTTTACACCTTCCAGAGCATGAGCTACACCATCGATGTCTACCGTGGCGAGATGGCGGCCCGCAAAGGCCTGGTGGAGTTCACCGCGGCGCTGTCGTTTTTCCCACAGTTGGTGGCCGGGCCAATTTTGCGGGCCAAACAAATCTTGCCGCAAATGCACGATATCCCGGTGCCGACTTGGGATGGCGCTAAACACGGGCTGTTGTTGGTCACGACCGGTGTTCTCAAGAAGACCACCGCGGATCTGTTGGCGATCCCAGCCGCTAAAGTTTTCGAAGCCGACGGCCCGGTGAGCTTGATGGAGACTTGGACCGGGGTGCTGGCTTTCGCCGGTCAAATCTACGGCGACTTCTCGGGTTACACCGATATGGCGATTGGCCTGGCGTTGTTGTTGGGTTTTCAGATCCCGCTCAACTTCAGAGTGCCGTATTTCGCCACCTCGCCGGTCGACTTCTGGCGTCGGTGGCATATTTCACTGTCCAGCTGGTTGCGGGACTACCTCTACTTCTCTCTCGGTGGCAATCGCAACAAGCGACGTTTTCGAAACGTCATGGTCACCATGTTGCTTGGTGGTTTATGGCACGGCGCAGCCTGGACCTTCGTATTATGGGGGGCCTTTCACGGCGCGTTGATCACCGCCAGTCACACCTTGGGTAGTTGGTCGGCTTTGGCGCGAATTCATCAATCCGAGTCACGCTGGATCAAGTTGGGCCAATGGCTGTTGACGTTCTACCTGGTACTGATCGGTTGGGTGTTGTTTCGAGCGACCAGCATGGAGTCCGCTTGGGCTGTTCTGGTCAACATGCATTCGTTTGCAGGTGGCCTACCGGTGCCGGGCGTCAAGGCTTCGACCATTTTGCTGTTGACGCTGGCGACGGTCGGGTTGATCCACGTCATGGATTATTACGTGTTGAAGAGTGCCCACAAGTTGGAGAAAAGAACATGGCTGCTGGCGATTCTGCTGATTATTGGCCAGGCTCTGTGTTTGTTTATTGGAAAGCCGAGTAATGAGTTCATCTACTTCCAATTCTGATCGTTCGGGCGGCGAGTCCCGTCGGGTCTATCGCAAGACTTTCTTGGCGATCACCTTGGGGATGGCCGCAGCGATGGGCATCATCCGACTGATTACCCATTTGAACGACGTTGGCGGCGATACCATCATGAGCCGTATCCAGGAGGCTTGGGCAGCACTACCCGATATCGTCGCTGAAGAGGACAACGTGGTGATGGTCTTCGGCTCGTCGATGACCGAAGCGGGATTCTCTCCCCGTCAGTTTGACCGCCAGATGAAAGAGCAAGGCATCGCCGTCAAGAGCTTCAATTTTGGCTTCGGCGGCGTCAACCCGTACTTTCAGGATTATCTTGCGCGTCGTATCCGTGAAGCATTCGAAGCGAAGGATCGTAGACTGTCTTTGGCTGTTCTGGAGTTTGTCCCGTTCCAAGCCACCAAGGCGCGGTACGCCGGTGCTGTATCGGCGATCGATTCGTTTGTCACCATCCTAGCGAGTCCGGAGGAGATGTGGGATATCGCCCTGCAGGATCCCGAGCGAGGCGCGCTAATGTTCAATATTCGATACCTGCGCGACAATGTCTCGGCGGAGATCATCACCGATCATTTTGGCGGCGTCTTGCGGCCAGACCGTCCACGCAGCAGCCTGCCGGAAGACGAGGCCATGTCTGAACGTCGCCGCGAGCTCGGCGACCAGCTCAACGCGGCCTTCGAGGAAGACTACCCGGACTATGCGGGGGAAGATTGGAGCTACGGCTGGCAAGGGGGCGGCACCATTCCAGAAGAGCGTTCGGCATCGACTCTGGAGATACTGCCGCAGTATTACGAGACTCTGCGTACCCCACGCAGAATGGAGAACGACAAGCTCAATCGGATCAGCTGCTGCGATATTGAGGAGCTCGAGTTTGAGGAAGAGCTGGTTGCGGCCTACATTCGAATCGTCAAAGTCTTCCAGCAGTTCTCCGATCACGTGGAAGTTGTGATGTTACCTCGCCACACCGAGTGGATCCGCTACTCGCCGGAGGCGGCTGCCAGGCTGGCGGCGGTTCTCGACCGTATCCGAGACGAAACCGGCGTGACGATTCGTGACGATCAGCTGCTGCCTGGTGTCACTCCTGAAATGTTCCGGGACACCACCCATCTGGCACGCTATTTTGGGGATGTCTTCTACACCAGCCACCTGGTGGATGTGTACGCTCCGTTGCTGAGATCGGTGGCGCGATAAAGCGCGGCCGGGCATAGCCTGGGACAGTCTTCGGCAGCAGACCATGTCGGTTGTCACGAACGTTGACATTTGCATGCCCGGCGCAGTAGCCTCGGCTCCTCCACCGTAGTGCGGCCCGATTCCGGATCGCAATGAACCGGGCTCGCGACGCCGAGACGCCGCAGAGAACTTAGGGCCACAACCGCACTACCAGCCACTACCTGCTTCTCTCCGTGCACGGGGAGCGGCCATCCCGAACGAGAACAACATGAGTCACGAGATCCAGCGGATCCGCAACATCGGTATCTCCGCCCACATCGACTCCGGCAAGACCACCTTGACGGAGAGGATTCTGTTCTACGCCCAGAAAATTCACGCCATTCACGACGTCAAAGGTAAAGACGGCGTAGGCGCCACCATGGATCACATGGAGCTGGAGCGAGAACGAGGCATCACGATTACGTCGGCCTCCACCTATGTCGAGTGGGACGACCACCACCTCAACGTCATTGACACCCCGGGCCACGTTGACTTCACGATTGAAGTAGAGCGTTCTCTGCGGGTGCTCGACGGCGCCGTCTTAGTGTTGTGCGCCGTCGCCGGTGTGCAGTCGCAGTCGATCACCGTCGACCGTCAGATGAAGCGCTACAACGTGCCTCGGATTGCGTTTGTCAACAAGTGTGACCGGACCGGCGCCAACCCCGAGCGGGTGGCGCAGGCGTTGCGCGACAAGCTTGGCCATCAGGCGGTGCTGTTGCAGTTGCCGATTGGCCTCGAGAGCGAGCACGAAGGCGTCGTCGATCTGGTCGAGATGCGAGCGCTTTATTTTCGCGGCGAACATGGTCAGGAGATTGAGGTGGGGGAGATCCCGGCCGAGCTCCAAGAGCGCGCCGAAGAGCTACGCACCGAGTTGCTCGACGCCGCCAGTATGTTTTCCGACGAACTGTTGGAAGCCGCGCTCGATGACACCGCCACCCCGGAAATGATCTACGACGCGGTACGCAAGGCTACCCTGGCGCTGGAGATGACTCCAGTGCTGATGGGATCTGCTTACAAGAACAAAGGCGTTCAGCCTCTGCTCGACGCGGTCAACCGCTATTTGCCGAGTCCCGCCGACGTACCGATCGAAGCGGTCGACCTCGACAACGACAATGCACCGGTCGAGTTGGTGACGGACCCGTCGAAGCAGACGGTCGCCTATGCCTTCAAGCTCGACGAAGGGCGTTACGGTCAGTTGACCTTCATGCGCGTTTACCAGGGCACCCTGAGCAAAGGCGATACAGTCTACCGGGCCAGCACCGGCAAGAAGGTCAAGATTGGCCGCCTGGTGCGGATCCATGCTGACAAGATGGAAGATATGCTGTCGGCTGAGGCGGGCGATATCGCCGGCTTGTTTGGTATCGACTGTCACTCCGGCGAGACCTTTCTGGGTGACGGACCGCGCTTGGCGATGACGTCCATGCACGTGCCCGATCCGGTGATCTCGCTGTCGGTGTCGCCGGTCGATTCGAAGGCCCAAGACAACATGTCCAAAGCGCTGCAACGGTTCACCAAGGAAGACCCGACTTTCCGGGTCCATCTCGACCCTGAGAGCGGTGAGACGGTAATTTCGGGCATGGGTGAGCTGCATCTCGAGGTGTATGTCGAGCGTATGCTGCGTGAGTACAAGGCCGAGGTCGAGACCGGTGCGCCTCAGGTGGCCTACCGCGAGGCGATCTCGAGGCGCGCTGACTTCGACTACGTCCACAAGAAGCAGACCGGTGGCTCGGGTCAGTATGCGAAGGTGTCCGGTTATATCGAGCCAACAGAGGACGGCGAGTACGAGTTCATCGACAAGATCTACGGTGGCCGTATCCCGACGGAGTACATCCCGGCGTGTGACAAAGGCTTCCGCAGCGCTATCGAGAAGGGGCGGCTCATCGGCTTTCCGGTCGTCGGCATCCGAGCGGTCCTGGAAGACGGCAACTCACATGCTGTCGACTCCTCCGACATGGCGTTCATGGTGGCCGCCCGCTCCGCTTTCCGTCAGGCCTACCCACGGGCCAAGCCGCAGGTTCTGGAGCCGGTGATGAAGGTGTCGGTCGAGGGCCCTTCCGAGTTTCAAGGCGCGGTCTACCGCACCCTCATGCAGCGTCGCGGCAATGTTCTCGGTTCGACCGAGGACGGCGGATTTGCTCGGGTCGAAGCCGAGGTCCCGTTGGCCGAGATGTTCGGTTACTCGACCAATCTGCGCTCCGAGACCCAGGGTAAAGCAGAATTCACCATGGAGTTCTCGCGCTACGGACCAGCGCCCCGTGAGGTGAAGGAAGAGCTGCTGAAGAAATATGGTGGCCAGGCGGCCGAGGAGGACGAATCATGAGTGACTTGATGATCAAGCTGCGCCGCTCTCCGCGCAAGCTGCTCGAGCGTGATGGCCATCCTGGCCCCGGCCCTGGGCACCTCGCGGTCGTCATGGCGCGTGCCGGTGTTGGCAAGACCGCGTTTTTGGTCGGAATCGGCATCGACGCTCTTCTCGCCGGGCAAAAGGTTTTGCACGTCTCGCTCGAGGGCACCGTCGACAAAGTGCGCGTGTGGTATGACGATGTGTTGATGGAGATGTTGCGGCGTGAAAAGAAGCTCGAGCATCTGCCGGCGATCCAGCTCGAAGTCGAGCGTCGGCGTCACATCCACACCTACGTTGATCACTCGTTCTCGATCGAGCGCATGCGCGACGGTCTGGCGCTGCTCAGAGATGTGATGAAGTTCCAACCGAACGTGATCCTGCTCGACGACGTCGACCGCGCGGGCCAGAATCTTGATGTCGAGAAGATCGGAGCCATCAAAGCGCTGGCGGCGGAGACCGGCGCCGAGTTGTGGATGACGTGCCAGACGCATCGCGACGGACCTCAGGCTGAGCCTGGGCACCTGCCGCCACCTGCCAGCGCAATCGAAGAGATCACCGATCTCGCCTTCCGTCTCGATTCGCACGACGCCAAGGTTCGTCTGCACGTTCTGAAGGATCACAAGGAGATGCTCAACAAAGATCTCCACATCGTCCTCGATCCCCAGACGCTCCTGCTGACCGTCGGCCTCGGCGTCTGATCGACGTCACCTCCGTCGTCGCGACGGAGGTGGCCAGCTATCTCGTTCGAGCCTCGCGGTCATCTCCGCGAGGTGGATGGTTGCTGTTTGCGATCAGTCTTGCGACGAAGAGGGTGTCGGAACGATAAGATGTCGACTTCCGGAGGAGACATCAATGTGTTTCGTAACCCCAATGGAGGAGATCCTATGAGCTCGCGTACCCGTTCAATAAGCTTGTTTGTGCTTGTCGCCCTATTGTTTGCATCCGCCACTCCGACCCTGGCCAAGAAAAAGAAGAAGGGCGGCAGCTCAACAGCGCCCGGCAAGTATGTCGATTGGCAGGGCGAGATCGACGAGCTCGAAGTTGTGGCGACGTTCAAGAGCGCAGACTTCAAGCGCGTGGTGGTGAGTGGCTTCGATACGTCGAAGACCCCGCTGCCCGATGCTGACGACAATTCTCATGAGCCGGCCAAGGAGGTGCTTGCGAATGCGGTCAGCTCCTACGTCGAAGGTTTGCGCAAGGACGGCAGCATGACCGTCGCGACCGGCGAAGGTGAAGCGGGTGATCTGGTGATCAGCGGCGCGGTGGAAGAGATGGATCCGGGTTCGAGAGCGGCGCGTTATTGGGGAGGGTTCGGAGCTGGCGCGGCTCGCACCAAGTTGTGGATCGAGGTCAAAGATGGCGGTTCAGGCAAAACGTTGTTCACTATGCGCCAGGAACGGCGATCTGGCGTCGGCATGGCTGGTGGTGACTATGTCAAGCTGATGAACCGAAATCTGCGGGCGATCGGCAAAGACACGGTCATGGTTTTGGATGCGTTCTAGCGCTAGGTTAGGGACCCTCCCGCAAAAGAGAAGGGTGCTCCCCTCAGCAACTCGCGGCCAGGCCCTGGCTCGAACCACTGGATAATGATACCATCGCGGGCACTTTGCATGATAAAGTGCCCGCGATGTATACGCGTCTTGCCACTGTCCCGGACCATTCATTCTTTCTATTCGGGCCTCGTACGACAGGCAAGACCACATGGCTCAGGCATCACTTAGGCGATGCACTGTGGTTCAATCTCCTCTTAGAGGATGATTATTTGCCTCTGCTTGCCTCGGCGAGGACGTTTCGCGAAAGGGTTGAAGCGCGAGCTCTCGGCTCGTGGATCGTCGTGGATGAAGTCCAGCGTTTGCCCGGGCTTCTGAACGAAGTTCATGACCTTATTTCCCGCCATGGTGATGGGTACAAGTTTGCGCTCAGTGGGTCCAGCGCGCGAAAGCTTCGGCGCCTCGACGTGAACTTACTGGCCGGCCGTGTCATCGAGCGCGCCATGTTTCCCCTCGTCGCCCGAGAGTTGGGCTCTGACTTCAACCTCGATACCGTTCTTCGATTCGGATCGCTCCCTGGCATCACCTCCGATCCGCAGTACCGAGTCGAGAAGCTGCGAGCCTACGTCCATACCTATCTGCGGCAGGAGATCCAACAAGAGGCCCTAGTCAAGGATCTAGGCTCTTTCCACCGTTTTCTCCAGGTCGCGGCCATCATGCACGGTCAAGTTGTCAACCAGGCTGCGATATCCCGTGATGCCGCCGTCGCACGTACAACGGTCCAACGTTTCTTCGAAACTCTTGTAGACACGCTCGTCGGGACCTTGTTGCCCGCCTGGCAGGCGAAGGCGAAGGTGAGAGAATTCGGAAAACCCAAGTTCTACTTTTTTGACTCGGGCGTCGTCAGGGCGATCAGCGATGTGGTGGATGAGTCGTTGGCTGAACGAGATTCAGGCGCTCTTTTTGAAGGCTTTATCCTTCACGAACTCCGCGCAGCCATTGCTTACCAGGGGATTGGCGGCGAGCTCTTCTACTGGAGCATCCCTGGGTCCAAGGAGATCGATTTCGTCTGGGTCAAGGGCGAAAAGCGTGTCGCCGTCGAGGTTAAAAGCTCCCGCACGTGGCGGTCGAGGTACGCGAAGACCATCAACGAGCTCCTCTCAATGGGGAAAATAACTCGCGGTTTTGTGGTGTACCGGGGAAAAGAGCGCTACAGGAGCGGTGAGGTTGATGGTCTTCCCGTCGAGGACTTCCTCTCCCTGATCTACACGGCGTCGTTCTACGGTGACGGCGACTGTCAAACATAGGTTCTAGGAGTCCAGCGGCGTGCGTGGCTCCTTAGCTCTCCGGAGACATGTCTGGCATCGATGTTGAGGGTCGCGAGCGGCTGACAACCTTGATGCTGGCGATTACTCCCATTGATCTAGTTCACGACGTTCGGTGTTTCAGGTTTGTATTTCTTCAGCTCGAGGGCGACGCGGATCGCCATCTGAATCAGGGTGTCGTGATTGGGGTTACGTTTGTTGAAAGCCAAACCAATAGTGGCCTCGCGCCGCCAAGCGATCCTGCCTTCGAGCTGTAGCTGACCCTCGCGCGCAGGCCGAGGCCGAAAGAGACTGTGCGGCCGATGTCCCAATCCGTGGGGGCATCACTCAGCGACAGCCCGTCGAGGGACAGATTCTCGAGCACCGCGGCCTGTACTGATCCCGGAGCGACCTCCAGGCGGATCGGTTGCCGGAGATGGATCCGCACTTCCCGTCGGCGGCCGAGGTCGAGGTGGGCGGTGGCGTTGGCCAAGTGCCGGCGAGCGGCTGCCAGCTGTAGCTTCTGCTCGATCTCCGGATGATCACCGAAAAAAGTCAGTAGATTTTGGCGGTCGATGCGCAAGATGCGACTGTCGTCCGATGCCCGTACCGAGGCCATGTGCTGACCCTCGCCGAAAATGTCGAGTTCGCCAAAGAACTCCCCGGGCCCCAAACGAGCGAGGAGCTGCACCGGTTTGCCTACCGCTTCACGAAAGACTGCTACCGAGCCCTGTCGGATCACATAGAGGCCGGAGGTCGCTTCCCCTTCGCGCACGATGAGTTCGTTGCGGGGAACGGTCAGCTCGACAAAGTGACGGTTTAGACGTTCGAGCTCGCGATCATCTAGATCTCTGAACAGGGCGACCCTGCGCAGGGATTTTTCGAAGCGACCAGTGGTTTCGTCGATAGGTTCTGTCATCGCAGCCTCCGGCGTGAGCTTATCTCGTCTGGTCGTCGGGTGCTCGTCAGAGCTCGTCAGATGCGGCGAGGGTGAAGGCCGCGGCTAGCCCGTCGGCGACGGCGAAACCTTCGAGGGTCGGGGAGAGGTGATTGTCGCTGAGTCGAAGCAAGCCGTCCTGATCGAGCTGCTCGACGAGGGCGCGATTGTGGGTCACCAGTTCGAAGCCGAAGCGCTCCTCGAACCGACGCAGGTCGAGGCCGGCGGTGGTTCTCAGGCTGAGCATCAGAGTCTCGAGGGCGAGATCTTGGGCGCTCAGCGTCTCGCGCCCAGCGACCGGGCGTTGACCCTCTCGAGTTTTGCGCTGCCATGTCGCGAGGTGACGCTCGTTCCACCAGCGTTGCAGGCCGTCAAAGGAATGGGCAGACGGCCCCAAGCCTAGATACGGCACATGACGCCAGTACTTCTGATTGTGCCGCGATTGGTGCCGAGGATGGCGGGCGAAGTTTGAAACTTCATAGGCAGGGTAACCGGCTTCAGCGAGGGCGCGATGGGTGAGCAGGAAGAGCTCGGCCTGTTGGGTGTTGCCTAACTCCCGGAATTCGCCTCGAGCCTGCAGTTTTCCGAAGGTGGTGCGTGGATGAATCTCGAGCTCGTAACTGGAGATGTGATCCGGGGCCAGGGCGGCCGCCTGGTCGAGGTTAAGACGCAGGGTGTCAATGTCTTGGTCCGGCAAGCCGAAGATCAGGTCCACGGAGACAGAGTCGAATCCCGCCGCCATCGCCAGCTCGACGCTGCGTCGGGCGTCTTCGGCGGTATGGCGGCGTCCGAGGAATCGCAACTCGTCGGGGTGGAAGGATTGGATACCGAGGCTGAGGGTCGCGATCCCCAGCCCGCGCCAGGCCGCGAGGCTGGCCGTGGTGACATCTTCCGGGTTGGCTTCGAGGGTGATGCGAACGTCGGGAGTCGTGTTGAAGGTCTGACGGAGCGTCTCGAAGATGCGAGCCAGATCGTCCGGCGACAGCATCGACGGCGTGCCGCCACCAAGGTAGATCGTATCGACGAGACCTAGCTCCGCATCACCATAGAGCGCAACTTCCGACAACAGAGACTCGACGAATCGCTGTTGACGTTCGTGACCGCCGACCAGAACGGCGAAGTCGCAGTAGGGGCAGATGGCGGAGCAGAATGGAATGTGGAGGTAGAGACCGGCCAGCGGCTCGTCAGACGGCCCGTCGGCCGTTGCGCTCACTTCCCGGCGTCCGACTTCAGCACCGCCAGGAAAGCTTCCTGCGGGATCTGCACCGAACCCACCATCTTCATCCGCTTCTTGCCTTCTCGCTGCTTCTCGATCAATTTGCGTTTACGGCTGATGTCGCCACCGTAACATTTGGCGGTGACGTCTTTGCGGAAGGCGTTGATTGTGGTTCGGGCGATCACCGTCCCGCCAATGACCCCTTGGATAGGAATCTTGAATTGTTGGCGAGGAATCGTCTCCTCGAGTCGCTCGCAGTAGTGCAGCGCTCGGGCACGTGCTTTATCTCGGTGTACCAGCTGGGAGAGGGCGTCTACGCGCTCCTGATTGACCAGGATGTCAACCTTGACGAGATCGGTGACGCGATAGTCGAGCATGTCATAGTCGAACGAGCCGTAACCTTGAGTGACCGTCTTGAGGCGGTCGTAGAAGTCGAAGAGGACCTCGGCGAGGGGCATTTCAGAGACCAGCTCCACTCGCCCCGGGGTCAAGTAACTGAAGACTGTGTTCTCGCCGCGTCGCTCCCGGCAGAGCTCCATCACCGCACCGATATAACGCTCCGGCATCATCACCGAGGCTTTGATGTAGGGCTCGGCGGCAGTTTCGATCTCAGTGGGATCCGGCAGCAGGCTGGGATTGTCGATCGCGACCTCTTCACCGGTCTTGAGCACAATCTCGTAGCGCACCGAGGGGGCGGAGAGCAGCAACGAAAGACCGTGCTCGCGCTCCAGACGCTCCTGCACCACCTCGAGATGCAGCAGTCCGAGGAAGCCGCAGCGAAAGCCGAATCCGAGGGCCGCCGAGGAGTCTTTCTCGTAAGTCAGGGAAGCGTCGTTGAGGTGCAGCTTGTCGAGGCCCTTGACCAAGTCTTCGTAGTCGTCAGACGACACCGGATACATCGATGAGAAGACC
>JAJCXQ010000551.1 GCA_029263355.1 Acidobacteriota bacterium | reverse complement strand
GATAAAACTGGACGAACACATTGTCGTAGGCAGCATGCTCGGCATGGCATTGATAACAGGACTTGTTAGCAAGTGCGGCAGCGACCTCACGAGGCCTACGTTTCCCACCAAAGTCGAAGTAAGCCCATCCATCTTCGAATCGGGTGGAGTCCTTGACCGCCATCTCGACCACATGAAGTTCGGCGGCAAAGCTACCGCCACGCTGAGGCGGCACACCACGCCCCTGGCCGTGCAAGAGTAATACGAACTGCGTTCCTTCTCGAAACTCTCCAGTTTGGCTGAAATGACGATATGACGTCGGCTCCATGAGAGTGTGGTGAAACATCTTCATGCCAGAACCGATCGCCGAATAGGAAAGACCGAGGGACGAGCCGACGAAGATCCACTGCCGAAAGTCCGGTGGCAAAGTGAGGCGACCTGCCAAATCGTAGATTGGCATGACGGCCGCGCCCTCGGCATCTCCACTGTCACCGAAAGTGCCGGCCCTGCCGATGGCGATCGAGACAAGGAGGCAGAGACCGACCCCGAGCGCTGCCAGGCGCGTTGATCGGTTGAAGACTTGCATCGCGGTACCTCCAACGGTTGTGGATTTGGGACACCGCCTCCGGCGAAGCAGGTGAGCCGGAACCATTCTCCGTCGCCGTGGGCCTCCCCCGGACGAGGTTTGCCGCCGTTGACCCGCCCAAGCCGGGAACGGTATCCAGGGCAACGCGAACGGTACTGCCCTCAGAGCCCGTTCGCAGTGCTCGTCTCCCCATTGACTGCTCAGGATCACTGATCGCGGCAGCGAGGTTGCCCGCCGCGTGATAGAACGCTACGGTACATAAGTCCCCTTCAAGTTTTGATCGATGAATAGCACGCCACAACCCGTAGCCACTAAAGAGTCTCTACCTTCGAGGTGGATCCTATCGGCAGCCTTCACTGCTGCCTTCCTGGCCGCCGTGCTGGTCTCGAGCCAGATCCAGCTCTCGATGATCGATCACGGTCATGATTGGTGGCGGATCTTCGCTTGGCAGCTGGTCGGCTGGGGATTCTGGGTCCCGGTGGCGCCATGGCTCCTGGGCGTCGGCGCCCGGCTATCTCGGTCGCAACTCCGCTCGTCTCTATGGTGGCTGCGCGAAGCAGCAACCGCCCTTGGGTTGACGACCCTCCATTTGCTGTTGGCAGCGGGCACCTTCACCGTCTTGCAACCGTACTTGCCAGTGGATAGCTACACTTTCATCGAAAGTGTCTTCAGATCCTGCGCATCCTGGTTCCACATTGATCTTTTGATCTACTGCGTGGGCCTGACGATCGGCTATGGCCTAGGGGGCTATCGCAAGGCACGGGCCTCCGAACTGCGCGAGTCCCAGCTCGAGACCGAGCTCGCGAGAGCCCAACTCGAGACACTGCGGCTCCAGATCCAACCTCACTTCCTGTTCAATACACTTCACTCGGTCGCCGCGTTGGTGCGACGCAAGAGCAATGATCGAGCGCTCGAGATGCTCATCGGCCTCAGCGAGCTGTTACGCTCGACCTTGGACCGATCGGAACGATCCCTCGTACCGCTATCCGAAGATCTCGATTTCGTACGGCGCTACATCGAGCTACAGCGGGCACGTTTCGCTGACCGGCTGTCGGCCGACATCGACGTGGCTGACGACTGCCTCGAGCAGCCCGTGCCTAACTTCCTCCTGCAACCACTGGTCGAAAACGCAATCCGCCATGGCATTGCCCGCCGCGCAGCGCCAGGACACCTCGTGATCCGCGCCCGCCTCGAAGAACATCGCCTGCGCATCGAGATCGCCGACAACGGCGTCGGCCTCCCCGAAGGCTTCGAGTCAAACGGCCACCAAGGACTTGGGCTGAGCAACACTCGATCTCGCCTCCATCAACTCTACGGCGAGCGCGCTTCGCTAGCAGTGCGTAATCGATTGACTGGAGGTGTTGTGGCGGTCGTCACGCTGCCGGCGGAGCCCGATCCGGCGACAGCACCGAACGTGGCGACAGAGGCTATTGCAGGTCAGCGAGTCTCGGTCGGATGACCCGGTTCCGCGTCCTGGTCGTCGACGATGAGCCTCTGGCTCGCGAGACCCTCACCTACCTGCTCGAGCAGGATCCTGAGGTTGACCTGGTCGGAGAATGCGGAGACGGCGCCAGCGCCCTCGAAGTGATCCGCGCCCAGCATCCCGATCTGGTCTTTCTCGACATCGAGATGCCGGAGCTCAGCGGTCTCGAGGTCGCTGCGGCGCTCGCCCCCCCCGAACTGCCGACGATCGTCTTCGTCACCGCCTACAACCAACATGCGGTCAACGCCTTCGACGTCGAGGCCTTGGACTACATCGTGAAGCCTTTCTCCGACACACGCTTCTTCGCCGCGTTGGAACGCGCCAAGCGCCGGGTGCGTGAGCGGCGACTTGGAGCGCTCGCCGAGCAAATGGCTTCGTTAGCGGTTCAGCACGGCGACACCACAGGCCCGATAACAGCCGGGGTTCCGGCCAGTTCAATGCGAAACACCGTTGAACCGCCCAACCTGAGCCGGATTCGGGTCACCACCGGCGGCCGCACCTTGATCGTCAAAGCCCAAGACGTTGATTGGATCGAGAGTGACGACTGTTACGCCCGCCTCCACACTCAGAACGGCAGCCATCTGGTACGGGCTTCCCTGACTTCGTTTGAACAACGGCTCGATCCCGAACGGTTCCTCCGCATCCACCGCGGAGCGATCGTCAATCTCGACCGAGTGGTCGAGATCGAGCATCTGTTCAAAGGCGCACGCACCGTCGTCCTCAACAACGGAACCCGCCTGCGCGTCAGCCGCTCTCGCCAGCGGCAGGTGGACGAGATCCTCGCCCCCAAGCTCGGTCAGCTCTGATCTTTGCCGCTGCGATCGGGAACTAATCCCGTTGCGGCCGGTCCAAGCACAAAGAGATCAGGGCGATCGCCGGAACCGCGGTGCGCACGTTGAGGTGGAACACGACATGAGATTTCTTCGTAAGACCGAATTCCGCATCATTCTTTTGGGCAGCTATTGGACATCGATCCGCTGGACTAGACGTTCCTCCCACGCATGCTTCCTTGTCGCGCTGACGTTGCTGAGTAGCGGCTGTCGATCCGCCCTGCCGCTAGCATCGGTCCAATGTTCACGGGTCGGCCTCGATCCATCACCACCATGGACGGCGTCCGCAGCGTGGAGCTCCGACGGTGACAAGTTAGTGCTGATCGACCCCGGGAGCCGCGGCCTCGCCACCTATGGCCGCGATGGCAAACGGACAGGACAGGTTGAGCTCGATACGACCATCGATCTCGACTACTCGGAACCGATGCGTCTCGAGCGTACCGCCGAGGGCTTCGCCGTGATCGACAAGACCCGGGTGCTGAGCTTCGACGACAGCCTGGTCCTCGACCATCGGGAGCGCCCGTTCGCGAAACTCGAAGACCGTGGATTCGCGGACGCGTCGTTCAATGACGTGCTGACCCATCGCGGGTTGTTCTACGGTTATGCCGACTTTGTCGAAACCACAGAGCCCACGGTAGACGACGCTGAGGGCACCAGCACCTGGCGACGCGGCTTTGTCCGCCTTGATCCCGTCCGCGGCGATCTCGATCTACTACACGAGCTGCCGGTCGACTCCGCCGACGGCGAGTTCGCTAGCTACTACTTCTACGACCGCCGCCCTTATGTTGCACAGCTCGGCAACAAAGTTTTCATCCTGCGCTTTACCGAGCCTTGGAGTATCCACCGTGTCACCCGTCGTGGATTGCGCGTCATCGCCTCAGGCTCTGCCGAGGACAACCAGGCCCACGCGCTGCACACTTGGAACAGCCGGCTTTATGTGTTGACCAGCCGGGTTGTTCCCGACCCGGAGTCAAAGGATAAACCGGCCGAAAAGAGGACGGTGGCGCGGCCGGAAGACGTCGGCTCCCAGGCTCGATTGGAGCTATTGCGTGCGATTCCTACTTTGAACACAGGCCGACGACAATGGACGCTCCACGAGATCGAACCGCGCAGCGGCCGGACCTCCCGACGCCTTCACCTACCGACCGCCGCCGAGCGACTTCACCTGATTCCCGGCCGCGCCTTCTGGACAGCGATCGAGGAGACGACGAGCCCCAATCTTGGTGGAGACGGTGAACGGACAACGCTGCTCTACCTACCAGCGACGGAGCTACTTTCGGGCGCTTTCGGCTGTCAACGAAAAGCTCAGACGCCGGAACGATCCTCGTAGGCTGGCCGCGCCGGTCGCACATGCGGCGTCTTTTCGAGCAACCGCATCACTTCTTTGATCGCGCGCTCGAGTTGCGGGTCTACACCTTTGGCCAACGCGGAAGGATCCGCGATAACTTCGATATCGGGTTTGACCCCTTTACCCTCGATGATCCACTCACCTTCCCGACTGTAGACCGCAAAGGTGGGCACCGTTACCCCGCCACCGTCGATCAGTCCTGGGTTGCCGGAAATCCCGATCAATCCGCCCCAGGTGGTCTCGCCAATCAGGGGGCCGAGCCCCGCAGACTTGAAGTAGTGCGGCAGCAAATCGCCCCCCGAACCGCTCCAGCCGTTGATCAACATGACCTTCGGCCCCGGGTTGGAATACTGCGGCCACTGCCAATCGGTACCGTCGCGTACGGCCCAGTAATTGGTCACCGGACGATTCAGCAGCTCGATGAAACGATCGGGAATCTGCCCACCACTGTTGAAGCGCTCATCGACAATCAACGCCTCACGCCCCAACTCGCCGGTGAACTGACGAACCAACTCGCTCTGACCATCGAGGCCAGTTGACGGCAAGTAGATGTAACCCACTCGGCCACCGGTCGCCTCGTCGATCCGACGCCGATTGGCTTCGATCCAGGCCAAGTTACGCAAACGTGATTCATCGCTCAAAGTTTCGACCAAAACTTCTCGAGCGCCATCGGATGTCGGACGATCATTGACCGTGAGCATGACCGTCTGCTCGGCGAGGCCATCAAACGCGGCCCACGGATCTTTGGCCGTATCGATCGGGATGCCATTCACCGCCAACAGGTAGTCGCCTTCGTCGACATTGATGCCCGGCATACGTAACGGTGAACGCACCTCCGTCTCCCAAGCCGGGACATCAACAATATCGACGATCCGATAGGCCCCGTTCTCGAGGCTGTAGTCGGCGCCGAGCAGGCCGCCCTGACGCCGCGCTTCCTGCTGCTGATCTCCACCGCCACGGTAAGCATGGGACGCGTTGAGCTCGCCGATCAGCTCACCGAGGAGGAAGTTGACATCCCAACGGGTCACGGCCTGCTCAAGCAGGCTGCCATAACGGCGACGCATCTCCGGCCAGTCGACGCCGTGGAGATTCGGATCGTAGAAGTAGTCCCGCTCGAAGCGCCAGGCATCGTTGAAGATCTGGCGCCACTCGGCGGCTGGGTCGAGCAACGTCTCGAGCTCCGAAGTCGCGAGCTCTTTGTCCAGCTTCTGGTCGGGCGCGATGTCGACAATCGCCAGCTGCCGCCGCCGGCGGACAAGAATCTTCTCGCCGCCAGCCGCCAGCCGGAAATCGTTGACTTCGTCGATCACCGTCTCTTCTTCTCGCTCCTCGAGGTCGAAGTAGTCGAGGCTGCCGCTCCGAGGCCCAAGCGGCCGAGCCTGGGCGCCGGTGCGAGGAAAACGCAAATAAAGCAGCTTGCCCTCGACCGCGGCCAGTCGGCCGAAGTTTCCAGGCGTTGGCGGTAGCAGCTGAATGCGCCCTTCGAATCCATCAATATCGATGTCGACCGGCTCAACAGCTTTGTCATCCTGCTGATCGTCATCGCCCTTGTTGCCCTTCTTCGTGTCCTGTTGCTCGTCTTCGGCGTCATCCTCTTCGGCGTCATCATCTTCCGAATCTTCGCCTTCTGAATCGTTGCGAGGAGCCACCGGCGAGGGCACGTCGGCACGCAGTGACACCGCCGCAAGGTAGGTTGAGTTGGCATAGATCCAACTGCTTTGAAAGTCACTGTAGGACGGCGTCAGCGCCCGATCCCACAAGAAAAAGAGGTAGTCCCCAACGGGATCGAAGACTGCAGAGGTGGCGCTGTAGTAGCCGGAGGTGACCTGGTGGTGTTCGCCGGTGGCCGTATCGAAAAGAAAAATAGCGTTCTTGAGGTTATCGAGGGTCAAGTCGTACGCCAGCCAGCGGCTATCGGCAGACCAGCTGACGGTGAATTGTTGCAGAGCGCCTTGAAAAAGCGCTTTTCCACGGTCCACCTCTTCGACCTTGGAGGTCTTCAGGTCGTAGTACCGAATGTGCATCGCTTGGTCGACGAAGGCGATCTTCTGGCTGTCGGGAGACCACCAGGGGCGGTAGCGGAAGCCGGGACCGAGAGAGGTTAGAGTCTTCTCTTCGCCGCCCTTCGCCGGCTTCAACGTAAGCTCGTATTCACCGCTGCGATCACTCAGAAAAGCGATCTGCTCCCCGTCCGGCGACCAGGCGGGGAAGCGCTCAGCCACCCCCGAGGTACGGGTTAGGTTGCGGGTGAACCCATGCTCCGCCGGTACCGTGTAGACGTCGCCTCTGGCCTCGAGAACGGCCCGCTTGCCCGAAGGTGAGACGTCGTAGTTGGTGATCAACTCGGAGACGTTG
>JAJCXQ010000550.1 GCA_029263355.1 Acidobacteriota bacterium | reverse complement strand
AGCCAAGGTTGGCTTGAGCAAGACCCTGAACTGCGATGGCTACACCGGCAATAATTGCCGAGGAACCAGAGGTACCATCGAACAGTGTCTCACCTTCTGGTAAGTTGAGGCCCCCAGTGCACTCGGTGTTAGAGAGAAGACCTCCCCAGCGTAGCTCAAGATGAGCGTCTTCGAGCTGTTTGAGATGCTCAACTCGGAAAATTGTACCTATCTCTTCACCCCAGGAGTAGCAGTCTACGCGTCCGCCGAAGTTAGAGGCCGGGTGTCGAAGGTAAGGCCAGTGGGAAGTGGATGCGCCCACGATAATGGAGCCTGAGTCGTGCAGTCGTTGTTGTGATCGTCTCATGGACCTGCCGTCTGGCGTACACATCAGGTCGAGACTTTTCGCTCCATTGCCAGCAGGCTCGACTACGACGATACCGAGAGTTGTTGCGAGCCGAATGGCCGCGAAGACAGCGGGGTCGACCTCGACCGGTTGCAACTGTCGGTGGTTCACCAAAGCCTGAATCTCTAGAAGCATGACATCGCCAAAGCGTAACTCGAGCATCGCTGCAAGAATGGCATTCGCAGCATTGGATTCATCTTTTGTGATTGCGGTCGATGCGACCCTCGCTGATGCGAGGCCGGGAACGATGCCGGTTGCGCTGAACTCGTTGTCGAGCGCGGTAACGATGCCTAACACAGCGGTTCCGTGGCCCCAGTACTGCTCGAGGTTTTGACCTGAAATCCGAGTGATGCCGGCGTCGACGAGGTCTCGATGATCAAGACCCCAGCCTCTTTCCACGTCAACGAAGCGAACACCGGTGCCATCGCCTCCTGGGAATCTGCGAGCATAATAGGCATCGATCCCCTCAGGTGCTGGCAATAAGTAGCTCTGGTTGATGGGCATGATTGCGTCTTCGTCGTACTTGATAGCTGGCAGAGTGATCTCAGACTGCTTGTAGGCAATGTCGAATTTGTCCTGTAGTAGTTCCAGGAGGTCGTCGGCCGCTTGATTGCTTTGATGATCGATGGCGATGAAGCGGAGCAGGTCAAAGGCCTCCGTTGGGGGTAACACTTGACTGGCTTCGTAGCGCAGCCAAGGTTCCCGATGACGGATCACTTCCTCGAGGACGAGAGCACGTTCTCCAGGCCAAGACGTGAAGAGCGGGAACACTTCAGCGTTCTTGAGTAGTTTTCGCGAGCGGTCGTCGAGTGAACTTTCAATACTCGCCTTGGCTTGTCTTGCCGACGCGACGGCTTGATGGTGCTTGACGATAATGCGATACTTTGGCTCTTTATTGCTGCCGTTTTTCTGCTCTAGATGTTCTGATGGACTCTTGAAGGCGTACTCTGGATTTGCAGTCGAAACCAAAAGCTTGGGTTGTCTGGCATCAGTTTTCACCGGTTCAGGAGTGGGCGTTCGAGGCGACGTTGCTTTTGATCGATGGTTGCCCATTGTTTCATACTACCTCAGGCGTCGCCGTTGTCCGCATACCGAACAGGGGGGCATTGCGGGTTGTTCAGTCCGGGGCCTGGAGCATGGTCGCACCTGGGCTTGTCGAGGCATGGATAGGGTATATTTTTGTCTCCAGGTGACTCGCTCAAATCATAGAAGTGAGCGAAGTGGTAATCTGGATCCCGATGGTCGGTTTGCGAGTACATTCTCCGGGATAGGATGTCCTCCCAAGGCATGTTCAAGATCCAGGCGACGGCTGTCCCCACTATTGGTGTCAGGCGAACGATTTGCGTTGGTTGAGCTGGAGGGCCGAACTTCTGAGTCTGGAGCTCGATTGTTGGAGTGTCGAAGGTATAGGAGAGTTGGACTTCTTCGGCTAGAGCTTGGACTAGCGGAACAGGCGGTTCTTCAGGGTTCTGCCTGAATTCCCACTGTAGGATCGTCTTGTCATTGTCTGCAGCTGAAACAGACGTTTTAACCTCGCCTGCCGTGACCGCTACCCGGCCGGCCACAGACGCGTCGACGTTGTCAGGTGCCAAGCACTCTGCCTTTACGATTTCGGAGCCGGGGCTGACACCCTTCATAGGCCCAGTCCAAGCGAAGCTCTCAGCCATAGTTGTCGAGGTCGGACACGTCGCAACGGCAGCCGGTCCTTTGAACGTTAGCGAGTTGGGCGGCGCTCCGATGATTGATACATCCTGATCGTCGAGGGAAAACAGGGCCATACTTAGACGTGTTCGAGGGTCCCAATATTTTCGATCCGGACTTCGCAGGCCGAGGCCCGTCTTGACTAGGCGATTTTCACAGACTAGAACAGGAGTATGGTAAACACTGTGGGTGCCATGGCCGGCGTGGCGCGCGTTGACCAGCAGAACTCGCATTTGGTTGTTCGGCTGATCAATGGGTTTCTTCGGAACTAGACCGCACAGACCTGAAAATTTTAGTTTCAACTCGGACATGACGTTTCCTCCCAGGGTTCATCGGTGAAGGTCTTGAACTATCCATCGAGAGCTCCTAATACCTCGAAGGCAGCCCAAGACCTAGGGTGGCGGAACTGCTCATTTTCATGATGGAGCAGTGCAAGCTGAGCTTGCCGAAGGGCGTTGGCTGTGCCTGCGCCCGTACTGAGTTCTTGATAGAAAACTCTGAAGAGCTCGGACGTGGCTGCGTCTTCAACGTTCCAGAGAGACGCGACAACAGCTGGCACACCTGATGCCAGAAAAGCTCTGGCGAGGCTAGAGACGCCTTCCAGTGTTGTCGGCCCGGAAGCAGTACGACAGGCCGAGAGCACAACAAGCTTTGGCTTCTCGAGCTTCAACCCGTATACCTCGTGCGCGTAGAGAGCGCCTGAATCTGACGGAGCGCTTGTCGCAAGCAAAAGATAAGAAAGTAGAGGATACTCTTCGTTGAGCTCTGCATGGCTGGCAATGTGGATAATGTCGTGCTGGTCGACGGCCTCCAGAAACCGTGATCGAGTCGCTTGATTGCCAGTGAGTAGCAATGAACCCGGGTAGATCTCGGCGATGGTCGACGCCTCGGTCATGGCCTCTGGGAGATCTGGGAGCGAGCCGAGAAATTTTTGATGCAGGGTGGGGTCGCCGATCACCAGTGCGGTGAGAGATCGTGCTATTGGGATGCGCGGTTCTGCAGGTAGTGACCGGACATAGAATGACGCACTGGGGGCAATTGTCAGATCATGATCCTGGATGATATATCTACCGCTATCCCGGTTGCTCAAGGCAGCGAATGGCACGGCACTTAGAGTTTGGTCGGGTATTAGGACTAGGCGATCCCGGGCTGAAATCCCGGCGTTCAGGACCGGACGAATGAGCATGTCATAGAGCTCTCGAGAGGCCGAACTGAACTCTTCTGGCTGGGCTCTGAGTGCGCCTAGTAGCCGGGCAACGGTCTCCTCGACTTCTTGTGCTTCGATCATTTGTTGGTTTAGCTTCATCGTTTCGTCAGGGCGAAGGATCCAGACAGCTATTCGATCTTCCAGGACGTCATACTCGACAACCGCCACGTCGCTTGGGAGTGCTAGCTGGATTTCATGAGCGCTGAGAGGGCGCGAAATGTCGCCTATGTTGTTGGGAACCCTCTGTGAAAGTGACGGGAAATTGTCGAGTCGATTCAAGAGTGATCGAGAGCGTTTCATTTCAGTGTAGGAGAATGCTGCTATGGCATCGCCTTCGGCAAGAGTGAGGTGAATCGCCTCATCGAATAGGGTCTCCGACTGATCAAAAAACGAGATTTGAAGTGCTTCATCCTCGACCGTTTCGCGTTGAGCTTCGAAGATTTCGATTCCCCTCCGGAGATCGCTCAGCGCCCCATTTAGGTCTCCGGCTGTTCGACGCACGCGCCCGCGTGCCAGGAAGAGTCTTGATAGCGGATATTGATTGCCGTTACCGGCGTAGAAATCGAGAGCGTGCGTCAGTGCCGCTTCAGACTCTGAAGGCGCGGTCTCGACGAGAAGATTGCTCTCCGCGACGACTAGGTCGGCTTTGACTCGTTGCCGCTTGGCAGAATCTCCTATGCTGCCTAGCTGTTCGAATGCTTCATTGAGATCCTGGGCTCCGCGCTCGTTCCGGCCAAGCCGAGTCAGGTTTTGGCTGCGTTGCAGCAGGGCGTGTGCGCTAGCTACAGGCTCGCCTGCTTGGCGAGCAATCCAGACAACCTCGTTGCGGAGATATAGTTCAGCTTCCCAATGTCCGTCAGTGAGGCAAACGTCCGCTGCCAAACTCAAGGCTCGATGTCTCTGCCGCGGATCTGGGTTCAGAGCAGAAGCGTGGAGGGCATTGAAAGCCTGACTCCAAGCCTCTTGACTGTTGCCTAGGAAGCGAAAATTCTCAGCCAGGAGGCTGTGTACAGCTGCTACGTTGTCCCATGCTCCAATGAGCTCAAATCGTGCCAGCGCAGCCTGATACGCACTGAGCGAACTAAGAGGCTTACCATTCGCTAGGTGAGACATCCCAAGCATCCAATAGGTCAAGCCTTCGAGGCTAGGATAGCCATGCGCCTTCGGGTGCTCAAGAATTTGGATCAGTGCTTGGTGCGCTGGCTCGAGGTCGTAAGATTCGAATCGGCCAATTGCAAGGTAGAGTTCTGGGAGCAGAGCAGCTGGGCTGCCGATGGACTCGAAGGTCCGCAGAGCGGACTCGAACAGCGGCCGGGCTTCCGCGGTCCTATGTTGGTTGTACAGCGCGCGAGCGTCTCGATAGGCCCGATGCCCCTCGGCCAGAGGCTGTTGTTGTGCCGGTGGTGTCTGAATAATTGCAGCGACGATGTCGCTGGGTAGGTGCTCACCGAGGCTCTGGGCCAGGGTGCGGGAAATCCGGTGGGCGAGATTCAAAGCAGTCGCTGCTTCCGGACCTCGGCGCTCAACGAGAGCATCGCTCCAGCGACCCAGTAGATCATCCTGGACGTAACGAACGATCTGATGTGGGTGCTGAGAGACGATCCACTCGACGAATTGGCTATCGACAACCGCTGCATCCAGCAGAGGACGTAGTTCCGGCCATTGGCCATCATCCGCTATGAGCAGCGCACTCAGGTGACCCCTCGCCTCGTCAGCCCAACTGGATTGGGGATCGACCTCGAGATAGGCCATCCATGCGGTCTTGGCCTGTCGGCGAAGGGACAACCTCATTAAGACTAGAGCGTGATTGAAGAGAACGGACGGATGAGTTGGGGCCAGGGCCACGGCCTCTTCTAAGGCCTCTAGGGCCAACAGATAATCAGCGGGATCGTTTTGTCGGCGGGCACGTTCGATGTACGTTGCCCCGAGATCGCTCCAGCCGCTGGCGTCGATAGGCGCTAGGTGGGTTGCATGCAAGAAGTGTTCGATGGCGCGATCCGGTCTCTGTTCGAGCAACCGAAGAACGCCTAGGGTGATGGCACTCTCCGCAGAGGTCGCAATCCGGGCAGCTTTCAGAAGTGCGTGTGCTGCTCGGCGGAGTTCGAGCTCACTTTCAGATTTTCTGCTGGTAGTTAGTGGGGCACGTTCTTGTTCCACAGGCAGAGCAAGATGGTCGGGAGGAGTGTAGGGGAGGTCCCAACTGAGGCGCCCCTCGACAGGCCTCTTGCCGTGAATGGCGTGAGCGAATTTCGCTTTGGCTTGTGCCAATTGTGGACCGCGAGGCCAGGAGTAGGCAATGGCGTAGGTCACCGTGATTGCTAAGCAGACACTCGCGACGGCGTTGGCTTGGGATTTCTTCACAGCCTTATTGAGACAGCAGTGATTTGATCGCTGGTTACCTAGATGATGGTAAGTCATCAAATCGGATTCAGTTAGCGCATCAGGAGTGCCTCTGGTGGTGTGAGTCATAAGAGTTCAGTACATCGATTTCATCGCATCAGATGCAGTGTGTACGGCTCCCGCAAGGAATGAATCGCCCCTGCGACCTACAGCGCGAAACCGAGGCGAAAACTCCCACCCAGGTTGAGAAGTTCTAGGTTCTTCTTTCGATGGCCTACTCTCCGACGGCAATATCGAGCCGCTGACAAGTCGTTCATCAATGCGTGGACAAGTATTTGTCCAGGTAATTGGCTAATGACTCATGCTGATGCTGACGCTGTTCTAATCGGCGCATTTTTGATGCGAGCCATTGACGAGTCCCGCCTCGACCTAAATTGTTTCGATGAGGAAGATGCATCAGCATAGGCAGGAAGGAATCTACTGGCGGGTGGGGGTAGATTCTATTTACCATGGCCGTATCTCTTCATCTATCCCGTGATGCTGCTCAGCTCCGTCAGGGTCCGTCACGCCAATCCGGTCCCGAGGCTCAGCCAAGACGCCTGTTGTGCAACCAAAGTCCCGTCTTGGCCAGCCAAGAGACCTGTTGCGCGTTACAAATCGCGTTCAACCCAGCCAAGAGACCTGTTGCCAACCAGAAATCCTGTCTTGGCGAGACCCAGAGAGGTGTCGGGTCGCTCAAAACACGCTCTGGGCTGATGCGGAGCCCTTTCCGGTTAGAGAAAAAGTCCCTGAATCAGCTGAAGATGCGAGGCCGGGCGCGTGAGACGCTAGCGAGACACCTGCACGACCAGCCGGAGGTGCTACCCGGTCTCGTTTTTCTGCAACCTTGACGCCCCTGCCGTCGACGAGCGCGTCGTTCAGCCGAGAGTGGACCCCGCCGCAGTCGCAGGGCGCGTCATCGGGCCAAGTTCAACCCTCTCGACCCGCGCTCAACGCGTCGTCAACCTGAATCGACGCCCCGACCGCCGCTCAGGACGCGTTGTCGCGCGTCGATTCGACGGTGCCAGGCTCTGCGGACGCGTCCCTTACCGATGCGTCGGGCAGAATGCTGTCCGGATTGGCCGCGACATCGGATGTTTCGGGCGGAATGCTGTCCGGATTGGCCGCGACATCCGATGTTTTGAGCAGAGTGCTGTCCATATTGGCCGCGACATCGGATGTTTCGGGCAGAATGCTGTCCGGATCGGCCGCGACATCGGATGTTGTGAGCGGGATGCTGTCCTGACTGACCGCCGCATCATCGGCTCGAGATCGACGCCTTTTGCGAGCCTGGGCGCTGAGTCGGCGGCGCTGGTAGTAAGGCCGCAGTGTCTTCAGGATCTTGTCGCTCAGGCCGGCGAGGCGGAAGAGGGCGTCGACGAGATGGAGCGTCTCGGTGTAGAGGGTGTCGAAGTGGCTCATGGCGGCTGTGCGCTCTCGAGTCACAACCAAGAAGAGATTTTGGCAGTTGGCGAGTTGGCGATGGTTGGCGGCGAGCTTGCGATAGGGCTCGTCGAGACGGCGAAGCCAAACTTCGCGGTTGACGGTCTCGCCAGGCAGCGGGTTGGGCAGGCGCAGGGCCGGGTTCTGAAGCCGTCGGAGCAGTTTACGGACGTGTTTCCGGAGCGGTTCGATGTTTCGAGGGGTGGCGCCGGAAAAGGAGTGAAGCTTGGCGCCGGCTTTCTTGCCGAGAGCGGCGTCGATCGCTCGACGGACAGCAACTGTTTGCGGGTAGAGCTCCTGCTTGGTGATCTGCACGAGGCGAGCTTGGGCGGCGTCACGGTCGGCGGTGGCGAAGGTGTGTTGGTCGTCGAGCTCTGTCAACTGGTCACAGGCGTGCTCGACGGTTCGGGCGGCGAGCTCGAGCGTCAACCGGTGATCGGGCAATGTCTCGCCGTCGAGCAGGGCGGGCGACAGGCGGTTGTTGACGGCTTCGGCGATGGTGGCTCCATAGATATGAACTGCTGCGATGAGAGCCTCGGTATCTTTGATGCGGAGCGTCACCATCTTCGATAGCCGCGTCTTGGGGGCTGACTTGCGGCGTCGACGGCGACGCTTGGGCTTGGGCGGTGTGGTCGGCATCGTGAGGCTCCGTTCTGGGACGGAGGAAGCTTAAAGAGAGATTATAGCTGAAGTATTCTAGTGGCTAGAGAAAATGGCTTTATCCGGGCGTGGGCTACCTGAAGCCGGCAAGATGCCGGCGCTCCCGGTATGGGGCGATGTCCAGGCAATTAGAAGGAGATGTGGGGTGTTACTGACGGCTTTCCCCATTGGCGCATTCTGTCGTAAGAATCTACGACTCCCGCGTCGGGGATCTTTCCGGTTACCGAAAAGATCCCCGCGGTCTGCCCTCAGTCGTTACCCGGCGATGTGTTCGATCTCCCACTTCTCGTTGCCGGCTTCATCTCCGACTACTGCTCGGGCTCCGGCGCCCGGCCGAGATCGGTCTCGGTTTCGGCGAGCAGGTAGGCGAGGGTGACGTAAGCGGCGACGTTCTGACGCAGATCCTCGGGGTCGAGCTTGTCGAGGGTGTCGTCAGCGGTGTGGTGATAATCGAAGTAGAGGGTGGCGTCCTGCGGTAGGTCGAAGAAGGGGACGCGGGCTGGTCTGAGCGGCCTTAGATCGGCGCCGCCGAAGGCTGGGGTGTCGACATGGGAGATGCCGAGGGGCGACAGCAAACGTTCAAGGTCGCGCACCCAGGGCATGCGATCCGGGGCCACCCGCGAGCGCAAGATCGACACCTTGCCGACGCCGAGGTCGGATTCGGCGGCGGCGGTGTGGTTGACGAGCTGGTCAGCATGGAGCTCACCATAGGCGCGAGCGCCGCTGAGGCCAAACTCTTCGTTGGCAGCCAAGAAGACTCGCAGGGTGCGGCGTGGTGCTTGGGGCAAGGCGGCGATGATACGGGCTGCCTCGGAGACGATGGCGCAGCCGGCGCCGTCGTCGATGGCGCCGGTGCCGAGGTCCCAAGAGTCGAGATGGGCGGCGAGCAGCACGATTTCGTCCGGTTTTTCGCGTCCTCGGATTTCACCGATGACGTTGGCGGACATTTCGTCGGGTAGGTTGCGGCAACCGAGCTCGAGGTGGAAACGTACCGGTTTACCGGTGGCAACTTGCCGCTCCAGCATGTCGGCGTCAGCGTTGGATAGGGCCGCAGCGGGGATCTTGCGCACGCCGTCGGCGTAACGCGTGCCGCCGGTATGCCCAAAACGATGGCTCGAGGTGCCGGCTGAACGGATGATGACGGCGACGGCTCCGAGGGGGGAGGCCTTGGCTGGACCGGAGCCCCGCGCCTGGACTGCTGGGCCGTAGCCGGCGCCCTGGGGGTGACGCGTCATGCGGCGATTGAAGAAGACGATTTTGCCCTCGACCGCGCCCGGCTCCAGAGCTTCTAACGCGTCGACGCCTTCAACTTCGATCACCTCGGCTTCAATGCCGCCTTCCGGGGTGCCGATGCTGCCGCCGAGGGCGACCAGCTCGACGTGCTGCGGGTAGGGGGCGACGATGCGTCCGGCCGCTTTGCCGCGTACCCAATGGGGCACGGTCACTGGCTCGGTGCGCACTTCGAGGCCGTAGCTCGTGAGACGCTCGACTGCCCATGCCACCGCTCGACGATCGTTGACCGAGCCCGCCGGCCGTGGGCCAACCTCGGTGGTCAAACTGGCGATGAAGTCGTAGGCGTCAGATTCCGCCAAGGCCTTGTCGCGCAACTCGGCAGCGACCCTCGCGAGCTCGGCGGGGAAAACTTCGAGCTTCGATGGATCGGACCAAGCGGGAGTAGCGAACAACACAGTAGCGAGCGATACGTTGGCCAGCACGACGCTGGCGCGGAGCGACCTACGAACGGAAGAGAGCATCGAGGGCATGGGGTTCCTTTCAAGGGAAATTTGAGCCTGTATGGTACTGGATTTTGGCAGCTTGAACGTGGCCCCCGGCGGCGACCACAGCTTGACAAGGCTTGGCCTGGCTGGCATCTTCCGGCGTCCCCATGTCCGTACCCAATCCAAGAGAGTTAGCTCTGTGTCGACGGTAGCCCCTCACCCCCGTCCCCTCTCCCGCCCGCCGTTCACTCCTTCCCGGGAGAGGGGCGCCCCCGCTCGCCTGAGCGGATTCGGAAGGGTGGTGGATTTGCCTGGGTGGCGCCTGTTGCTGATGTGGAGTCTGATTCTCGGCTGCGGTGGGACGCAGGACAGGACGCCGGTTGAAGAAGCGACCACCGATACCCCAGCGACCACAGTGACCCCAGCTACCACAGCGCTCGTGGAGGTTACGCCGACAGAAGTGGAGGGCCGGAATCCGTTGGCCTGTGTCGAAGAGTTTGATCCCACGGTCGACTATTTTCCCGACCGGGTTGCGGTGGAGTATGCTCGGCAGTTCAGCGTCGAGTATCACCAGCACTACAAGTTGGTGACGATCACCCAGCCCTGGCAGGGCGCCGACGAGGGATTGCGTTATTTGTTGGTGCAATGTGGCACGCCGCGACCGTCGGGTTTCGACGATGTGGCGACGTTCGAGATCCCAGCGCGCACGGTGATCACCACGTCGACGACGGAGGTGCCGCATCTGGTGCGGCTTGGGCTCACCGGCCGGTTGATTGGGCATCATGAGTTCGATTACGTCAACTCGCCGGAGGTTCGACAGCGTATCGACGCCGGAGAGATGGTCGAGATCGGCATGGGCTCGACGATCAATCTCGAGTTGGTGGTTGCGAGCGGCGCCGATCTACTGTTGGCCGACAGTCTGGGAGAGGGGGCGGGTGGGCTGATCGGCAAGCTGCGAGAGCTTGGCGTCCCCACCGCTTTGGTGCCGTCTTTTTTCGAGACGACGGCCCTCGGTCGCGCCGAGTGGATCAAGTTCACTGCTCTGTTCTTCAACCGCGAGTTGCAGGCCGAGCTTGTTTTCGGTGAGGTTGCCGGACGTTATGCCGAGCTCGTCGGGCTTGTCCGATCGCGGGTGGGGGAGGAGCGTCCCACCGTCTTCACCAGTGCACCGTTGGGGGAGGTCTGGTATATGCCCGGTGGCCAGAGCTTCCTTGCCCACATGTTGGCCGACGCGGGCGCCCGCTACCTGTGGGCGGACGACACTTCTACCGGCAGCTTGCCGCTGCACCTCGAGAGTGTTTATGAACGAGTGTTGGACGCCGACTTCTGGGTACAACCTGGTAGCGTAGCGTCCCTCGACGAAATCGCGGCCTTCGACGATCGTTTGGCGGAGACTCGAGCGTTCCGCGAAGGCCAGGTTTTCAACAGTGACGCCCGGCAGAACGTCCACGGTGGCAGCGACTATTGGGAGACTGGCACGGCACGTCCGGACCTGGTGCTCGCCGACTTGATCGAGATTTTTCATCCCGATCTGCTGGATCACGAGCTGGTGTTCCATCGCCGATTGGGAACGGCTGAGGATTGAGACCGAGGCACGGTCGCATCTGGTAGATTCCGCTCCTAACCAGGAGGCCTGTCTCGTTATGACGATTCGCCAGCAATCCGCCGTTTTACAGCGGCTTCAAGAGCATCGCACTGTGTTGGGCGACACCCACATGCGGACGTTGTTCGATGACGATCAGGATCGGTTCGAACGGTTCTCGATCGAAGTTGACGATCTGCTGCTCGACTACTCCAAGAATCTTGTCACCGGCGACACGATGGCGCTGTTGTGCGAGGTCGCGGAGGAGGTCGGCGTGCCGGCCGCGATCGAGGCGATGTTCGCGGGCGAGAAGATCAACCAAACCGAGGGTCGCGCGGTGCTGCATGTGGCGCTGCGCAATCGCTCGAATCGCCCGATGTTGGTTGACGGTGAGGACGTGATGCCAGCGGTGAACGCGGTGCTGGCGCATATGCGGCGCTTCTCGGATGCCCTCGGCGACGGCAGTTGGCGCGGCTACACCGGCGAGCACATCACGGATGTGGTGAACATCGGTATCGGCGGCTCGGACCTCGGTCCCTTGATGATCGCCGAGGCGTTACGGCCGTATTGGCGACCGGGGCTGAAGGCGCATTTTGTCTCCAACGTCGATGGGGCTCACCTGGCGGAGACGGTCAGTGGCTTGCGGCCGGAGACGACCCTATTCATCGTCGCATCGAAGACCTTCACCACCCAAGAGACTCTGACCAATGCTCACTCGGCCCGCTCTTGGCTGGTCTCGGCCTTGGGAGACGAGTCCGCCGTCGCCCGCCATTTTGTGGCGGTGTCGACCAACACCTCGGCGGTGGTGGAGTTTGGAATCGATCCCGAGAATATGTTCGAGTTCTGGAATTGGGTCGGTGGCCGCTACTCGTGCTGGTCGGCGATCGGTTTGCCGGTGGCCTGCGTGATCGGCATGGAGCGTTTCGAGGAGTTGTTGGCAGGCGCCCATGGCATCGACGAACATTTTCGTACGGCACCTCTCGATCGCAACATTCCGGTGATTTTGGCGCTGCTCGGGTTTTGGTACATCCGTTTCTTCGAGGCGGGAGCCCACGCGGTGTTGCCCTATGATCAATCCCTCCATCGGTTGGCGGCCTATCTGCAACAGCTCGATATGGAATCGAACGGCAAGAGCGTTGATCTCGACGGCAAGCCCGTCGACGGTGCGACCGGCCCAGTAGTCTTCGGTGAGCCCGGCACCAACGGTCAACATGCTTTTTACCAGCTGCTGCATCAGGGCACACAGATGATCCCCGCCGATTTCATCGCCCCAGCGTCGTCGCAGCATCCCCTCGGCGACCACCACCGGATTTTGCTCGCCAACTTCTTTGCCCAGACCGAAGCTTTGATGCGTGGTAAGACTGAAGACGAGGCGCGAGCCGAGTTGGCGGCGGCGGACCACGAGTCCAGCGTCGTTGATCAGCTGGCGCCACACAAGGTGTTTCCCGGCAACCGGCCGACCAACTCGATCCTGGTGCCTCGGTTGACTCCCCGGACGCTAGGGCAGTTGTTAGCGATTTACGAGCACAAGGTCTTCGTGCAAGGTATCCTGTGGAACATCAACAGCTTCGATCAATGGGGGGTGGAGCTCGGCAAACAACTCGCCAAGACCATCCTCCCGGAGCTCTCGGACGACGCGCCGGTGGTGTCTCACGATGCGTCGACCAACGGACTGATCAATCGCTATAAATACTGGCGCTCGACCTGAGCGACGAGCGCTGGCACCGACTGGGTGCCGCAACGAGAGAGAGCATCCCATGGCAAAACAGAACAGTTTCGACGTCGTGTCCAAGGTTGATTTGGCTGAGGTCAAGAACGCGGTCAATCAGGCGCTGAAAGAGATCAACCAGCGTTATGACCTCAAGGGTACGGACTCCGATATTCAGTTGGTCGAGGCTGAGAACAAGATTGTTCTCACCTCCCGCGAGGAGTTCACTCGCAAAGCAGTGGATCAGGTGTTGCAACAGAAGCTGATCCGTCGCGGCGTCTCGATCAAGGCGCTGACCTACGGCACGGTTGAGCCCGCCGCCAAGGACACGATTCGGCAGACGATTGAGTTGCAGCAGGGGATTCCCAAGGACAATGCTCGCGAGATCGTCAAACTGATCAAGCAGGCGAAGCTCAAGGTCCAGGCCGCGATCCAGGAAGATATGGTGCGGGTGACCGGCAAGAACCGAGATGATCTGCAGGCCGTGATGGCGTTGTTAAAAGATAAGGATCTGGGTATCGACATGCAATTTGTCAACTATCGGTCGTAAGTGATGAGCAAAGCGCGAACCTACGACGTTGTGGTTTTCGGCGCCACCGGTTTCACCGGCAAGTTGGTTGCAGGATATCTTGCGGCGTCCGACGAGGCGTTCTCGTGGGCGATCGCCGGTCGTAATGCTGGACGGCTAGCGGCGGTCAAATCCGAGCTCGGCCTGGGCGAGGACGTCGGGGTGATCGCTGCGGATAGCGGCGACCCTGCTTCGTTGCTGGCGATGACCGAGCAGACCCGCGTCCTGTTGACGACGGTTGGTCCCTACCAGAAGTACGGCGAGCCGTTGGTGGCCGCTTGTGTCGAGACCAGTACACATTATGCTGATATCACGGGTGAGCCGGAGTTCGTCAATCGGCTGATTGAGCGTTACGACGAGGTCGCCCGCGATCGGCAGTTACGCATCGTCAACTGTTGCGGCTTCGACAGCATTCCGCACGATCTTGGCGCCTACATGATGGCGCAGGCTTTCCCCGCTGAGGCGACAGTCAAGCTCGAAGGTTTCGTCTCGGCGAGCGGCAAGCTCTCGGGCGGTACTTGGCAGTCGGCGGTCAACGCCATGGGGCGAGCACGGCAACAGCTGCGTCGGTCGCGTCGGCCGATCGTCGGTGACCGCAAGGTCCGTGGCCTGCGATCTCGGGCCCGTTACGAGAAGGCGGTCAACGGTTGGGTGGCGCCGATGCCGACGATCGATCCCCAGGTGGTCTTACGTTCGGCCCGTGCCCTACCGTCCTACGGTAAAGAGTTCCGCTACGGTCACTACCTGCGGGTCGGCAGCTTTCCCAAGTTGGTGGCTCTCGGTGTTGGTGTCGGCTCGGTGTTTGGTCTCGCCCAATTACCGCCGACCCGTAAGCTATTGCTCAAGCTAAGGCAATCCGGCGACGGCCCAACCCTTGAAGAGCGCGCCCGCGGCCGCTTCCGCGTCACCTTTGTCGGCACCGCGGCTGGCCGCCGGATCGTCGGTGAGGCCAGCGGCGGAGATCCAGGCTACGGTGAAACGTCCAAGATGGTCTCCGAGTCCGCCCTCTGTCTGGCTCTCGATGGCGAACAGCTGCCGCAGCAGTTCGGGGTCATCACCCCGGCGACGGCGATGGGGGATCGTTTGCTCGAACGCCTGCGAGCCGCAGGCATGCGGTTCGAGATCCTGAGCGAAGGGTAGAGTCTCAGAAGCCGCCGGTCCACGCGGCTCTTAGCAGGTGAGCTCGTCAGTCGAATTCGTCAGTGCTCGATGCGACCGAACACATCTTCTACCGTCCTGGCCGTCAGCAAGTTTTTACTCCACTCGAAAAGCTGCTCGGTATTAGCCGACTGGATCCGTTCCTCGACGGCCGCTCCCGTGGCGTCGAACTTGTGTTGGAACAAGCGTCGAAATAGTGCCACCTCGCCATCGAATCGGCCTTCCTGTCGGCCTTCTTTCCTGCCTTCCGCTTTCCATTGCTCCGTCCAACTCTGCATGTTCACCTCCAGGTAGGTCTGGAACTCTTCTAGGTCTCCAAGCTCTGGCACCTCGGTGCCGGCTGCTCTCGCTGGGAGCACAACCTCGACCAACCAGGCTAACACGTCTCGACGCAGGGCGCTCTGGTCAGGTGCGTGGAGCCACTGGGCGAATTGTCCCACCATCTGTGAGAGGTATGCCGGCCCGTGATCCTGCTCCACCCGTGCGATACCGGCCACCACGTTGTCTTGTAGGCTCTCGAGCTCTTCAATAGGTAAGCGCTTCTCGTCGATCAGACAGTAGCGCATCGACGGCAGGTGTGTCGCGAAGCCCTCGGGCACGGTCTCGATGAGATCTTTGACGTCCAGCGGCGCCCACCATCTGGGATCTCCGTTGTAGAACACGATGGGCAGCACTGGCGGCAGCTTGTCGCTGCGGTTCAAGGGCTGTTCTTTGAGTAGCCGTTGGTAGAATAGCGCGATGTAGACCAGCATGCGTAGCGCCATGTCGTGCTCGCAAGTGGATTGCAACTCGAGCTGAACAACGACATAGAGTTGCCTGTCACGCCAGCGAACCCGCCAGACGACATCGCTGGTGCGCTCCTCGAACTCGCCTACGAGTTGTTCGGAGATGTAGTTGGCGGGCAGCTTCTCGAGAGTGGAAAAGTCGAGCTCTGCGACCCAGGGTTGATGGATGAATCCGCGTAACAAATCGCGGATGGTTCGGGGGTGACTGAAAAGCAATCGGTGGCTGCGGTCGATGGGCTTGTGCAGCGGTTTGGGGTTGTCAGACGCCATGCCGGTCCTCCGTTCGGCTTTTCCGAGATTCCAGGATGGAATCCCACCAAAAAAAGCCTCACCCTTAAGAAGACGTAAAAGGCGCCTCGAGTCTGTTGGGGAATTTAGCGATCGTCGAGGATTTCGAAGCTGGCGAAGGATTTACCCTCGAGCATTTCGAGACTGGCGCCGCCGCCGGTGGAAACGTGGCTGACCTGGTCGGCGAGGCCGAGTTGTTCGATGGCGGCGGCGCTGTCGCCGCCGCCGATGATGCTGGTGGCTTCGGCGGCGGCAACGGCTTCGGCGACGGCGCGAGTGCCAGCGTCGAAGGGGGGAAGCTCGAAGACGCCCATCGGACCGTTCCAGACGATGGTTTTGGCGTCCCGGATGCGGGCCGCGAAGGTTTCCTGGGTTCGGGGCCCGATGTCGAGACCCTGGAAGCCGTCTGGGATGTCGCCTTCAACGATCTGCTTGGTGGCGTCGCCAGCAAAACGATCACCACAGTGGTGGTCGACCGGGAGGAGGATCTTGTCACCGCCACGCTCCAACATGCCGCGGGCGCGGTCGACAAAGTCGGGTTCCACCAGGCTGTTGCCGACGGCGTGGCCGCGAGCGAGGGCGAAGGTGTAGGCCATGGCGCCGCCGATCAGGATGGCGTCGCAGATCTCCAGCAAGTTATCGATGACGACAATTTTGTCGGAGACCTTGGCGCCGCCGAGGATGGCGAGGAAAGGACGCTCGGGGTTGGCGATGACTTCCGACAGGTAGCGGATCTCTTTCTCGACCAGGAAGCCGCAAACCGCCGGCTTGCCGTCGGCCTTCATTCGGCGGGGGACCGCGACCATCGAGGCGTGCTCGCGGTGGCAGGTGCCGAAGGCGTTGTTGCAGTAGATATCACCGAGGTCGGCGAGAGCCGCCGCAAAGTCCTCATCACCTTTCTTTTCGGCCTTCTGGAAGCGCAGGTTCTCGAGCAGGACAATGCCGCTCGAACTGAGCTCTCCAACTTTAGCCCGTGCGTCGTCCCCCGCGGCGTCGGTGGCAAAGGCCACTGGGCGATCCATTAGCTCACTCAGGCGCTGGGCGACGGGCGCCAGGCTGAGCCCGGGCTCGCGTCCGGTGCCTTTGGGGCGCCCGAGATGGCTCATGAGGATCACCGAGCCGCCGCGGTCCAGCACACTCTCGATCGACTCCAGGGCCATGCGGATCCGCCGGTCGTCGGTGATGACGCCGTCGTGCAACGGTACGTTGAAGTCGACCCGCATCAGGACTTTGCGGCCGGTGACGTCGATGTCGGCGATGGTTTTCTTGGCCATGGAAATCTCCTTTAGACGATCAACGAGCTTTAGACGATCAACGAGCGTCCGGTCATCGCGTCGGGCTTGGCGAGCCCCATGAGCTCCAGAATGGTGGGCATGACGTCGGCCAGCCGGCCGGCGGAGCGCAGACCAGGGGAGGGCTGGTCCGGG